>QHQA01000009.1 GCA_003219695.1 Verrucomicrobiota bacterium
ATTCGTCTCAGGCAACTACGCCTACATCGCTGAGGGCGCGGGAACGACCAACGCATTCCAAATCTTCGACGTGTCCAACCCGTCGGCCCCGGTTTTGGCAGGCCAGGCCGACCTTGCCCACGCGGGCAGCATTGACACGGGCGGCGGCGACGCTATCTGGGTCAGGCACGGCTTCGCTTACATAGTGGAGGGCGCGGGAACGACCAAAGCGTTCGAGATATTCGACGTCTCGAACCCGGCCACTCCTTCGCGCGTAAGCCAGAGCCCGCTTGCCAACAGCGGCCAGCCGGACGACATCTTCGTCTCGGGCAACTACGCTTACATCGTTGAAGGCGGCGGCACCACGAACGCTTTCGAGATATTCGACATCTCAAGGGTTCGCGCCGCCCGATAATCTCTAATCTAAAGTCTGCTAAAACAAAAATTCCGCCCAAATGCCGAAAACGTACGGCGCAATAGGTACATCTGATCACAAAATGCGTCATTTTTTAGATTTCAGCCAGCCGCCGTATCCGGGGTACACAAAATCTACATCAAGAAACACGTTCATGGATCGAAGATTTCTCAATCTGCCCGGGCCTCACATTTATATGACATATAGTTTTTTACCGAAATCTTGACCCGGAATAAG
Source organism: Verrucomicrobiota bacterium (assembly GCA_003219695.1). Classification (GTDB taxonomy): domain Bacteria; phylum Verrucomicrobiota; class Verrucomicrobiia; order Chthoniobacterales; family UBA10450; genus Udaeobacter. The sequence goes on from QHQA01000009.1 coordinate 632, forward strand.
GCTTTGACGTGCTGCAGTGTTTCCGGCAAACTGCCTCTGTGGAGGCATAGATTCGGCATGAAACCAAGAAGCGCCGTTATTTTTGCAATCGTGGCTTTTGCGACCTGTGGTGACCGCGCGCCAGCCCAGTTTTCCGGCTGTGCATATATCACACTGTTCAATCCCTGCCCAGTCAACATCGAAGCACAAGGAGATTGCGAACCCATCATCGATCGACAAGAAGCGTGCAAGGGCTGCGAACCGGGTGCAGCAGCCTGGTGGGTCGTGAACGATCGCAGAGATGGAGAAGTCAAGGTCACCATTCGCGTCACTCTCGGGGATGCCGTACTGGGCACCAGCACATTCACGGACCAGATGCTCACCCTTGCAGCCGGCGAGCGACGAAAGCTCGGATGTTCTCTCCCCACGGGGCAGACGCGATACACATGGAGTGTTGAAGACTGTCAGCCACGATCAGCACAGGCCTACGCAGAGAAGCAACTGACTCCTACCGAGAAGAAGTTCGCCGACGCCCAAGACGCCTTTTTCGATCATATAGGAAAGGTTTGGTACGAGAACATGGAATCACACTATCGCCAGCTTGTTCCGGGTACTGCTCGCGTTCAATTGAGCATTTCGCCGGAAGGGGAACTGGTGAACACCCGCGTTTTATCGAACACCTCTAACGAATTGGCAGCGCAGCTCATCATCGATGCAATCCGACCCGCCATACGCTTGTTGGCGACTGGTAAATCGTCCGAAATATCGGCCGAAATCACGGCGTTCGCTGGCGAAGGATCTGACTTGGATCCTCGGGATAAGCGTCCATCGGCCATGATCAGGGTGTCTCAGGGAGGGCTAGGCTATCCATATGAGTCGAGCGCTTCTTTCAGTGTCCATGATGCCTCGAAACTCAACCGGTTCGGTCCCAAATGAGCGTAACGGCATAAACACGATTTTTTCTGACCTCGTTTTTTGCGGAATTTTTATGGCGGGCGGACCCCGGAATCGCGGTTGACTCCTGCAGTATTTCCCCGGCAAAACTACCTCTGTGTAGGCCGCATAGATTACGGGTTGCAGTCTAATTGTAGTTAGGCCTGACATCGTGTCATGAACTGGACAGCCTGGGCCTTAACCAATCGGATTAAGCCAACGCCAACTTTATCTGACATATAGTTTTTACGGAATTTTGGGCAGAGGATTTTGGCCGGTTTACACTTGAGATTGCGTCATTCCGTTTTTATCGGAGCGTTCCGAGGTGAGGGAGCGAATTAGACGGAATAATTCCGTAAGACATTACTGGAAAATTTCATCCATTTCTCGTTAGGCGTCATGCCTGCCGCGGAAAACTTCAAGTTATGCTATCGAGCATCAATACTATCGCAGATGTTGAAACACTCTACGCACGTTTAGGCGAACGCGACTACGAAGCAGTGATGTCGTATTTGGCTGACGACATTGTCTGGATCGTGGCTGACAATTCGCCGTTGGCGGACCGCAGCCCTTATAACGGGATAGGTGAGGTGCGCTCAGGCGTTTTCGAACGCCTAACGGCGGGTTTCGACAAACTCGTCTTTGACGCGGACGAAATCTTTGAGTGCAACGGCGGCGAAAAAGTCGTGGCTCTCGGCTACTATTACTTCAGGTTTCACGGGCAAGCTGAAGAACGCAAAGCACAGGTCGCCCACGTGTGGACCATCCGCGACGGTCGGGCCGTTAAGTTCCAGCAATACCTCGATACGCTCCGGGTCGCAAGAGACGCGGGAGCGCTCTAAGGCTCCGGGCACTCGATTTTGTCTGACATATAATATTTTTCGGAAATTTTTTCTCGGGCCGGGGGGTCTTTGCTGAGCGTTTTTGGCGCGGCTGATCTTAGTTCATGTGCCAACGGGTTTAATAAATTTATTTTGTATTTTCTGCAGGCTGTTATCGATCTTGTCGCGTTCCATTCGTAGTCGAAGGGATTCAAGTCTGGAATTCCAGAGAAAGAACAATCTTAGGAGATTATCGAAGCTGCCACTTCGAAGTAGCATTATTTCGGGTAGGTAACGTTGCACATTGCTGCAATAACTGGCTCCTAGTGCTGAAAAAGCGAGTTTTTCGTCCGCAACTCCGGAAACAAAAAAAACCGCGAAGGCTTCGATTGCGTTAAATGCCGCCAAGAATTCATAGGCAATGGTTTTTAGCGCATCAACGTCAGCTGGTGTTGCGGTCGAAGTCACCTTCACTTGGTCGCCTTTAACTTCGACTTCGGATTTATCAAAGAAAGCGATGTGCTTTGTTTGGATAGCCTCGTAAAGGGCATTTTGCAGTGGGATAATGTTGTGCATGTAATGGGCACATTGATCGGCAGCCAGTTTCAAAGAATCGCGTTTGGCGCCTATACGCGCGATTTCCTTGGCCACAGTCAATTGTCGTAGCCCGATCGCGGCTATTACCGTCAAAGCAATTCCGGAAAGAAAGAAGAGGGATTCTAAAACGAAATGAAGGGAGCTCATTCTTCCACTATGAATCCGACATGTTCGATAGGACATACAGTTTTTTACGGAATTTTTTGGGTGCGGATCTTGTCCAGCATTAGGCCGGAAGTTGCGTGATTACGCTTTTATCGGACCGTTCGCCGGTGAGGGGGCGAATTAAACGGAATAATCCCGTAGAAAACTGCGGCAAAATTCCATTTATAACTCGTTAGGCAGCCTATCGAATTATGGCTCACGACATCGAAGAAACCAGGATCGCGTTGCTTCGAGAAGAACTTAAGTTGGTCAATACCTTGGAGAACTGGGGCGCAACACTGTTCCTCGGCGCAATAGCGCTTGTTTCGAAACAGCTCGTCGACTGGCAAAGACCACTAGAAGGCGGCAGGTCGGTTAGCCTGAACGAAGTCATTTTTCTTCTGCCAGCAGTTTTCGGTCTTTTCGCATTCATATTTCTTCGCGTCGTGAACTTCAGGATTCGAGATGTCAGACGCCAACTTTTCGAACTAACTCAACTAACGCGTCGGCGCAGATTTTCATTTGGGACGCTGGGCTGGTTGATGGCGTTAATGCCCGCGGGCCTCGGTTACATCGCCTCATGGTATTTTTCACTAGACCATGTGCCCATCCTTAGCAGTTTTCGGATTTTCGTCTGGGTCGGCCTGATTGTTTTTGGCGGTGCCGTTGCCGTTTTTGCACTCTTCAGCCAAGACCGACAGCTGTTGACGAGGAATTAGAGCAGGCGAGGGGCGCACAGTGATTCCAGTTGAGGTGTGGAGCTTTAGCCGTAGCTCCCAGAATTTTGAGCGTCCAGAGCGCCCCGCATCCTCCCAAGAGGTAGGCTAAGAACTTGTTCCCCCCGAACTGCCCAGGGGTTCTGGGGACGCGGCACGAGCGTACCCAGCTGTTGTCCCAGAGTTTGGAAAATGTCCGTGCCTTGAATGCCGCGTTTAGCACCGAAAAACGATCAGTTTCTGCCTTTTAGATAGTGTGCGCAACGTGTGTAAAAAGTATAAATAAATACTTGACAGATAGTGATTTATGTGATATTTTGGTAAAATGGGAAATGATGATCTAGTATCGTCCGAAAGAACGACGAAATTCTATGCGGAATCGGCGACGGAATGGCAGCTCAAGCTAATCGTTTGGGAATTCTTCTGCACGCTGACTTGGACTTCCCGGGCGCGTAGTTGTGGGCGCAAACGGCAGACTCATGTGACGCGTTGGCTGCGTTATTGGGCGCGGACGGTCCGGCCGGGGGTTGCAGATCCGCTGGGCCATCTGGCCTTTGTGGTTCGGTGGGAACGGGGCGAGATCGGCGGGTTGCCACACTGCCACATTTTGATTTCACGATTTCCGGAGCGATCGATCAATCCAAGTACGTGCTTCGCGATGAAGAACACGTGGAAGCACGGGATCGCACAGGTTCGTCTGTATGATCCTTACGCGCCGGGCGACGTGATTAGATATCTTTCGAAGGGGCGTTTCTCGTCAGCGGCAGATTGCGAGGGCGCCAACACATACGAGCTGCGCAAGTTCAATCGGGCGGACTGGCTTTACATCAGTCCAGGCGCCTGGGCGGAGATGCGACACGCTCGAACGGTGGCCATGAGAATGCTGCCGCTTTCGCTCGCTCTTGCTCAAGTCAGTCCAGAATTTCCTGCACAACGTCAGTGACACCAAGCAAACGGTGAAGCGGGGCGGCGCCGTTGAATTCGTTTCGTGGGATGCGTGGATGGCAGAAGCGCCTACACAGATTTCGGTTTCGCCTCGTGCGCTCGCCTCGCTTGCACCCGAGCGGCTCTTTGATCTTCGCTGGGCCGCGACAGTCGTAGAGCAAGCTCTCCGGCGATTGCGTGAGGAATGCGAAGGCAAAGGACGTCTTCGGCTTTTTGAAGGACTGCGCGATTATCTCGCGGCAGAACACGCCGATATCTCGTATGCGAGGCTGGCCGCCGCATTAGGGGTTGCAGAGACAGTGGTGAAAAAACAACTGCATAATTTGCGCGAGCGTTATCGATGGCTCTTGCGCGATGAAGTCGCTCACACGGTCGCGAATCCGGCCGACGTGGATGACGAGATCCGCCATTTGTGCGCGGCATTGGCCGCAACAGCTTGATGAACAAAGCAGCCGACGCTTCTGATTTCGCCATAGAAGGAAACGAGAATCTGCCGAAATGCCCACGATGCGGCGCGACAACTCGACTTGACCACGGCACATGCATCAACTGTTTCCTGCGCGAGGGACTTGAAGTAAAAGGGGAGGGGTCGCGTGAAGCGTTCGAGAGTGTCCTCGTAGAAGACGACGTGACCGATACCGAGTGGCGCCTCGGTCACTACGAAATTCTGGAAGAAATCGGCCGCGGCGGTATGGGAGTCATTTATCGCGCGCGCCAGCAGCACTCTCGTCGGATCGTCGCAGTCAAGCGCATCCTCGCTCATCAGGTGAACTCGCATGAGTCACTCGTGCGCTTTCGCCGCGAAGCCGAAGCGGTGGCTAGTCTCGATCATCCAAACATTCTTCCCATTCACGAGGTAAGTGAAAGCGAAGAAGGATTGCCGTATTTCAGCATGAAATACGCGACAGGCGGAAGCCTTCGTGCTGCAGCACCGGCGCTCCGTACTAAACCGCGCGAGTGTGTGCGGGTGATGGCCAAGGTGGCGCGCGCCATTGCCTACGCCCATAGCAAGGGAGTAATCCATCGCGATCTTCAGCCGGGAAACATCCTGCTTGATGAAAACGGAGAGCCGATGGTGAGCGACTTTGGTCTGGCAAAATGGCTCGATCAAACTAGCAACCTAACAAGAACTTTAGAAACACTCGGAACACCCGGCTACATCGCACCCGAGCAGGCTGAGTGCCGGGCAACCCATCTTACGGGGCCTGCTGACATTTACAGTCTTGGCGCGATTCTGTTTTACCTCATCACTGGCAGACCTCCCTTCGTAGGTCCGAATGTTCTTCATGTTATTCATCAAGCCGCTGCAACTCCGGCGCCGTGGTTGCGTTCACTTGTGCCGTCACTCGACCGCGATTTGGAAACAATCGTCGCGCGTTGTCTGGAGAGCGATCCCAAAGCGCGCTATCAATCCGCCGGGACACTAGCCGAGGATCTTGAACATTGGCTGCGGCACGAGCCGATTCAGGCCCGGCACGTTGGAATTCTCACTCGCGGACGAAAATGGGTGCGACGTAACTCAACTTCGACGGTGCTGGTAGCATCGCTAATCGCACTTGGAGCGGCGGTGGCCGTGATGTTTTCGGAGAGAGGATCACTGCGCCAGTTGCCGATCAGTACTGCGCTCATTCCTGACAAGAGCATTGCCGTCCTTCCGTTTGAGAATCTGAGCGCCGATCCTGAAAATGCATTTTTCGCTGACGGTGTGCAGGACGAAATCTTGAACGGCCTGGCGAAAATTGCTGATTTAAAGACCATCAGCCGAACACCGGTAACGCAATACAAAGCCGGTGCGAAGCGAAACCTGCGTCAGATTGCGAATGAACTCGGTGTCGCCCATGTGGTCGAGGGGACGGTGCAACGCGACGCAAATCGCGTCCGAGTCAGCGCGAAGCTGATTGACGCAAGAACAAACAGGGATTTGTGGCAAGAGCGTTATGATCAGCCGCTTGATAACGTCTTTGCAATTCAGAGTGAGATTGCTCAGGCAATTGCGGCTCAGCTTCAAGCCAGGCTGTCTCCAAAAGAGAACGCGGCGATCGAGGAGCGCCCGACGCCTGATCTAGCTGCATACGATCTCTACTTAAAAGCGAAAGAGCTCCAGTACAACGCTCGCTTTAATCCCGGTCGCCGAGAAAGAGGATTATTTAGAGCGGTACAGCTTCTTGACGAAGCGGTAGCACGCGATCCTGCGTTTCTACTCGCTCACTGTCTTCTGGCCTTCGCGAACGATCAAATATATTTCGATGAATACGATCACACTGAAACTCGCCGGGCATTAGCCGAGAGCAGTGTAGAAGCTGCGGTTCGTCTTCAGCCTGATTCGGGGGAGACACATCTCGCGCAGGCAAATCACTTTTTTTGGGGTTATTTGGATTTTCCTCGGGCGCGCGAGCATTTGGCCAAGGCTCAAGGCGAACTTCCTAACAATGCAGAAGTCTTTCGGACTTTCGGCCAAATGAATCGGTGGGAGGGACACTGGGAGGAAGCCAGGCAAAATCTTGAACGTGCAGCGGAGCTCGATCCTCGGAATACGAGAACGCTCACCGATCTTGGGTGGGTCTATTCGGCCTTACGCAAATACGAAGAAGCAGATACGGTAGCCGCTCGGCTGCAATCGCTGGAGCCGCGCAGCCCTATCGTGCGAACCGGTCGAGCATGGATTGGGCTCGAAGCGCGGGCGGACATGGCGTCTTTGCGTGCCGTCCTAAATACGATTGAAGCAGAAGGCTGGCCTTCAGCAACCGCAGTGTCTGATCTCTCCTTCCGACTCGCTCTTTATGAGCGCAACTCCGCCGCAGCGGCTCGTGCTCTGGCTAACATGCCCCGCGAAGGAAAAATCGATATGGACGGCATCCCATTCCCGTATGCCTGGTATGAGGGGTTATTGGCGAAGCTGCGAGAAGACGCGGCTGCCGCGCATTCCGCTTTTACCGCCGCGCGCGCTGAAACTGAGAAACTCGTCCACGCTCAACCGGAAAATGTACGACCGCTAGACGTGCTAGCACTTATTGATGCCCAGTTAGGAGACAAAGAGAAAGCTATCCGCGAAGGGCGTACCGCGTGTGACATGCTTCCTCCTACAAAGAATGCCCTCGTTGGCCTTTGGCTAATGACTAACCTTGCACGCATCTATGCGCTAACTGGCGAGCATGATCTCGCGCTGGAGCAGTTGGAGGTGCTGAGCAAACTTCCATCCGCCTGGTTCGGACTATCATATGGTGACCTGCGTCTAAATGCCGAATGGGATCGGCTGCGCAGCGACCCGCGTTTTGAAAAACTCTTGGAGGAGGCGAAGAAACCAGTTGCTTTGAAGACACTGTAGGTCAACCGCTCCGGTTGCCGAAGGAAACCGGCAGGCGATGCGCCTGCCCTACAATTTTTGTGCGTTTAGCCGCGCCAACACTTCCGGGTCGCGGACGTCTGCCCATTCGCCGGTGAGCTCGAGCGCTTTCACCTTTTTCCCTGACTGTGCGAGGTCGCGAATGGCATCCGTGAGCTCGTATTCGCCGCGCGGGGACGGTTTCAGTTTCGCGGTGAATTCAAAAATGCTCGGACAAAATGCGTAAATGCCAGCGTTATACCATGGGCTTTCGATCACTGCGGGCCGCGATTTTTCGCGGATATCGACGAGTTCCATTTGCTCATTCAAGAAAACCGCGCCGCCTTTGCTTACGTCTTCACCCCGCGTCACCGTGACGATTGCTTCAACGTTGTCCGGAAGATCGGCAACGCGTTTGTAATTCGTCGGATCGATCAAGATGTCGCCGTAACTTAGGACGAAGGGAGAATTGCCGACGAAATCGCGGGCTAGATCGACAACGCGACCGGTGCCGTCCTGCACTGTCTGCGTTGCATATTGGATATCGATGTTATAGCGGGACCCATTGGCGAAAAAATTCTGCACAGCGTCGGCGTGGTAACCAACGATGATCAGGAATTTGCGTATTCCCGCCTCATGCAGTCCCTCCACAATGTGCTGCAAAACCGGCTTGCCGCGCACCTCGATCATCGGTTTGGGAAGCTCACTGGTGAGCTCGCGCATGCGCGTGCCACGTCCGGCTGCGAGTACGACAGCCTTTTCGATCTGCGTTGTCATGTCGAGTGAAGCCGAGACATCTCTAGACATTTCTAAGCATCGTTAGCGCTGGAAAAGCAGAAACACTAAGAGATTCCTCCACTCCGGTCGGAATGGCAGAAATGTTCGCGGCAAGCTGCCGCGAACTACCCCGAAAGCTTTCGGGGTGCTCCCGAGAATCACTGGTCATGATTAGGTCTTCTTCGGCTGCGTGATAATCAGCGCCGGCAAATTGGCTTGCTTGATCAAATCGCTCACCTTCGGCAAGTCTTCGTTCTTAAGCTGGGTCCATTTTTTTAACTGCTCGTCGAGCTGGGTGCTCAGCATTTGAAACACGTCGAGTTGCGGTGTGGTCGGCTCCTTGTCGCTGTACTCAATGACGTGGCTAAACGTATCAAAGCGCTCGTTCAACATGTCGGGGAACGCGAGGTTCGCTTCCGAGCCTTTCATGTTTACCTGAATGAGCTTCTGCTCGACTTCGGATATTTTGTGCTCGAGATCGTCGGCCGCCGAGAGTGCCGGTTTCAAACGCTGATCGTCGCCGAAACGTTTGTGCAGGTTTTGGATTTGTGAGCGCAAATCGCGGATTTCATTGACGGCTTGATGCAACTGCGAAATGCGGTCGGTCACCTGCATCGTGAGGGTCAATTGTTTTTGTAACCCCGCTTCCTGTCCCTTTGTCCGCGGATCGATCGCCAAGTGCAGCGGGGCAGTCTGCGATTTGCTGCCAACGGTTAGTTTCACCTGGTAATCTCCAGGTGGCGCAAGTGGGCCTTTTGGGCCACTCCCGGAATAAAACGCGCCCGGGATTTGAATCGGATCATCGTAGCGCAGGTCCCATGCAAACCGGTTCATCCCTTCGTTGGCTGGAATTGTTTTCGCGCGTTCGACGCGGTCCGGCCATTCGGGCGGTTGCTCGCCTTCTTTCTTTTCCTTGCTGGAAAGATGTCGGACAACTTTGCCCGAAGCATCGAGGATCTCCAGCGAGACCTCCTCTTTCGGCGCGGTCTTGAAATAATAATCAATGATTGCGCCCTACGGTGGATTATCGCCCACTGGCTGGCGTTTATCGACCTCCTCCGGGTAATGCAACCGCAACGCGGTTTGAGGTTGATATAGGATGACGTCCGGCTGCACGGATTGCGCGTTCACCTGACGCAGCGGCGTCACGTCGTCGAGTATCCAGAATGAACGCCCATGCGTCGCTACGACCAGATCGTCATCCTTCACCACCAGATCGTGGATCGGCGATTGCGGCAGATTCAACTGCAACGGCTGCCAGTGCGCGCCGTCATCGAACGAAACGAAGACACCGAGCTCCGTTCCTGCATAGAGCAGACCTTTGCGCTTGGGGTCTTCGCGCACCGCATGCACGTACGCGCCATCGGGAATTCCGCGGACGATCGCGGTCCAGCTTTTCCCGAGATCAGTCGTCTTAAAAATGTACGGCTTAAAGTCATCGAGTTTGTGCCGATCCACGGCCACATAGGCGGTGTTGCCATCGTGCGGCGAAGGATCGATGAGATCGACAGTGCTCCACTCCGGCATTTTCGGCGTGACGTTCGACCAATGCTGGCCGTCGTCAGTTGTAAGCTGCACCAGTCCGTCGTCCGTGCCTGCCCACAGCGTTCCCTGTTTTACCAGTGATTCCGCGAGCGCGAAGACCGTGTCGTAATATTCGACTGACGTGATGTCCTTGGTAAGCGGACCTCCGCTTGGCTGCTGCTTCGACTTATCGTTGCGCGTCAAATCACCGCTGATCTGCGTCCAGCTCTGTCCGTGATCGGTTGATTTGAAAACGCTCTCGCCCGCAGTGTAGATCACATCGGGATTATGCGGCGAAAGCATCAGCGGCGTGACCCATTGAAACCGATGCACAAGATCGGCGGCGCCGTGTCCTGAGTTATCAAGAGGCCAGACACTAACGTCCTGCCGTTCCCCTTTACTTTTATCGTAGCGAGTAATCTCGGCTTCGTTGTTTGAATAAATGATGTGCCAGTCGCGCGGATCAGGCACCACGAAGCCGCATTCGCCGCCGGCGGCCTCGAACCAATCCTGCCGCCCGATCGCGCCCCAGTCGGCGCGGCTGGCTATGCCAACGTTGGAGTTGTCCTGTTGCGCGCCATAAATGTGGTAGGGAAACGCATTGTCTACGGCCACGTGGTAAAACTGTGCCGTGGGCTGATTGTTTTGCGTGGTCCAACTCTTGCCGCCGTCAGTAGTGATGCTGGCGCCGCCGTCATTCACATTGGCGATGCGATTTGGGTTCGTCGGATCAATCCACAGCCCGTGATGATCGCCGTGACGCGCGGGCAAGAGATTGAAAGTTTTTCCGCCATCGACCGACCGAAAGAGCCCGGTGTTCACAAGGTACACGGTGTCCGGTGATTTCGGATCAGCATAAACCTTGCTGAAATACCAGGCGCGCTGCCGAAAGCGGCCGTCGTCATTCACGCGGGTCCAATGCTGTCCCGCATCATCGGACCGGTAGAGACCGCCTTCCTTTGCCTCAATGATTGCATAGACGCGATTGGAATCGGCTCCGGAAACGGCGATGCCGATCCTGCCGAGAATGCCTTCGGGAAGCCCGTTTCCCTCGAGATGTTTCCAAGTCACGCCGTTGTCTTCCGAACGGTAAAGCCCGCTGCCCGGGCCGCCGCTTGAAAAAAACCAAGGCTGCCGCCGCGCCTGCCAAAGTGATGCGAACACGATGTTGGGATTATGCGGATCGAAAACGACGTCGATCCCACCAGTGTTCTCATCTTTCCATAAAACTTTCGTCCACGTTTTCCCGCCGTCGGTTGTGCGAAAAATCCCGCGTTCCTGATTCGAACCGAACGCATGACCCAACGCCGCAACGAGAACGACGTTCTCATTCCTTGGATCAACGATCAGCGCGCCGATCTGATGGGTATCTTTCAAACCAACATTTTCCCATGTCTTTCCGCCGTCCACCGATTTGAAGACTCCGGTGCCGTAAGTGGTATTGCCGCGGATCGCTGCTTCGCCCGTGCCTGCGTAAATGACGTTGTGGTCCGATGGGGCAACCGCAATGGCGCCAATCGAGGAAATCGGTTCTTTATCAAAAAGCGGCATCCAGTTCGCGCCGCCATCAATCGTTTTCCAAACTCCGCCCGCGACCGCACCGAAATAATACGAGTCCGGTTCGCCGACGACACCTTCGATCGCCAGCGCGCGGCCGCCCTGGAACGGTCCGATCTGTCGCCATTGCATGCCCTTGAACAATTTTTCATCGATTGTGCCCGGTGGCGTTGGGGTGGGGGATGGAGCAGGTCGAAGAGAAGCTGGGAAAAGAAATACAGACATCGCGAAAATGATGCGAACCAGTCTGATAAAAGGACAATTCGGCGTGATCATCCGCCTAAAGTGAAAAGTTTGCGGCTTCGTTCAACTGGATTTGCGCGAAATCGGCCACGGTAGGCGCGCTGCGCCGAATCTCGAAGGCTTTTGCCCAGCCGCGTCTGCTAAGCGTTGATCGCAGCCATGCGCGGCGGAGGGGCTTCAAGCGCGCCCGCATCGGGCGGGCCACCACCAAAGCGACGTGCGGCGTAATATGAGCCGATCACCAGTACTGCGGCAATAAGCTGCGCAACGAGCGTTTCGACCGTTGGAAAAACCGCAAACCAGAGACCCATCCACGGTGGCAGGTAATTTTTCAGAGAATTGATTTCAGTTGTGGAAATCCAATGCGCCAGCTGCATTTCCTGCGCTTGCTCCCCAACCATGACGAGCAACACCACTCCCAAAAGAATACCGGTGGTGATTAACATTTTGCGGTACGGCAGCCGCTGCTGGAGAACAAAGGTCAGCACGGCCACCATTGCTGTCAGCACGATTCCCAGCAGCGCCCCTTTCAGCACCACGCCGCCGCCGAGCCGCAGATGATAGCTCTGCAGAAAAAGGACAACTTCAAATCCTTCGCGGTACAACGAGGTAAATCCGAGCAGGACCAATCCAAACCAGAGACGCCACTGCGAAATCTCCGCGGCGCGCGCATTTTCCAGCAACGTTTTACGTCGGCGACTATGGGCGCGAATCCAGCCGCCCCAATAAATTTTGTGGAAAAACCAATTCATGATCACCAGCAGAACGATCACGGCCAGCAGTCCGGTGGCGGCCTGAAGATCGAGCGCCGACATATTGTCGCTGAGCGAACCGACAATTCCCACAGCGATAGACCACGTGATCAGGCTGGCGATAAATGCCAGGCCCGCGCCGAGCGCCACCGGGCGACGATAGCCGCGTTTAGGGCCGGTCATGCTGGCCGTGATCGCAGCCAGCACAAGAATGCATTCTAATCCCTCGCGGAAAACAAGAACGCCGATGTCGAGCAGCGCAACGGTCGCGCTTGTATTGGGCTGGATCGGGTCAGGCGCGCCATGTGCGGTTAGCCCTTGCCATACAAGCACCGCGAGCACACAGAATACGCCTGCCAGAATGCCGATGCGCAAGGCGAGCTTCATTTTGCCCTAAGAGCTTATCATAGAGACACGAGAAGTGCTGCTGATGGATTGCGTTTTTTTAGCGGCCGCTTGCGCGCGCGGACTCTTCAGCGAGCCGTTTGCCGCTTGTGTCTGATTGACTTACGATGGCCGCCGCATGCCGGAATACGTTTTGGGTCATCATCTGAAAGGCGAGGGGACGCGCCTGGCGTTGATGTCGCAGTTGCTCGATCCCATGCATCGCCGGTACATCGACGCGCTGAATGTCGTTAGGCCGGGAGCGCAAACGCTTGAGGTCGGTTGCGGCAACGGATCGATCTCCGCATGGCTTGCTGAACGCGTGGACCCTGGCGGAAGAGCGGTCGCATTCGATCTGGATCTGTCCCTGATCAAAGTGCGCGCGCCAAATCTTGAACTGCGCCAGGGCGACATCGTTGCTGGTGCGGTCGAACCCGGCACCTTCGATTTAGTCACTGCGCGTGCGGTGCTCCATCACGTTGCAGATGCCGAAGCCGCAATGCGAAATCTCGTCGCAAGCCTGCGACCGGGCGGCGCGCTTCTGCTGATTGAACCTGATTTCCTTCCAGTCAGCGTCGCTGAGCCGGCAGAAGTGCGAGCCTTCTGGGGTGGATGGGTTGCGTGGTCGCGTGAACGCGGAATCGATTATCACATCGGGCGCGCCCTTGCGCCCCGGCTTGCAGCGATCGGCCTAACTGAAATCGGTGGCGCAGCTGAAACGGCGATTTACAACGGCGCCTCGCCATGGGCTGATTACTGGACGCAGACGATCACCGAACTGCGCGATGGTCTGCTAAGTTCCGGCAAACTTAACAACGCGCTGGTGGACACATTTCGCGCCTGTTGCGCCGATTCCAATTGGTGGACTCAAACGATTGCTTGCACCGCAGTGCACGGATGGAATCCCGGCGTGTAGAGTTTTAACTCCCGGCGTCGGTTGTGATTTTGCGTCGATCGAGTAACTTCGACGGTGCAACGTTTCCGGGCCTTTACTTTAATCGAGATTGCCCTGGCCATTTTCATACTGATGCTGCTGCTGCTGTTGGCGGTGCCCAGCTTGACCGGCGTGTTCGCAAGCAGGCGGCTGAAGCAATCCCTGGACGGGTTTAACAGTCTCGTGCACCAGGCGCAGGAGCGAAGTGTGACGGAGCGCCGGGCATACCTGATCGCTTGGAGGAAGGATGGCGTGGTGCTGCTTCCGGAAGTTTTCGCAGAAGGTGAGGAAGCCAAACCGGTGGCGGAACTTCGCCTCAGCAAGGGAACAATGCTAAGGCTTTCCTTGCCGGCAGCCTTGACGGAAAAACATCCGTGGGAATGGATATTTTGGCCATCGGGAAACTGCGAACCGGCGATTGTCCAGTTCAAGGGCTCCGCTGGCCTATGGACCGCGAATTACTCGCCGCTGACAGCGCAGGCCGAGATTACCCAGTATGCAGCGAGGTGAACGGCAACGGAGTTATGGAGCAATGGAGAGATGGAGTAATGAAATTTTCAACACTCCAGCACTCCAGCACTCCAATACTCCAATCATGACTGCGACAAGGATTCGGACACCCGCAAGGCCGGTGTGCGGCTTTGCGTTGTACGAGGTGTTGCTTGGCGTGATGATCTTTGCAGTTGGCGTGATCGCACTGGGGCGCGCGGTCGAGAATTGTCTCAATGCGAGCACGATCAGCGCCGAAGAGAGCGTTGTGCGACAGATTTTATCCGATCGGATGGCGGTAATTCAAGCAGCGCCGGTAGTGCCGGATGCTGAGAAAGAGTTCAAGATCGACAGCAGTTATGGCAAGATAACGTTGATCCAGACAAGCGCGCCAGCGGAATTGACCGAACCGGATAATACGCTGGTAAGCGGAATCAACCTGGTGACGTTGACTGCTCGATGGCAGCACGGCGGCGCCCCGCAGTCGAAACAGATTCAGTTTTATGTTTATCGGTCCGGATAAGTGCGCACTTCAAATTCGAAATTCGAAATTCGAAATTCGAAATTTTCGGGGTGCCTTCACATTGCTCGAGATCATGCTGGCAGTGGGGATTCTGGGAATGATGTCGCTTGCGATTTTTCGCTTTGTGCAATCGAATATGACCGCGCTGCAGCTCTCAACGGATACAGCCGCAACGGAAGCGCAATACGAGGGATTGCGCGAACTGCTCACGGCGGAATGGCAAAGCTTGAGTCCATTCCGAGCCGCCATGACTGGCGAGCCAATCAAGTTAAATGACCGAGAGCGCGACGAGATAAAGTGGAGTTGCGGCGCGGGCCCCGGCCTTCTTACACGCTATGCGCCGGGCGACTTTATCGTCAGGCTGCGGTTGCAGCCGGAAAAGGAAAATGGGGACCGACTGGATCTCGGTTTCTTGCGAAAGTCGAAGGAGGATTCCGACATTGGCGAAGGGCACGAGACATGGGTGCCATTGGTCAAGAACGTAGCGAGTCTCGAGATCCGTTATTTCAGCGCTCAGGCCAACACCTGGGTGGATAGCTGGCCAGGAGGTCAGTTGCCCGGGCTTATCAAAATCACCTTGGGACGTGCCGATGCAGCCGTGCCGTGGGAAGCAATTATTCCACTGAGACGAACACCGTATTGAGCGATGTCGATGTTATCCAGAAGTCGGAAGTCAGAGGTCAGCCGCCTTCGCCGGACTACGGCGAGCCAAGGAGGTCGGAGGAACCGCGGGGCTGCCTTGCTGTTAGCACTTTGGGCGCTATTTTTGCTCAGCGCCATGGTAATAGGATGGGCGCTCAACATTAATTCGCGCCTTGTGGTTTCCAGCAATGCAAACCGCGTGCTGGAGGCCGAAGCGATGGCGTCTTCCGGCGCAGACGTTGCCTTAAGCCAGGAGATCACACCGAGCTCGCCAAACTTGCACAGGCAAATGGGTGACGGGGAAGGCTACGACGTGCGGATTACCGGCGAATGTGGTCGTTTAAACTTGAACTTTCTTGTCCAGGGAGAAGACCCTAACAAGCTGCGAATTCTCCGCCAATATCTTAGCCTCAAAGGCATAGACCTGAACGACCTCGACGGCATGATGGATTCTCTGCTCGACTGGGTGTCGCCAAACAGAGGACTTCATCACTTGAATGCCTGCCCGGAGACCGACAATTACCATCCCGCACACGCGCCCCTGGCTTCCGTGGATGAGCTCAAGAAAATTTGTGGATGGGCTGGATTCACTTCCAAGCCCGGCTGGGACAACGATTTTACTGTTGTAGGCGCTTGCGGGGCGATTGACCTCGCCTATGCGTCGCGCGACGTGTTGCGTGCTTTGGGAATACCGGACGATTTTGTGGATCGCTTCCTGCAACTGCGCCAGGGTCCCGATGGAATCGATGGGACAGCCGATGACACTCCGTTGGATCAACAGACTGCATTCATAACGCTTGGTCTCGCAGCGGCGCAATCGCAGCAGGCCAACCCGATTCAAAATTTGATCGTATTTAAGAGTCCCATCGCTGTATTCCGCGTCCTAAGCGCGGGAAAATCACGTGACGTTACGCGCTCTGTGGAGATGGTTGTGCAAAAACAGGGACAACAAGGTATTGGTCGTCCGCGAGTGTTCAGTTGGAAGGAGCTTTGATATCGAGCCCGGAATGCCATCCATTTTCATAATTCCAACTGCGCATGGTTGGAACTTTGTCCGGTCCGCTGAGGAGAATGGCTCGTGGACGGTGCGCAAACTGCAAACGCTGGAAGAAGCGGTGCCCCTGCTGGCTGCGACCGATGATTTTGTCCTGGGCTTGCCTGTTTCAGCCGTGCTCGCCCAACGATTTCGCTTGCCGAGCACCGATCCGGCGGAGTTTCCAGAAATGATCCGGATTCAGATCGAAAAACTGCTTCCGTTCGCGGCCGATGAGGTGACGACCGATTTTGAACTGATCGAGCAAAACGAGAACGAAAGCGTTGTCTCGGCTGTTGCAGTCAGGAACCAGCAACTTGCCGAGGTGGCTTCGCCACTGTTAGAGCGCGGTTACATCCCACGGCAGGTGACCGTGTACGCGGCGCAGCGCGCCAGCACGCATGCGCCCAAGGGTAACGCGGTTCTTATTTACCCGGAAGGCGAGACACTCGTTTACGCCATGACCGAGAACGGCAAGCTCAGCCTGGCCCGAGCGTTTGAAGGCGGTAATGGCGAGCAACTGCAACTTGAATTGCCACAGTTGCGATTGAGCGCCGAGCTACAGGGGATAGACGCTTCCTCGCCAAATGTCTTGCTGGACGAAACCTGTTATGAGATGCGCGCTACAGTGCAGGGAATTCTGGCCAGCTCCACCGAGATCGTTGGCATCGAGCTACCGCCCGCGCCGGTTAAACTGAATCTTTTGCCAGAAAGCTGGCGACGCCGCCGGTTGCAATTGACAAGGCAGGCAGAATGGCGAAAACGACTCCTCTGGGCAGGCGGCGCCTACGCCGCGTTTCTCTTGCTCTTGCTGGCGTATCTTGGCCTGTTGCATTTTCAAATAGGGTGGCTCGGCCGGCGCATCGCGCACGACGCGCCCGCAACCGAGTTCGTGCGCGCGACCGAAGCAAAGTGGAAAGCGCTGGCGCCGGCAATCGATCCGCATTATTCCCCGGTGGAAATCCTGCTGCATCTTTTCGACAGCCTGCCCGCGACCGACGTGCAGATTACTGCTTACAACCAGTCTGCCCGCCAAATTTCGGTCGATGGTGAAGCGAGCACAGCTGCTTTGGCTTACCAGTTCATCGACAAGATCAAGAAAAACCCGGAGTTGAGCGGCTTTCAGTTTGACATGCCTGCGCCGCGGATTTTGCCAAACAATCATGCGCAATTTCGATTGGAGGGAAAACCAAAATGATGCCGGCGTGGTACCAACGAATGAGCCGGCGTGAGCGCCTGCTCGCATGGATTGTGGCCGGAACCGCGTTCGCGCTAATCAATCTTTGGATGTTGAGCTGGATCTTCGGCGCGCTCGGCGCTGCGGAGAGGGACCTTGCGGCGCACAGGGGAACGATGGCCGCGCAGTCTCTCTACGTGAAGGAGCGCGACACCTGGACAAAACGCGAAGAATGGATCCGGCAACATCAGCCCGTGCTCAAGGATCCTGCGGAAGCCTCCGCGCTGCTTGATCGCATCAAGGAAGTGGCCGGCAAGTACAACATTCTGGTCGAAAATCCCGCGATCGGGAGCGGCGAAACTACGCCGTACCATCAGACTGTGTTCGCGTCCATTGAAACGAAAAGCCCGTGGCCGCCGCTGGTGCATTTCCTTTACGATGTGCAACGGCCGGAGGCGTTCATCGTGTTCGAAAATGTGAATCTCGCCATCGATGGCAGCGATCCCACAATGATGCGCGGCAAATTTAAAATCGCCCGCTGGTTTGCGCCGGCGCAAAAACCCAAGTAATAATACGGCACTGTCATGTTGAGCGAAGCGAAACATTTCTGGCCTATCGCCGTGCGCGACACAAATCTGAAATTGATCCGAGATTCTTCGCTCCGCTCAGAATGACATCTGTGGAGGTCGCTCGTATGAAATATCCGCTCACGTTCGCATCGATTCTCGCTCTTCTCGCAGCGGCCTACAGTCAGGCCGAGGATGTGCTCCCGCCGCAGTTTAATTTCGATCGCTACTCAAAAATGGTGGATCGCTCGCCATTCGCAGTAGCCACCGCGATGGCGCTGCCTGCTGCCACGCCCGATTTCGCCAAAGACCTTTACGTCGCCAACGCGGCGCGATCATCGGAAGGCGATATGGTGACGATTGCCTCCACCGCCGACCACAACTTCAAGAAATATCTTACTACCAGGGAGCCTGTGGACGGTTACAGCGTCGCCAACATCGAATGGTCCGACAAAGTGGGTGCTACCAAGGTGACAATCAGCAAGGACGGAAATTTTGCGACTCTCACGTTTAACCAGGCGCTCTTGTCAAACTCCGGGCCGGGCGCGGGCGCCGCTTCTAGGGTGTTCACGCCGCCCATGCCTGCTGCGCCGGTCTCTAACCCTGCCAGCATTCCGCAGCAACTCTCACCGAAATTACCGCCTGAGTTACCGCCAGAAATGCAGCAGTTAATTCCATCGCGAGAGGCCACACGACCACATGCGCGTGGCTTGATTCAGCGGAACCCGAGAGGATCACAAAAGACGTCTTCTCAAGTGCCCGCCGGGCAGTAGGCTGTAGCTGGTTCTTCCCTGGAGGGGCCGCGTAAATGCGGAACTCCGAACGTTGACAAAGTCCGTTTTCCAACGGCCTGCTACACGACCCCCCACAACGCTCAACCGCCGCCCCAATCGTCGTCTGCAGTATCGGGTTGCCGGTCTGGCCCTGCGGAAAACAGATCGTAGCCGCTGGCATTTTTCAGACCGGGATTACGATAAACATAATCGCTGCCCCAGGGATCTTTTGGCAGTTCCCTGAATAACTGATACCAGCGAGTGGGCCGCGGGTCGTTCTGCGGTTGGGTGACCAGCGCCTGCAATCCTTGTTCGGTGCTTGGATAAAAGCCGTTCATGCTTTCGTAAAGCTGGAGTTGCGTCTTGATGGCCTGAACGTCGGCTTGAACCCGCATGGTTTTGGCGATAGCAGTCGTGTTACCGAGTTTTGAAATCGCTACTCCCAATATGATCACGATAATGCTCACCACGAGCATGATCTCCAGTAGCGTGAAGCCCTGCTGCTTTCGTTTTGTTCTCATCTCAAATTTAAGGAATAACCCTCCGTCCTGTGCGCGACTACATTACCCCGGTCTTCAAGAATTGCTAGTGGCCGGTGTGCAGAAGGTAATCCGACTTATCCCAGATATACTTTAACTGAATCTGCGTGGCGCGGATCGCGGAAGCTCCGCCGCCGGTTCCATTGGCAACGACGAGATCGTTCGCGCCGACTTTCAAGGCCGTAGCCGGCACAATTTTCTGAGCGCGCAGCCAGCCGGTGTAATTAAAATGCATTTGCGTGGTCAGCGGTTGGGCTTCCCCGCGATATCCGGGATCAGCGAGATCTGGCAACGTCAGAGAAACTGGCCCGATGTCCTCGCCGTTGAGATAAACTTCCGGTGGCGCATCAATGCGCGGGTTGGCGATCTCGAATGTTAACAGCGCAGTGAGCGGTTGTGCTTCAATTGGAAATTGAAACATAGCGCTTTCCTGAGTCTGTGCGTCGATCCGAATCGGTTCGGGCGCGAGAGTCGCAGTGACAGTTCCAAAGTTCTCAACATCATCCGGCGGCGCGTGCAGCGTCGGGAGCGATGAGAATGGCTCGGGAATTACATCGCGATGTTCCGCGTTCACAGGGTGCACCACCTCGCTCCCCGTCATCCAATCGAGATACGCTGCGCGAATTGATTTTCCATCGCCGGGCACCTCGATATCGATCGCGGAAGCGCCGGTCATCGGGATAAGGACCGAATCTGAGCTAGGCAGATTCATTCCCACACCGAGCGTGCCGGAGCGCAAAATGTGGCTGCCGGATTCATCCCACGCAATCAATTGCGGTTGTTGATTCGGTTTGTCATCGAAGAACAACCGGAAAAACAGAATCCGATAATCCGGGCCGGGTTGCGTTACCCGAATGCGAAAAACGCTCTTGGACGCCCCGCCGCCTTCAGTCGCTTCCCCGGGCAAAAGTGTGAGCGCTTCGACCCAGGCAGGCGCATCTTGGGTTTTCGAATTTTGCGGTGCGGTTTGGCGCAGGTCCAACCAGGCGCTGTCGGGGATTGGCTGCGCGGTCGCGTCAGGCGGCGCGGGCAGGGTATCAGTCAACGCTTCCTGAGCGCATACGCGGCACACCGCAGCCAGAAAGATCGCAAACGCAGCCCGGACTAACATTAAGTTGGCGAGATTATTCGTGTCGAGGATGCTTTGCAAGCCTTCACTTTCAGTGCGGTCTGATTTGGAGGCTGTGCGTCATTTCAAATACGGCCGACAAGATGCTGAACACAACGAGGCCGACCAGACCAGCGATTATCACGATAATTATTGGCGGAATCAATTGGGAGATCACGTCGACTGATCGGTCAAGCTCACGCTCATAAACGTCGGCGATGGCTTGCATCGTTTCGGCGAAATGCCCGGTCTGTTCGCCTACGGCCATCATGTCGGTGAACAAATCAGGAAACAACTTTTGTTCTTGCAAAGCGGCGGATAGCGTGGCGCCATCGATGACAGCTTTGCGCACCTCGCCCAGTTTCGTTTCAAGAAAACGGTTGCCGGCGATTTCCGTTACCAAATCAAGTGAGCGCAGGAGAGGAACGCCATTCTCCATCAAAGTTCCCAGTGTCCGCGCGAACTGCGAGTAATAGCGGTGGCGGATCACTCGTCCGTACCCGGGGATCAGCAACCGGAAACGGTCCCATCCGATGCGCCCTTCCTGCGTGCGGACAAGCGCGCGGAACCCGATGATCGCGCCAATCACCATCAGCCCGCCGACCCACCAGTAGCCCGTGATGGCATGATGAATTTGCAGCAAAATCCGCGTGGGCAATGGGAGCGCGCCGCCGGTTTGCGCCATGAACCCGGTCAACTGCGGCACCATGAAGGTGATGAAAATCGTGACCAGAACGGCGCCGGCCAGCGCGAGAAACGCCGGATAAATCAAAGCCTGCTGCACGCGATCGCGCAGTGCCTTCGCCTGCGTCAAATGTTTCACCAAGCGAAGCAGAATTTGCGGCAACGCGCCGCTGGCCTCCCCCGCAGCGACGAGATTTACATAGAGCGGCGGGAAAATTCGCGGCAGTTCGCTCAGCGCCTGTGAAAAACTGCGGCCATCGATGAGCGCCTGATGCAGCGAGTGGGTCATTTGCTGGACACGCGGCTGTTTCAAGCGTTTTTCCAAAACCGATAACGCTTCGTCCAGCGTCATTCCCGCTTGCAGCAAATGCGCAAGTTGCTCAGTGAAAATGAGCAATTGGCCGTGGGGAATTTTCAGGTTCTGCGTGGGCGTTGCAGGCTCAGGAGAGCGTAGCGGTCGCAATTTTTTTTGCGGCGGCGGCGCTCCTTGTTTTTGCGATGGTGGCTTTGCCCCATCCACCATGTCGATCCGGATCGGCACGTAGTGCTGCGATTCAATTTGCCGAATCGCGATCGCGCGATCGGCGCAGTCGAGGACCCCTTCAACCAAACCGCCCTGCGCGTCGCGGGCGCGATAAGCAAACTGTGGCATCGGCTTGGAACAATAATCGGAAACTCACAATCGGAAACTGGAAATTGGCTGAACCAGAATGAATTCGTTGCGTTCCTCGTCGGTAATTATCGCGATCATGCGAAAATTCTTCTTGCCAGGCGTTTGGAATTTGCTAAGAGCGCCCACCATGAAATGTGCAGCAGCGATTGCAATCGTTTCCATTGCGTTTGTTTCGCAGGCGTTTGCGGTCTTACGACCGCTCTTTCCGGAGAAACCGGCGCCACCATTTAATGGCGAGCTGATTATGATGAGAAACGACTCGATCCAGCATTCTGCCAACAAAATGCCTGTGATCGCGCCAAGGTAAGGCCTGTATTCAGCCGCGACACGCAGCCGCCTGGCCTGCGTGACAGGAGGGGTCTCTACCTCTGTATCTAGCTTCCGATCACTGCGACACGACTTGCTCTTAGTCGAAACAGGCGGGGAGAGAGTTGAACCCGCGAACAGAGGCCATTAGCGGGTAAAACCTAATTTTTCCTGACAAGGGAACGTCTGGAAGCGTCTTTGAGAAGTCTCCACAGGGGGATCCATCGGCGTCCAATTTTACGACAACGGCTGCGCTGGTTGCAGCGCAAAACCGTCGAACCATGAGACTCACTTGTGGTGGCAGCAAGTTGCCCTCGTAAGCGCGCGAGATGTGAGCGACCTTATCGGTTCTTCCGGTCAGGCTAAGTCATTTCGAAATCGCAAACTGCTGTTTTTGAGCTTCTCCTGCTTCTCCGGAAGCCACGAGGAGAGATGGTAATTGATGGTTGGCTCATGCGCGCTCGTCGATTGTGGCGCCGCGTTGTGGAGATAAAGAGCAAGATTGTAGCCGCGACCGCTCGGATAGCAGTTTCCATTTGGTTTGAATCCATGGGCAGACGCAAAGCGCATCGCTCGGTCATCTAAGCGGGTCGTCGCGAAAATATTCTCATTCTTGGCCAAAGCCAGTAACTCACCGATGATGCGAGCCGAAAGTCCTCGCCCCTGGTGCGATTTGGCGACGACTACCCAGCCCAACTCAACACGGTATCTATTTGGTGGGACGGTTGCTCGCGCTTTCGCGAACACCCTGGCGCGATAGCCGGATCTAGGGTGTTTTAACGCACCTACTCCGACAAGTTGCCCATCTGGCTCCCGGAGAAACAACAATCGAGAGGCATTGCGAATGCGCCGCGTTAAGCCTTCTGCCTCGACGGCACCGCCTTCGACCACTAGCTTCTCAAAATCGGCTAAGGTCCGAGCCGAGCAATCCGAGGGGGAGAGTATTGACGAACTCAGCATCGCAGTGCCATAAGGAGATGAACGTCGGCAATCGTGAACGGCGCATAGCTCATATGCAAGCCTTCATTGTCACTTTGTCATTCCCGCCTGGAGAGCAAAAGAACACTCCGGCGCGCGACGTCACCGATAAATAATGAAGGCATCGCGCCCACGGGTCACCGAGTCTGGTCTTGAAAGCCGGGGGGGCGGGAATGGAGCCGACGGGAGTCGAGCGAGATGGACGAAGCCCACAAGGTGAGCTGTCGGGCGGCAGCGAATCAATCGCCGTTGGAGCGTACCGCAACCTTGATTTTCCAATGCAGCTCTGGTGGCCCGTAAGCCTCGCGTACGTTTAATTAAGGATGTCCCATTCTTATTTTCACCTTGATCGAACGAACCTTACGATGCTACGCTGCGATTCGATGAAGCTGGTACCGTTGTTGGCCGTTGTTCTTTTGGCTGTCAGTTGCGCGTCGGAAAGCAAGAAAATTCAATCCATGTCCACGCCGGAATTGAAATTGCGACACGCGCAGCTTGTTGAGGAAGTTGCGCAGCCGCCAACAGAAAAAGAACAGATTGAATTTGAGTTGCTGTGGAGATGGCAAGCTGGTGACAAAGCCGCTTACCTGCCGGTGTTTTCCCTTTAATCACCTCGCAAAGGTCGGCTTCGCGGTGGTAGCATCGTGACAATCACAGCCTGCTGTTCGTCAGGCGCGGAAATTTCCATCGGTCGCCCGATAATCCGCAGGTCATGGAACGATTACTGTATGTGACAATCCAACGCAGCAACAACACTACAGTCGTTAAGGCGAAAGCAGAGCATTCGATCAAAAGCGAAGCAACCAAAGCGCTGCCGAGCCAATGTTCGTACACGAACCGGTCAGTAGCGACTGATCCCTGCGCCGAACGATTCGAGTGACAATCGTGCGTTCGGACTAAGGAATAGCCGCTTTTGAGTCTTTGGTTCGCTTGCCGGTTCGTATTGCACCAGCCCCTCGGCTAGTTTTCTAGCGTATCGAAAATGTCTAATCATCTGAAAGCATGAACGCGCGCTTTGGGGGCCGTTGGCTCGTGGGTTGGTTAGATCGGCTAAAAGACACCTCGGAACGCGTACCGGTAACAGCATCGTTACCATCCTGTGATGGAGACTTGTCGCTTCTCGTGTTACGCCTCAGGCAGGAGGCGAAAAAGATATATGTATATGACAATGATCATCCCTCGCCGTGTGAAGAGGAAAATAGGCAGAATCGGGCGGATGAAGTATTGGAACGCCGACAATCTGAAGAAGGCCGGATGGAGTTGGGACTGCGTCGCAACTGTTGATTACGAAGGGCAAAGAATCTGGACTGTGGACGCGCATCGCGACGACGGGAAGCGTCACATTGTGCGCGCGTATGAGCTGTCGACCGCGCTTAGGGAGTTAGAGCGCGCTGTTCATCAAAGCTAAAAGCAGGCACGTAAAACCTGAGTGCATTACACGGAATTGCGCGGTTTTGCAGCGAACAATTTTCAGACCGTAGAAAACGACCGTGAAACGATTAGCCCCGCTTGAATTTCCCCAAGGTGCGTCCCGCAAGCTCGCTTTGCCAATTGTTTCCTCCATCCGGGCGCGGTTCGCGTTTAATAAAGGATGTCCCATTCTTATTTTCACCTTGATCGAACGAACCTTACGATGCTACGCTGCGATTCGATGAAGCTGGTACCGTTGTTGGCCGTTGTTCTTTTGGCTGTCAGTTGCGCGTCGGAAAGCAAGAAAATTCAATCCATGTCCACGCCGGAATTGAAATTGCGACACGCGCAGCTTGTTGAGGAAGTTGCGCAGCCGCCAACAGAAAAAGAACAGATTGAATTTGAGTTGCTGTGGAGATGGCAAGCTGGTGACAAAGCCGCTTACCTGCCGGTGTTTTCCCTTTAATCACCTCGCAAAGGTCGGCTTCACGGTGGTAGCATCGTAAGGATCACAGCCTGCTGTTCGTCAGACGCGGAATTTCCATCGGTCGCCCGATTATCCGCAGGTCATGGAACGCGGCACAGTCTTTCCACGATGTTTGCCATTCGCCCTACCTGACGCTCGCCGCATTGCTGCATTGACGCGCTCACTGCTTCAAGCGGAGTGACAGCGATTGATGTGTGCTCGCGCTTTACGAGCGCTTTCGCTTTTTGAATCTCGCGTGTCCAACCGTCGCGGTGCGGGCGGGAGGGCACCGTGTTCTCTGAAATGTCCATATTGCGGGCAATCTCACGCAGGCCGATGGCACTTGCGTAGGCTGTACGAATTTGCTCCCAAACATCTGCGGAAATTCTACTGCACACTGCTCGCTTCGGTAGCGGCAATTGGCCGTTTTCTCGCTCGTCCATGTTCAAACGAACAGTCATTCCGCTTTGGGAACAAAACAAGCCGAAGTGCTGCTGGAATATTTTTTGAAGTGCCGGGAGACCACGTATTACCGCCCTGCAGCCTGGGCGGCTTGAGGACAGGCTCAATCACTATTCAGCTTTTCTCGTGAACTTCGTTCCTTCGTTTCCGTAGAAGAATAATAAAAGAACATATCTTATCCAACCCGAATCGATGTCTGCGGACTATTAGGCCTTCCAAACGGTGAGTCGGGGGGCCAGCAAATACTGCGATGTTCGATCTATCGGATACGACCAATGTTTCCATCTCTGCAAACACCGACCTGAACAGTGAAAGAAACACACAAAATGAAAAAAATAATAGTACTCCTTGCCCTTAGCGCCTGCGTCGCGCAAGCTCGAGTAATTGATCTAACTCCTGGAGGCTACAATCCAGATGGACCTTTGCCACCAGCCTTCTATCAACTAATCAGGCAAACTTTTTTCGATGACGCCGCTCATGGATGGTTCGATACGCCGGAAGGCCGTCAGTACATCAATGGTTGGGTTAGTCTCTATGGCACCCTAAATGGTGGCACATACTTCTTTACCAATATCTTTAGCCTGCCGGGAAATACTCCGAGCGCATTGATCTGGTGGGATTTTACCGGAGAACCGGATGGATATTACTTGACCGGCATTCTAGTCGAAGGCTTTCAAGCCGATGGACAAACACCGTGGGCCAATATCTACGCCGTGCAAGGCATGGAGCGAATGCAGAGCCTCGGGGAGCACCTAATCACGCTGAACGGAATGGCGTCAATCAGTGATATTTCCTTCTACGGCCGCAACAGATGACAATAAATGGTATCGCCATCTGACCGTAGACAGCAATAACCTTAGCACTACCTTCTCTGGCGTGATCGAAGATGGCGGCTTCGGCGGGTCGCTGACCAAGATCGGTACCGGAATGCTCGCCTTGGAGAGAAGAAAATACCTACACCGGCGCGACCAATATTATCGGTGGCGTACTGCAGGTTGATGGCACCATTTCAAGCAACACATTCGTCAATCATGGCGGCGCGCTCGGCGCGGGCCAGGTCAGTGTGCTCAGTGTTCTTGGCAACGCTAATCTAAATGGATGCATCGATCCCGTGCTTGTAAACGGTTTTGTCCCCGAGATCGGTCAATCCTTCGCCTTTCTCGACTATGCGTCCTTCACTGGCTTTTTCCACCATATTCGGAACCCGGTTTTCGATCACGGTAGGAAACGTTGGTTATTAGCCTATAACCCGACGAGTGCTGTGCTGATCGTGATAAAGAACGGTGCCCATTAGGGTCCGACAATTCTGCTCCTGCCCTTGAGCTTGGTCGGTTTGGTGACGTACCGGCAGAAATGCTGGCAATAGTTGATTCCCTGTAGTGTTTTACGGCTCTTTGAAAGCGCTCACGTGCGATACCCAAAGCGTAAGCCGTGCGGATTTCCGCCCATGTCGATGCGGGGATCGTCCTTATCTAAACCGTGCGCGCCCGTTTCCGCCCCCACCGGCCCTTTCCGGCGTTGTGATTGCCGCTCGCCAGAAACGGAATCCTTTTTGCCCTTCTTCATGCTGCACGGTGCGACCAGCAGAATACTAGACTGAACGTTAGCGAACAACGCAGGACATCAGCAAAATTTGTTGTGACTTTTGTTGTGACTCAGCCACTTTTCGGGGGGATGTCGGACGCTTTTACCTATGAAAACAGGCGGGGGCGGGAATCGAACCCGCGAATAGCGGTTTTGCAGACCGCGACCTTACCACTTGGCTACCCCGCCGGTTGTGTGAGAAATGAGCGTAACGTTGGAGCACACCGTGTCAACGCGGCGAAGCGATTCGTGCCGACGAATATGATCGGTAAGCGATTTAGCGATTTGACCATTTAGCGATTATGTTCGGCGGGTGACCTCGCGTTCTTCCGAACTTGTCGCGCGGGCGCAGAAACGCATTCCCGGCGGCGTCAATTCACCGGTGCGCGCATTTCGCAATGTGGGTGGGGAGCTGTTTTTCGTAGCGCGCGGGGAAGGCGCGCGGATTTGGGATGTCGACGGAAATGAATACATCGATTACGTCGGCAGCTGGGGAGCAGCGATTCTCGGTCATGCGCCGAAAGTCGTCGTCGAAGCGGTGCGCGACGCTGCCATACGCGGATTGAGTTTTGGAATTCCCAATCCGCTCGAAGTCGAAATGGCAGAATTGATCTGCGAATGGATGCCGTCGATCGATAAGGTGCGGATGGTGAATAGCGGCACCGAGGCCACGATGTCGTGCATCCGCCTCGCTCGCGCGTTCACCGGACGCGATAAGATCATCAAGTTCGATGGCTGTTATCACGGGCATGCGGATCCACTCCTAGTCAAAACCGGCAGCGGTGCCCTCACACACGGCCGTCCGAGCAGCGCAGGTGTGCCGCGCGCGTTTGCCGATCTCACAATCTCGCTGCCATTCAATAACGCCGACTTGGTGAGAAAAACGTTTCAGAAAAATAAAAATGGAATCGCAGCAGTAATTCTTGAAGCGATTCCCGCAAACGCCGGTCTTTATTTTCCGAGAGAGAATTTTTTGTCTGCGTTGCGAGAGGAATGCACGACAAACGGTGCGCTTTTAATTTTCGACGAGGTGATTACTGGATTCCGTGTTGCGCGCGGCGGTGCGCAGGAAATTTACGGAGTTAAACCTGATCTGACTGCGCTCGGAAAAATAATCGGTGGCGGATTACCGGTTGGCGCATTCGGCGGGCGCGCCGAAATCATGGATCAGCTTTCGCCAGATGGTCCGGTTTATCAGGCCGGGACGTTGTCAGGCAATCCGCTCGCGCTCGCTGCCGGTCTGACGCAGCTGCGCGAGCTTGCGCGAATCAACGGCTGGAAATTGCTCGAAGAAATAGGCGCGCAATTTGAAGAGTTCGCGCAGGCCGCAATCAAAGACGCGACCCTCAACATCACGTTTCACCGGCTCGGTTCGTTGTTTTGTTTGTTCTTTGCAGAAGGACCAATTGTCGATCTCGCAGGCGCGCAGCGAAGCGATCTAAAAATGTTCGCCAGATTTTTCCAGGGATGTCTGAAACGCGGCATTTATTTCGCGCCGTCGCAATTCGAGACTGGATTCATCTCGACTGCGCACACGCCGGAAGATATCGAGCGGACTGGCGCGGCAATGCGCGAAGCGCTGGGCGAACTATAGTGGCAGGCGTGCCGCCTGCAATCTTGGTTTGCTGCAACCCGGCATTTCCCTTTTGTCATTCCGAGCGAAGTCGAGGAATCTCTTGATTGAATCCCATCAAACGCCGAGAGATGTCTCGGCTTCGCCCGACATGACAACCATAGCCAACTCGCGAGTTCGCCCTGCTGCGAAATTTTTTTCCGACGGCGACCGGAAGTTTTTTGTCAAAGGCGTTACGTACGGGCCTTTCAAGCCGGATGCGGAAGGCAACTATCTTGGCCGACCGGAGCAGGTCGATATTGATCTGGCTCTCATGCGGCGGGCTGGTCTGAATGTTGTGCGGATTTATCATGCGCCGCCCCGCTGGTTCCTGGAGCGTTGCGCTGCTGCCGGGATGCGCGTGCTGGTGACGCTGCCTTGGGAAAAACATATCGAGTTCCTGCGTGAACGATCCATCCGCAAGCAAATTGTGGAGAACGTTCGCACAGCCGTTAAGGCGCACGCGGGACATCCGGCAATTTTCGGTTACCTCGTTGGGAACGAAATCTGCAGCACCATGGCACGCTGGCTCGGGGCGCGTCGCGTGATTGAATTTGTAGAGGAGTTGATTCGGATTGGCCGGGCAATTGATCCGGAGGCGCTCTTTTCCTATGCCACGTATCCGCCAACGGAATATCTCCTGCCGCAGAACGCCGACTTCTGCTGTTTCAATGTTTACCTGCACAACCAGCGCGATTTCGAGGGTTACCTGCTGCGGCTGCAAAATCTCACCGGCGAACGTCCGCTGATCCTGGGCGAATTCGGCATGGACACCATCCGGCATTCGCATAACGAGCAGGCGGAGATGCTCGGCTGGCATATCGACAGCGTGGTCAAGTGCGGCCTTGCCGGAACCATTCTGTTTACGTGGACGGACGAATGGTTCACTGGCGGCCAGGAAATCAGCGATTGGGCATTTGGCATCGTCACGCGCGAGCGCGAACCAAAGAAAGCATTCTACACGCTCGAAGAAAAACTGGGGCGCAACGATTCCGCTTTGCCGCGTCGCCCGCTACCCCGGACGCCGTTCGTCTCAGTAATTGTCTGTTCGTACAACGGCGCGGCTACACTGGCGAGCTGCCTCGATTCGTTAGGCAAACTCAATTATCCCGAGTATGAAGTGATTCTGGTCGATGATGGTTCGACCGATGATACGGCATACATTGCCGCGCAGTTTCCCCGGGTGCGCTACATTCATCAGAGCAATCACGGACTAAGTCACGCCCGCAACACCGGAGCCGCCGCGGCCAAAGGCGACGTGGTGGCGTACACCGATTCCGACTGCATGGCGGACGTGGACTGGCTCTATTATTTGATCGGCGCGCTTGTAAGCGGCGATTACGCCGGAGTGGGTGGACCGAACATCACTCCACCGGCACAAAATTGGATTCAGGCATGCGTTGCAGCAGCGCCCGGCGGCCCTAGTCATGTGTTGCTTACCGACACAATCGCCGAGCACATCCCGGGCTGTAACATGGCGTTTTATCGCTGGGCATACGAAGGCGTAGGCGGTTTCGATCCCGAGTACCACAAGGCCGGGGACGATGTTGATTTTTGCTGGCGAATTCAACAGGCTGGTTGGGTCATCGGTTTCAGTCCAACCGCAATCGTCTGGCATTATCGGCGGTTTACGCTTCGTGCTTTCTTGAAACAGCAGGATGGCTACGGCGAAGCGGAATCTTTGCTGCGTTTCAAACATTTGATTTTTTTCGGCCCGACCGGCACCGCGAAATGGCGCGGCCAAATTTATGGGACGCCGCGCTTCAGCTGGTTCATTAATCGTCCGGTGATTTATCACGGAATTTTCGGTGAAGGATTTTTCCAGTCGATTTATCCAGCGCCGCAATCAGACGTCGCCGCGTACCTGAGCAGCATTGAGTGGATCGCGCTGACGATCTTTCTTTTTGGCCTGGGAATTTTTCTGCCCGCGCTGCGCATCGTCCCTTACCTCATGTTGGGGGGAACTCTTTGCGTGGCGCTTTCGTACATGGTGCGGGCGCAAATCGAGCCGAAATTCGATACCGTCGGCGCACGACTGCTGGTGATGCTGCTGGCATTTGCGCAGCCGCTTGTCCGCGGGTTTTCGCGCTATTTTACCTGGCTGCGTTTCAAGCGCACGCCGGCAAGCGTGATTCGACGGCATGAGCATCTGCCGGAACGCGCCCGCCTAGCAGGGAGCCTGAGTCGCCGAATTTTTTGGAGCGAGCAGGGGAGGGACCGCCACTATTTGCTTGGCGCCATGTTTCAGTTACTCGACGAAGAAGGCTGGCGCTACTCGACCGACAGCGGATGGAACGAGTGGGACATTCAAATCTACGGCAATTTCTGGTGGAGCATTACGCTTCAAACGGTCACCGAATACCACGGCAGCGGGAAATGTTTAACGCGGGTAAGGCTTCGGGACCGATTGGTGACTACCACCGTGATTTTGAATCTCATTGCATTGGCGCTGTTAGTGTATCGGCAGATCAATATTTCCCATGTCGATCTATGGTTCATGGTTCCCTACGCGCTTTTTCTCGTGTTTCTTGCGACGCGCGCGCGCGCATTAAAATCGCGAGTTACCGAGTTGGTTGATCTTGCGGCCCAGCGCGCAGGTCTGGAGCGGGTCCTGCGCAAAAGGAAAGTCGCTGCTCCAACAGCAGTGCCAGAGGCCCAAGTTCCAGTGAACGCGACCGATCCCGCGTCGCCGCAGTTGCCTGGGTAGCGCACGCGTCCCGCCTGTTGGCGATTGCGTCCTCGCGATCGCGGACTTTCGCGGGCGCTCAGGTCCCCCTCAAAGGAAAGACTGTTTCGGCGCGACGCCGAAACCAACACGCGAGACGCGTGCGCTACCCCTCAGCCTCAGAACAACAAACGCGCTATTCCTGATCCGCGCTCGATGCGGCCAATTCGTTTTGCCCTCAAGAGCGACATCGCGCGCTGTGCATTTTGCTCCGCGACAATCGCCGCCATCCCAATGCCCATGTTGAAGACCTGATACATTTCCCGACGATCGACGTTTCCGTTTTGTTGCAGGATTTGGAAGATCCGCGGGACGCGCCAGCTTTTAGTTTCAATTATTGCATCGCAATTCGGCGGGAGAATCCGCGGCAGATTGTCGATGAGACCGCCGCCAGTGATATGGGCGAGACCTTTGATTACGCCGCTAGGAACTTTTGCCACGAGCGGCTGATAATTTTTGTGCACGCGCAGCAATTCTTGGCCAACGCCGATTGCAGATCCTGGGAGACGTGAAGTGACTTTCAGCCGCATTTTGTCGAATAGGATCTTTCGCGCTAGCGAGTAACCGTTTGTGTGAAGACCGTTTGAAGTGAGACCGAGAATGACGTCGCCCGGCTGGATTTTACTGCCATCGATGATTTTCGCTCGATCGACGACGCCTACGATGCAACCGGCAAGATCGTATTCGCCTTTGCGATACATCCCAGGCAGCTGCGCGGTCTCGCCACCGAGCAAGACGCAACCGGCCGATCGGCACGCTCGCGAAAGTCCACGTAACAGTTCGCGGAAAACTTTCGGTTCGAGTTTTGCGCAGCCGATGTAATCCAAAAAGAAAAGTGGACGCGCGCCAACAACCGCGATGTCGTTGACACAATGATTCACCATGTCGGCCCCGACGGTATCGTGTCGATCCAACGCGAATGCGATCTTCAGTTTGGTGCCGACGCTGTCGATGCTTGAAACCAAAACCGGCTCGCGCATTCCGGAAAAATTCGCGCGCAACAATCCGCCGAACCCGCCGATCTTGCCGAGCACAGACGGCCCGTGCGTTTGCCTAACGAGCGATTGGATCTGCCGCTTGAGTTTATTCGCGAGATCGACATCAACGCCCGCGCGCGCATAAGCCTTTTTCGTTTTTGTCATGTCGAGCGAAGTCGAGACATCTCTGTTTTTGATCTAAACGGCAAGAGATTTCTCCAGCCCAGGCAACCGCTCCGGTTGCCAATCGTTTTCAGCGCGCTCGGCGGCCTGCTATGAGGTCGTGAAGCCATCGCCGCCAAAATTTCCTGAAACTTTTGCGCGGCAATCTGGAGAGAAGAGGAAATGAACGGCCAAAAATATGACTCCTCCCGGGCGCGCCGGAGCTCCGCGAGTGCGGGACGCAAAAGGCGCACGATGAGAAGTCACCGAAGGCCAAAACAATGAAAGAAAACCAACACTTATGAAAACAAAATTAGTTAAGAACATGCTGGCTCCCTTAGTGCTCGCGTGTGCGTTAGTTGCCATGGTTGCCACAACGGCAGCCGGGCAGGGCACGCAAGGCGGACGACTTCAAGGGACCTGGGAGATGCAGATAACTCTAAACGATTGCGCCGGTCACGTGATTAGGAGTTTCCCGTCACTAGTAGAATTTGCGGCGGGAGGCACGGTAGTGGAGTCGAACGCAGGGACACCGCAGGCTCTGAAGACGCCTGGAGAAGGTGTTTGGCGCCATACCACCGATAACAACTATGCGTTTAGCTTCAAATTCTTCACGTTTGATACTCAAAACGTCTTTACAGGCTGTACGATCATTGCGGGGGAAACAACCGTGGATTCGACAGGAAATGCCAATACGGGGTCCGCAACCGTCAGCGTCTATGACGTAAACGGCAACTTGCTTGTAACTCTATGTGCTGACACTGCTGGCACGAGATACCAGCTCTGACCGTGATTACGGGGTTTGGCGCGTCACGTGTGCGCCAAACCCCAGGTCAACCTCGTCAATGTTGGCGTAGCAAACGGTATGCTCGTTAACCGAAGCTGTTTGTTTAGGATTTTTTTGAAGAATGGCGGCTCGCGTTTTAATGCTGATGGCGTCCTTCGTGATCGTCGATTCTCGAATAGCCGGACAAGCTTGTCGCGCGACTTCAGATTTATGCGTAAGATGCGGACATGGTCCCACCCAGTGTGTCCGACGCGACGGACGAGCGATTCACGGAAACTGCGTGGAGCATCGTCATCGCCGCCGGAGCAGCGACCCCGGCGCGTGCACACACGGCGATGGCCGAGTTGTGCCGAATCTATTGGCGACCCATTTACGCTTACCTGCGCCGCAGTGGCCACCCGAGGCACGACGCCGAGGATTTAACCCAATCATTTTTTCAGCACCTGTTGGAAAACCAGACGCTCCAGCGCGCTTCGCGGGAGAAGGGGCGGTTCCGCAGTTTCCTCCTTGGAACGCTAAAGCGCTGCCTGGCGGACGAACACATGCAGCGGCATACATTGAAACGCGGCGGGGGGATGCGATTCATCTCGACCGACGAGCTCGAGGCCGAGGAACTGCATCACCTGCGCACGGATCGTGAAGCGGCGCCGGATGAAGTGCTCGATGCTCGTTGGGCGGGCGTGGTGCTGGAGCGCGCACTCGATAAGGTTCGCGCAGACTGCGCCGCGGAAGGCAAGGCGAATCTCTTCGAAGCGTTGTCGCCTTTTCTTGGAGGAATGAAACCATACGCCAGCTACCAGGAAGTGGCGGACCAGATGAATCTCGGTCTGGGCGCAGTGAAGACACTGATCTACCGGTTGCGACAGCAATTTGCGAGCGCGGTCCGGCGCGAGATCATGCAGACGGTGAGCGCACCGCATGAGGTGGATGACGAACTGCGCCGGCTGCGCAGCGTCTTCGCGCGCGCGGGGCAACAGGCCTTTTGACCATGGCCACAGGCGCAGCACGCGAAACATGCGAAACTTGCGGGGCGAGTTTGCACGCAGAGTCGCCTGCCGGGTTGTGCCCGGCATGTTTGTTGACCACGGCGATCGAAGAAGGCGATCTGGAAGAATCCAGCAGCGGCAGTCGCATTCAAGATTACGAGCTGCTGAACGAAGTGGCGCGCGGGGGCATGGGAATCGTCTATGGCGCGCGCCAGCGTGTGCCGCTGCGCGTTGTGGCGTTGAAAATGATTCTGCCGGCGCATGTCGGCTCTTCCGATGCGCTGAAACGGTTCCGCGCGGAGACGGAAGCGGCGGCGAGTTTGGAACACGAAGGCATTCTGCCGATTTATGCAGTGGGCGAACACGACGGCGCACCGTTTTATAGCATGAAATTTGCGGAAGGCGGCACGCTTGCGGATCGGTTAGGACAGTATCGAAGAAAACCGCGCGCCGCCGCGGCGCTGGTTGCGGCGTTGGCGCGCGCCGTCCACTATGCACACGAACGTGGCATTCTGCATCGCGACCTGAAGCCGGGGAACGTGCTTTTCGACGGCGCAGGCAAAGCGTACGTGAGCGATTTCGGTCTCGCCAAATGGCTGGCACGCAAAAGCAATCTCACTGAGACCTTCGGGATTCTGGGCACGCCGTTCTACATGGCGCCGGAACAGGCGGTCTCGTCGGATCTTGTGACAGAGGCGGCGGATATCTACAGCCTGGGCGCAATCTTGTATCACCTGCTTACGGGCCATCCGCCATTTAGCGGCGACACACCGATGGAAGTGCTGCGCCACGCCGCGGAACAACCGGTGCCGCGGCCGCGCCCGGCGAACCGTGGCGTCCCGCCCGATCTCGAAACGATCTGCCTCAAGTGCCTCGAAAAAGAACCCACCTGGCGCTATCCCTCCGCTGCCGCTCTGGCCGACGATCTCGACCGTTTCTGCACAGGGCGCGCCATTTGTGCGCGGCGCACAGGACTGCTCAGGCGCTCTGGAAAATGGATGCGACGCAATCCAACCGGCGCGCTACTGGCAGCGGCTCTGATTGCATTCGCTGCGGCAGTTGGATGGAATATTTGGAAAAGCGAGTTAATCCATCATCCGGTCACGACAGGGATCGCCGTGCTGCCGTTTGAAAGCCTCAGCGAGCAGAAGGAGAACGCGGCCCTGGCTGATGGTATGCAGGATGACATTTTGACCAGGCTGGCGAAGATCGCCGATCTCAAGGTGATCAGCCGCACCAGTGTCATGGAATACCGTGGCAAGCGAAATATGCGCCAGATCGGTACCGAGCTTCGGGTGTCTCATGTTCTGGAGGGCAGCGTCCGTAGGAGCGGCACCCGGCTTTATGTTAACACGCAGTTGATCGACACCCGCACGGATACTCACGTCTGGGCTGAACAATACGATCGCGATGTGACGGGCCTGTTCGCCATCCAAAGCGAGATCGCACAGAAAGTCGCAGAGCGACTCAACGTCAAAGTCTCAGCCGCTGAGAAACTGGCCATTGAGGAGAAGCCGACCGCTGATGTCATCGCCTTCGATCTCTACGTGCGTGCCAGCAAACTTTTCCGGTTGAATTTCCCCGGAAGACCGCCGTCGGACGCGGTGGACCTGCTAAACCAGGCTATCGCTCGCGACCCTTCTTTTTTTTGGGCGTATGTCCTACTTGCCCTGATTCATGAGGACCTTTATCTGCACGGTTACGACCACACTCCGGCGCGGTTGGCCATGGCGGAGACAGCTATCCAGGAAGCATCTCGCCTTCGTCCGGATGCAGGGGAAACGCACCTTGCACGAGCGAGATACCTTTATTCGGTACAGGATTACGATGGCGCTCTGGCTGAAGTGAAAATTGCTGAGCCAAAATTACCTAATGACTCCGAGCTATTCTTCACGAGGGCTTTGATCGAGAGGCGACGGGGACGCTGGGAAGAGTCCACTCGAAACTTCGAGCGGGCATTTGAGCGCGAGCCGCGCGACGCCAACATTCTTCGCCAAGCTTCGCTTAGTTATGCAGCTTTAGGACGCTATGCTGAACAAAAATCGGCGGTGGATCGCGCATTGGCCATCGAGCCAAACGATCTTGATATGAAGCTAGAGCGTGCATCCGTGGAATTGGATTGGAAGGGCGACGCACGACCGGTCTGTGAATTGATCGATTCAATTCGGGCGACAAATCCTGCTGCTGTAACGTCGAATGTCGTCCGTAAGTGGCTCGATTGCGCTCTGATCGAACGCGACGCAGCCGCGGTCAAAGACGCCCTGATCACGCTGACTGCATTAGGCGAAAGCACGATAGAGGACGAGGTTGTTCAGCTTCCTCGTCTGTTCTTGGAAGGCGTTATCGTTCGGATCACAAACGACGAGCAAAAGGCCCAGGTGGCTTTTACAGCTGCGCGCGCGCAACAGGAGAAAGTTGTCCAGGCACAGCCAGACTACGGTCCGCCCCGATGCGCGCTGGGTTTGATCGACGCCGCTCTGGGGCGGAAGGAGGAAGCTTTGCGCGAAGGCCGGCGCGCGGTTGAGCTTCTTCCTGTGGAAAAAGATGCAATTAATGGATCGGTCATGATCAAGTATTTGGCGATGATTGCTGCGTGGGCTGGCGACAAAGATCTCGCCTGCGAACAGCTCGCCATCGCGGCCCGTCCACCGATTGCCCTCAGCTACGGTCAATTGAAACTACTGCCGTTCTGGGATCCGTTGCGCGGCGATCCGCGCTTCGAAAAAATCGTCGCCTCCCTCGCGCCGAAGAAGGAAGTAGTCACCAGCGACTGAATTTCGCGTTTCAATTTGTTGGCCGGATCAACATTTCACATTCGCGCGCGCGGGTAAGCGTTTTTTTCGTTTTTTGTCATGTCGAGCGGAGCCGAGACATCTCTGAATATTTCTGTCCTAACATGTTTTCCAAAACAGAACGAGCAAGAGATTCCTCGCTTCGCTCGGAATGACAGAGGAATTTACTTCAAATCCGCGAACAAGGTCGGATGCACTTCCTGGTCGGCGAGCGCTTTGGCGCGCTGCTCGCGTTTTTCCATGATGAACTTGTCCAGCGCTGGATCGACGGGCAGGGGATAGTCGCCGGTGAAACAGGCAAGGCAAAAGCTGTTTAACGGTTTTCCGGTGGCGCGCACCATGCCTTCCACATCGAGGTAACCGAGGCTGTCAACGCCGAGATATTTGCAGATGTCTTCCATAGACATCTGGTTGGCGATCAATTTTTCAGGATCAGGAAAATCGATGCCGTAATGGCAGGCAAACCGATGCGGTGGACAGCTCACCCGCATGTGCACTTCTTTCGCGCCGGCCTCGCGCAAGTTGACCACACGCGCCCGCGCCGTGGTGCCGCGCACGATCGAATCGTCCACGACCACGACGCGTTTTCCGGCGACCATTTCCTTGATCAAATTCAATTTCACCCGCACGTCGAAATCGCGGATCAGCTGACTCGGCTGCAAAAATGTGCGCCCAATATAGTGGTTGCGGACGAACGCGTGAGCGTAAGGGATTTTTAGTTCCTGAGCGAAACCGATCGCGGCGTAATTTCCCGAGTCGGGCACTGGCACGACGATGTCCGCCTCGACAGGAAATTTTCTCGCCAACTCGCGTCCCATTTCCATGCGCACTTTTCCCACGTTGACGCCGCCGAGCATGCTGTCGGGGCGCGCGAAATAAACGTATTCGAACATGCAAAATGCCGGACGTTCCTCTGGGAACGGTCGTTCCGAGCGCAATCCGTTTTCGTCGATGATCAGCACTTCGCCCGGTTCAATTTCGCGGATGAACTCTGCGTGGATCAAATCAAAAGCACAGGTTTCGGACGCAACGATGTAAGCGCCGTCGAGTTTGCCGAGCGCGAGCGGGCGCCAGCCAAACGGATCGCGCACCGCAATGAGCTCGCGTTCGCTCATGATCAATAGCGAGAATGCACCCTGAATCCGGCGCAATGCCGCCAGAACGTTGCCGCCGTTTTCCGACGGTTGCGCCAGCAGATGCAGAATAATCTCGCTATCGGCAGTGGTCTGGAAAATCGAGCCTCTGCGCTCCAGCTCATCGCGCAGAACGTCGGCATTGATTAAATTGCCGTTATGCGCGATGGCCATCTGCCCGCGCACACAATCGACCACGAAAGGTTGCGCGTTCTTGATCGTGCTCGTGCCGGTGGTCGAGTAGCGCGTGTGCCCGATCGCGCGCGTTCCTTTCAGTTTCGCCAGTTCTTCTTGCCCGAACACCTGCGACACAAGTCCCATGTCTTTGTGAAAGAGAAATGTCGTTCCCGGCCCGTTGCTGGTCACAATTCCCGCGCTCTCCTGCCCGCGATGTTGCAGGGCAAACAGACCGTAATAGGTGAGCACAGCGGCGTTCGGGTGCCCGAACACGCCGAAAAGACCGCACTCGTGCTGGGGGAGCACCGCAGAGTCCGGAGCGTTTTCTACGTCGGGTTTCTCCGAGAGGGAGGTCACACCAAATAATCCATCAGATTGGCGCGTATTCAATCTCGCCTTTTACAACTTCACAAGCTCGGAATGCTTTCCTCTTCTTCCACTGCGCGACGGATCGCGTTGAACCAATCATTGTAAAGACTGGCGATTGGCCAGCGAAAAACTTCTTCATCGACTCGGATGCAAAGTTCGTCCGTTTT
Organism: Verrucomicrobiota bacterium; assembly: GCA_003219695.1. Taxonomy (GTDB): domain Bacteria; phylum Verrucomicrobiota; class Verrucomicrobiia; order Chthoniobacterales; family UBA10450; genus Udaeobacter. Next base: position 39,560 of record QHQA01000009.1, read on the forward strand.
GACTTTTCCCAGTTGCTGAAACGGGACGGCGTGTTCGCGTAAGATTGCGAGTGTTTTCTCCAAATCGCCAGGCGCGACGGAAATGATGATGCGCGATTGCGACTCGTTAAATAAGGTAGCGCATGCGTCCCGCTTGCGATCTTCTTCGCCAAGCAAGTCCGCCACCGCGGATTCGTCCACTGGCGAACCAGAGGCATGCGCTACTCTAACATCAGCGCCAAAAAGTTTTTCTTGATTGAAACAACATTCGGCCAGCGCGACGGCGAGCCCGCCTTCCGAGCAATCGTGCGCACTTTTTACCAGACTGCTACGAATCAAACCGCGGACGGCGTTTTGAACTTTGATCTCGTGCGCAAGATCGACGCGTGGCGGCGGCCCGATTTTCAACCCGTGACAAACTTTCAGATAGCGCGAGCCGCCAAGGTTGTAGCCGAGGGCGTTGACCTCGGCCGCATTGGAATGGCTAGATTTTTGCCCGCCGAGCTCACCGCCCCCGGCTACAGCGCCGCCTGCGGCTACAGCGCCGACGAGAATGATCACGTCTTCCTCGTCTTTGAACCATTGCGTGGTGGTGTGCTTTTCGTCGTCGATCAAGCCAACCATCGCGATGGTCGGCGTTGGATCCACGACGCCGGCCGGGCTTTCGTTGTATAACGAGACGTTTCCGCCAGTCACAGGCGTTCCAAATGCGCGGCAGGCTTCGGAGACCCCTTCAACTGCTTCGCGCAACTGCCAGAAGTTTTCCGGTTTATATGGGTTGCCGAAGTTCAAGCAATCCGTGACCGCCAGAGGGCGCGCGCCGGAGCAGGTGAGATTGCGCGCGGCTTCGGCCACCGCGATTTTGCCGCCCTCGCGCGGATCAAGCGCGCAATAGAGTGAATTGCAATCGGTGGTCGCGGCCAAGATTTTGTTCGCATACCGAACGAGAAACACGGCCGCGTCGGAGCCTGGTTTGACGAGCGTGCCGGTGCGCACCGTGTGATCGTACTGGCGATAGACCCAGTTTTTTGACGCGATCGTCGGATCGCGCAGCAGTTGGCGCAGCGCGTCGTGATTGTCGGTCTGTAGCCGTTGCTCTGTGAGCGACGCGCGCGCGTCCCACAGGGATGCGGCTACAGCAGCTTTCGCTTCACGCGAGTAAACTGGCGCCTCTTCAGCCAATACTTTTGCCGGAATCTCAGCAGCAATCGCGCCGTCGTTGCGCACGCGCATCATACCGTCATCGGTCACGCGCCCGATCTCTGCGCATGGCACATCCCATTTTTCGAAAATTTCGCGGACCAAATTTTCTTTTCCACGCCTGGCGATGATGAGCATTCGTTCCTGTGATTCGCTCAACAGAATCTCATATGGCGTCATGTCCGGCTCGCGTTTCGGTACTTTGGCTAGATCGATCTCGATTCCGCTGCCAGCGCGGCTCGCGGTCTCGCAGGTCGAGCAGGTCAGACCGGCTGCGCCCATGTCTTGGATGCCCGCAACTGCATCGCGAGCGATCAGGTCGAGGCACGCTTCGAGCAGCAATTTTTCTTTAAAGGGATCGCCTACCTGCACTGCGGGACGATCTTCGCGCGATTGCTCGGTCAATTCGCGCGATGCAAAAGCTGCGCCTGCGAGACCGTCACGGCCTGTCTCGGCGCCTACGTAAAACACAGGATTGCCACTGCCCTCTGCGGTGCCGCGCGCCAGTTGTTCATGGCGCAACACGCCGAGGCAGAAAACGTTTACCAAAGGATTGCCCTCGAAGCTTTCGTCGAAATAGATCTCGCCGCCGATTGTTGGGATTCCGACGCAATTTCCATAGTGCGCGATGCCTGAGACCACTCCGGTGAACAGCCGCCGGTTGGCGGCGGTCGTAGCGCATGCGTCCCGTTTGCCTGGCTCATCTCTGCGCAAGCCGGCCACGGCAGATTCGTCCGCTGGCAAGCCAGAGGCATGCGCTACTATTGGCCCGAAGCGCAGCGAGTTTAAACAAAACTCAGGGCGCGCCCCCATGGTAAAAATGTCACGAATGATTCCGCCAACTCCGGTGGCTGCGCCCTGGAATGGCTCGATCGCGCTGGGATGATTGTGGCTCTCCATCTTGAACGCGATCGCCCAGCCATCGCCGATATCAACCACGCCCGCGTTCTCCTCTCCGGCCTTGACCAGAATGTTTGGGCCAGCGGTGGGAAATTTTTTCAGTTCTTTTCTGGAATTTTTGTACGAGCAATGCTCGCTCCACATCACGGAGAAAATTCCCAGCTCGGTAAAGTTTGGCTCGCGTCCGAGGATTTTCTTGATTCGCTCGAATTCTTCCAAGGTGAGGCCGTGCTGTTTGACGACTTCGGATGTAACGACGGGATCGGTGGGCGGCATTTTATGGCTCATCGGCATCCTACGTTATTGAAGTTGGCAGGCCTGCTCAATCACCCAAATAGCAAATCTTTCGAATAGCGGCTTGGTGTAGTCAGTCAAAACATTAAATGGACATGAGCGTCCGTTTGACCCCTGAGTCACGAACTTTGGGGTAAAACTAACCATCAGGAGGCATCACAGTGAAGAAAACAATTATTGCCTTGGTCTGCGCGCTGGCTGCGCCGTTGGCGTTTGCGCAAACCAGCACGACAACGACCGAGGAAACAACGACAACAAACAAACCTGCAACCACAACAGAAACTACCACCACAACTTATACCGCCGGCACCGTCACCACCTATGAGCCGGGGAAAACAATTGTGGTCAGAAGCGATCAAGGCCCGGTCAGTTTCGCTCTGGGCACTGCCGCACGAATCGTTGACACGACCGGCAAGGTAGTGACCGCTCCGCTGCGACCCGGCGAAAAAGTTCGTGTTTATTACGCGGGCCCAACTGAGAGCCGGACGGTTGAGCGAGTGGTCGTTGAGCAATAAGCAAAACTGGTTCGCAAAACGCAAAAGTCGCAGGGTTCTTGTGAATCCTGCGACTTTTTTGCAGCGCGTCCCCCGAGGCATCCGAAACAAACACGCGCCGCGAAACAACTAACGGAAGATCAATTCCAAGAAAGGTAACAGTATGAGACGACTAACTATTATTCTTGTTTGCACGATGATTGCGCCTTTGGCGTTTGCACAAACAAAGAAGACGAAGGTTCAACAAAAGACCGCGACTAAACCAGCAGCGACCACACAGACCGCCACCAGTTATTCTGCTGGCACAGTAAGGAAATTCGAGCCTGGTAAGACCATGATGATCGACAGTCCGCAGGGGCCGGTCAGCTTCGCGCTGGGCACCGGCGCGCAAATCGTAAATACCGCCGGCAACGCGGTCACGTCGGCGCTCAAGCCAGGCCAACGTGTGCGCGTCTATTACACCGGCACCGATCAGAACCGTGTTGTCGAGCGAGTCGTTGTTGAGGATTGAGCGAGAATCAGTTCGCAACTGCAAAGTCGGAGGCTTGTTGCGCGGTCCCTGCGACTTTTGTGCCCGGGCAGGCATCCGAGCGAAGCGCGCCCCGCGAAACACGTTCGGAGAGTGAAAGAAAGGAATCTTATGAGACGAATAAGTGTTGTTCTGGTTTGCTTGATGATCGCGCCTTTGGGGTACGCGCAAGGCGTAGCAAAGACGTCCGATGTTGGGCATACGGGCCAGATACAGAAAGCGCCCACGCAGATGACCACCGGCGCAGTTAAGACTGGAACTGTGATGGCGTTCAACGCCGGCACGAGACCCATTGAGGCTCCCTCGCCGATCGTTGTGCAGTCTTCGCCCGATACCAAGCCGGTGTCCTATATGCTCGGCAAGAAGGTGCGCTTTGTCGATAAAGACGGCAGAGCTGTTGACCCCCACGTTTGGGTCCGGCCGGGCGCACGCGTGCAGCTTGGTTTTGACCGGAGGGGCAGGGTCACTCGCGTTACTGTGGTCGAAAAAGAATAAGCGAAGCTAATTCGCGAAAGCTTAAGACCGCACGCATTGCCGTGCGGCGCCAGGGAGATCGCACTGCGATGTCCGGGGGCGGCGCAGCGCGCCGTCCCTATCGATTTGCGTTTCGAGCGCAAATCTAGCAAAATTGGGCGATGTCCCTGGATATAAAGGAAATTGTTGCCGCGCGGCTCGGCGAGAATTATCAGCTTCACGAGCGACATGTGAACCGCACGCTGGTGGCCGCTCAGCGCGTGATCGGGTTCGACAAGGTCTATGCGCGGGCGGAAGGCGCCTATCTCTACGACATGGATAACCAGCCGTATCTGGATTTCCTGAGCGGCTATAGCGTTTTCAACATCGGACGGAATCATCCTGTCGTGAAGCAGGCGATCCGCGATGTGGTCGATCTCGATCTGCCGAACATGGTGCAGATGGATTGTTCGCTTCTGAGCGGCTTGTTGGCGGAAGCGCTGGTGAAACGGACGCCGCCGCATCTGGACGCGGTTTTCTTTTGTAACTCCGGCACAGAAGCAATGGAAGGCGCGCTGAAATTTGCGCGCGCAGCGACGGGCAGGAAACGCGCCGTTTCATTGGCCAGCGCCTTTCATGGCCTCAGTCTTGGGGCCCTGTCGTTGATGGGCTGCGAAAGTTTTACGGACGGTTTCGGACCGTTGATGGAAGGATTCGACGCGCGCGTGCCGCTGGATGACATCCAAGAATTAGATCGGCAACTTCGCTCGCGCGACGTGGCCGCGTTCGTAATCGAGACTGTTCAGGGCAAAGGCTGCCAGACTTCGAAAATCGATTTCTTCCCGCGCGCGCAAGAGCTTTGCCGTAAGTACGGCACACTTTTGATTTGCGATGAAGTGCAAACCGGCCTTGGGCGCACGGGAAAGATGTTTGGATTCCAGCATTGGAATTTGGAACCGGACATCATCACGCTGGCGAAAACATTAAGCGGCGGTTATGTGCCTTGCGGGGCGATCGTGACCCGGCGCGACATTTATCAAAAAACGTTTTCGCGGATGGACCGTTGCGTTGTGCACTCAACAACGTTCGGGCGCAATAATCTGGCCATGGCGTGCGGACTCGCCGCGCTGGAAGTGATCGATCAGGAAAATCTGGTGGAGCGCGCAGCAAAAATGGGCGCGCTGCTTATGGAGAAAATCGAAGCGCTGAAAGCGAAACATTCGTTCATCAAAGAAGTGCGCGGCAAAGGGCTCATGATCGGGATCGAGTTTCACGAGCCAAGCGAGTTCAAGCTGAAGATGGCTTGGAAACTTCTGCACAGAATCGACAAGGTGCTCTTTGCGCAAATGATCGTGACCCAAATGTTGAGCAAGCATCGCATCCTCACGCAGGTGGCTGGTCACGCGATGGATGTGATGAAAATTCTCCCGCCGCTGATTATCGGGGAAAGCGAAATCGACATGTTCGTCAACGCGCTGGACGACGTGCTGACCGAATGCCGCAAATTCCCCGGCCCGATGTGGGAGATTGGAAATAATTTCGTCAAAGCTGCGCTCGGATCGCGTCGCACGCCCGAACCGCGTCCGGTCTCAGCGTAACGCACCCCACCGCATCTAGGGCCCCCTCGTCCCCAATAGAGCGACGCAAAAATTGCTGCCAGCCAATGAGGATTGAACTGAGCGTTTCAGAATATTTTATCATTGGCTTCGCACTGTTGTTATTGGGCCGAACAATTCATTATCTAGCCGTAACCCGCTATTTAAGAGAGCGCGGCGTTTTGCTTGCAGTAGATCGCTCACCAATACGCGATTGGAGTGAATGGGCCGCCTACCGAAAGGCGCGGCTGTCTGATCATCAGCCGCTCACGTGGTGGTACGTCCTTTGGACTATTCAGATTGTTTTATGTTTCTGGATGATCGGTTGGTTCGCGTTTGCGGGCGGAGCGCTCAAGATCGGCAGGACGAGCCACTTCGTGGACACAGTAGCTGATGCAGATGGCTACAGGACGGTGTTCGATGTTGAGCAAAGCGGCTACCGTCATTGGGGATTCGCGGCATCTGGGCTGATCTTCGTCGCCGTTGGTTTCGCGATGCCTGCGCTTTTCAGACTGGGCATTGTGGGGAAGCCGGCAGCTTGGATGCAGAAATGGCTGCCGCGGGTTTTTGTTGTCGGCGCAACGTTATGGACGGTGGCAGTATTCGCAGCGACGTTCGTTGACTACCGAAGAGCTGTGGATGCGCTACACAATGCCAAAGCAAAAGTTGTTGAGGGGCGTGTCGACCACTATTCGCAAGTACCTACCAAGAGCGAGTCGTTCGACGTTAACGGTGTGAAATTTTGGTATTCCGACAATGTGATAATAGCCGGCTTTAACCATACGGCCTTTCACGGCGGCCCAATTCGGCAAGGATTGCCCGTAAAGATTTGGTATTGGCGCGGGCAAATCTTGCGATTGCAAATCAAGCCCGGCGAAGCGAACGCGTTATAGCACGCGCTAGCAATTTGGTTTGTCGATCTTTTGTTCGGGCGTACGTTTATTAAAAAAGGAGGAAATATCATGAGCACGGCAGTTGCCGAAGAAACTAAAACAAAATTGAATCAGCTCGAGCAACTGAAGAAATTTACCAAAATCGTGGCAGACACGGCGGATTTCGAGTCGGTCAAACAATTCAAGCCGCAGGACGCAACGACGAACCCGAGTCTCGTATATGCTGCTACGCAAAAACAAGAGTACGCGCATTTGCTTGAGGAAGTGCTGGCTGATCGAAAGAAATCCGGCCTGAGCGGTCACGAACAGATCGAAGACATTTGCGATCATCTGCTGGTGCAGTTCGGCTGTGACATTTTGGAAATAGTGCCTGGGCGCGTGTCAACCGAGACCGATGCGCGCTTGTCATTCGACGTGGAAGGTTCAATCAAAAAAGCCCGCCGATTGGTGCAGCTTTACGAAGAACGCAAGATCCCGCGTGAGCGCGTGCTGATCAAAGTCGCTTCGACATGGGAAGGAATTAACGCCGCCGAGCAACTAACCAAGGAGGGAATCCGTTGCAATTTGACGCTGATGTTTTCGCTGCCGCAGGCGGTGCGTTGCGCGGAGGCCAAGGTGCAATTGATCTCGCCGTTCGTCGGCCGGATTTACGATTGGTACAAAAAAGAAAACAAACGCGACTATCAAGGCGCAGAAGATCCGGGCGTGCAATCGGTGACCGAGATCTATACCTACTACAAAAAATTCGATATTCCGACTGAAGTGATGGGCGCCAGTTTTCGAAACGCCGGGCAGATTCTGGAGCTGGCAGGGTGCGATTGCCTGACGATCAGCCCTGAATTGATGGAGGAACTCTCAAAATCCACCGAGCCGGTCGAGCGTAAATTGGTTCCGGAAAAAGCGAAACAGGCGAAGATCGAAAAGCTGGAGCTCGACGAGAAAAAGTTCCGCTGGCTGTTGAACGAAAATGCCATGGCCACGGAAAAACTGGCGGAAGGTATTCGCAAGTTCGCTGCCGACGTGGTGAAGCTGGAGAAATTCGTCGTGTCGAAGCTTTAGCGAGTCTTCCTCTGCCTCTTCCTCTTAATCTCATGTTGGGAGTGTAAGATTAAGACTAAGCGGAAGAGGAAGAGTTAATGTTCAACGTTGTCCTGGTTGAGCCGGAGATTCCGCCGAATACGGGCAATATCGGCCGGCTTTGCCTGGCCACGCGATCGAGACTGCATCTCGTCAAGCCGCTGGGGTTCTCACTGGATGATCGACAGCTCAAACGCGCCGGTCTCGATTATTGGGATGAAGTTGATGTGCGAGTTTGGGATTCATTTCGCGAATTACAACGCGCGCAAAAAGACACGGTGCGTTATTTTTTCCTGACAACGAAGTCTGACCGGCCGTATTACGACCTCCGTTTTCGCGATGGAGATTTTCTGGTTTTCGGGCGGGAAACAAAAGGATTGCCCGGAAGTCTGGTGGCGAAGAACTGCGAGGCTTGCCTTACGATCCCGATGCACGGGACGCGTTCACTGAATCTGGCTACAGCAGTGGCGATTGTGTTATTTGAAGCGGTTCGCCAGCAGCAACAGCCCAGAAACATCGCAACGCCCTCAGCCTGACCAGGGTTAAATGAGTGAAAGGAAAGTAGGAAAAATCATGAAACGTTTCGTGTTTTTAACAAGCATTGGAAGCCTTGCGCTTGCGCTGACGGCGTGGGGTGTTCCACAGAATAAATCG
>QHQA01000087.1 GCA_003219695.1 Verrucomicrobiota bacterium
CACCATGCCTACAATTTCTGAGCCGGTCACACGCATGCCGCGTTTGGCTGCGGCTTCGACACAGGCGTCGAATGCTAAATGCAACGGCGTTTCTTCGATGTTGGTCAGGTTCATCGAGACTTGAGCCATGCCGTATTCCTTCACAAACCAGCCGATGGCTTTAACGTGCTTCAGCATGCCGGGCTCGCGAACAGGTTCGGCGTTTGCATCCAGGACCGGTTTTCCCCAGGGCGTGCCGTCTTCCGTCTTCACTCGCCCCTGCTCTCGCACATCAAAAGCAACGGAATTCGCCCGACGCACGGATTTTGTATTCAGGTTCACGTTGTATGCGACCAGAAAATCGCGAACGCCGATCACGGTCCCGCCCGATTTCTCGCTGAAAACCGTCGGTCCGAAATCCGGTTTCCATTCTGGTTGTTTGATTTTTTCGAAGAACCCTTCGTATTCGCCGGCGCGGATTACGGCAAGGTTCGCACGCGCCTTGTCCTTTGCTGCCTTTTCGTAAAGATAAACCGGAATTTTTAATTCCTCGCCGACACGCTTTCCCAACCAGTTTGCGCACTCGACGGCCTCTTCCCAGCTGACGTTGCTCACCGGAATAAACGGGCAAACATCAGTCGCGCCCATGCGGGGATGCGCGCCTTTGTGCTTGCGCATGTCGATCAATTCCGCCGCTTTTTTGATCGCGCGGAACGCCGCCTCCACTGCTGCATCCGGATTTCCAACGAATGTTACAACCGTCCGGTTGGTGCTCGCACCAGGATCAACATCGAGCAACGACACGCCATTCACCGATTCAATTCTCTCGGTAATCTGCCGAATAATATTCAGATCGCGTCCCTCAGAAAAATTCGGCACGCACTCGATCAACTTTTGCATACAAATTCGGGTGATTACTAAGCCGACAGGCGGGTTGCTGCAAAGACATCCGTGCCTCGCATACGTGCGCTGTAGCCGGGATCGGTGATCCCGGCCCGCTGTTCCGAGCGCGCTCTCTTTTACAACCGGCAGCACCGATGCCGGCTGCAACATCAATCCCGCGCTTGCGGCTGCATCGGCATGTCGATCTGATTGGCAGCTGCAAATTCGATGGCGCGGGAGTAACCGGCATCAACGTGACGAAGAATGCCGGTGCCGGGGTCGCTGGTGAGCACGCGCTCCAGGCGGCGCTTAGAATTTTCACTGCCGTCGGCGACTACTACCATGCCGGCGTGCTGTGAGAAACCGATGCCAACGCCGCCGCCGTTGTGAATGGACACCCATGATGCGCCCGCCGCCGTGTTGATCAGTGCGTTGAGCAACGGCCAGTCGGCGATGGCATCGCTGCCGTCGAGCATCCCTTCGGTCTCACGATTCGGCGACGCAACGGAGCCGGAATCCAAATGATCGCGCCCGATCACGATGGGGGCTTTGATTTCGCCACGCTTCACCAGTTCGTTCATCGCGATACCAAACTCGGCGCGCTCGCCGTAGCCGAGCCAGCAAATCCGCGCGGGCAATCCCTGAAAGTGAATCCGCTTCTCCGCAAGCGTCATCCAACGCGCAAGCGTCTGATTTTTCGGAAAGAGATCAAGCGCGAGTTTGTCGGTGCGCTCGATATCGCCGGGATCGCCGCTCAGCGCGACCCAGCGAAACGGGCCGCGTCCTTCGCAAAACAACGGGCGAATGTATTCGAGAACGAAGCCGGGAATGTCGAACGCATTTTTCACTCCCGCCTTTCTTGCCTGGGCGCGAATGTTGTTTCCGTAATCGAACGTGATCGCGCCTTTCTTTTGCAATGCGAGCATTGCCTCGACATGTGCGGCCATCGATTGCATCGCGCGCTCAATGTATTCGTCCGGATTTTTCCGGCGCAACACGAGCGCGTCTTCCAGCGACATCCCGTTCGGAACGTAGCCGTTTAACGCGTCATGTGCGCTTGTTTGGTCCGTCAAAACATCAGGAACAATGTCGCGCTTGACTATTTCCGGTAGAACATCCGCGCAATTGCCCACGAGCCCGACCGAAAGCGGTTTTCCATCTTTGCGCGCTTGATCGATGAACTTGAGCGCTTCGTCGAGCGAACGCGCGATCTTGTCGCAATAGCCGCTCTTGAGTCTTTTCTCGATCCGAGCTGGATCGACCTCCACGCCGAGGAAAACCGCGCCGTTCATGGTCGCGGCAAGCGGTTGCGCGCCGCCCATGCCGCCGAGGCCGCCGGTCAAAACAAATTTTTCTTCCAGCGAGCCGCCGAAATGTTTGCGTCCGGCGGCGGCAAAAGTTTCGAACGTTCCCTGCACGATTCCCTGGCTGCCGATGTAGATCCAGGAGCCGGCAGTCATCTGCCCGTACATGGTCAGCCCCATTCGCTCCAGCCGATTGAACTCGGTGTAATTGTTCCATTGCCCGACAAGATTGGAATTCGCGATGAGAACGCGCGGTGCTTCATCGTGCGTTCTGAATTTGCCGACCGGTTTACCTGATTGCACCAGAAGCGTTTCGTCATTTTCGAGCTCCCGCAGCGAGCGAACGATCGCGTCGAACGCCTCCCAACTTCGCGCGGCGCGCCCCGTTCCGCCGTACACGACCAACTGATCTGGATTCTCCGCTACATCCGGATCGAGATTGTTCATCAGCATGCGCATCGCCGCCTCCTGATGCCATCCTTTGCAACTGCGTTCGCTGCCGCGCGGCGCGTGAATGATTCGTTTTTCACTCATAACTCTTCACCCTCCGCATCAAAATCGCCCCGGCGAATCGCTTCGGCAACACGCGCAATATCAGTCGAGAGCGCGCGGTCCTGCATGAGCGGCGGCGCGATTTTCCGCAGCGCAGCAAATGCGCGCTCGACACCGACTCCAGCTTTTAACGGACGGCGGTGTTCCAGACCTTCGGCAGCAGCAAGCAATTCAATCGCAAATAAATTTTCGGCGAGATCGACGATCGCGCGCAGCTTCAGCGCGCTGGTCATTCCCATGGAAACATGATCCTCCTTTCCACCGGAGGTCGTGATGTTGTCGATGCTCGCCGGATGCGCGAGCACCCTCGCTTCATTGACTAACGAGGCGGCCGCGACATGCGCAGTCATGAAGCCGGATTCTACTCCCGGTTGTCGCGCTAGAAACGGAGGCAGTCCTTCATTTTTGTCCGGATTAACGAGCCGATCCGTCCGGCGTTCGCTAATGCCCATTAGATCGGCAATCGCGATCGCAGCGTAATCAAACGCCAGCGCGAGGGGCGCGCCGTGGAAATTGCCGCCGGAAATCACCTCATCGTTGCCGGCGTCACCGCCCCCGGCTACAGCGAAGACGAGCGGATTATCGGTGGCCGAAGCGGATTCGATCAGCAAAATGTCTTCGCAATGCGCCAGCGCGCCGCGGACCGCTCCATGCACCTGCGGCATGCAACGCAGGCTGTATGCATCCTGGACGCGGGCGTCGCCCTCGAGATGCGACTGCCGAATTTCGCTGCCTTCCATTAGCGACAAAAGATGTTTGGCGACGGCTATCTGCCCTGGGTGCGGGCGCGCATCCTGCAACCGCGGATCGAAAGCGGCAGGCGTGCCTTTGAGTGCTTCGAGACTCATCGCGCCCGCGATGTCTGCGACGCGCGCAAGACGTTTCGCGCGCAGCAGCGCCAGCCCGCCCACTGCGTGCATGCCTTGTGTACCGTTGAGCAAGGCCAGCCCCTCTTTTGCTTCCAGTCGCAGAGGCTTTAGTTGAACGCGCCGCAGCGCTTCGGCGCTCGTCATCCGTTGCGCTTCAAAAAACGCCTCGCCTTCACCAATGAGGCTCAACGCCAGATGCGCTAGCGGCGCGAGATCGCCGCTAGCGCCTACGGAGCCTTTTTCAGGAACAACAGGACAGACGCGTCGGTTGAGCATTTCACAAAGCAACTCGATGACCTCACAACGGATCCCGCTCAAGCCAAGCGCAAGAACATTCGCGCGCAGCAACATCATCGCGCGCCCCTCGGCCTCGGATAGTGGATTTCCAATGCCGCAGGCATGGCTGCGGACAAGGTTCAACTGAAGCTGGCGTAACTCGCCATGCGGAATACGGACATCGGAGAGCTTGCCGAAACCGGTGTTGACTCCGTAGATCACCGCGTCGCGCGCAAGGATTTGTTCGATCACTTTGCGCGAGGCAAGAATGCGCGCGCGCGCGTGAGGCGAAATGCGAACGGCCTCGCCTCCGAGAGCGACGGCAGCGAGTTGAACAAGAGAAATGTGCTCACCGTTTAGCTCCATTCACGCAGCTTAATGGGAAAACCATGAGATGGGAAGGGCAGCGCACACGGGTGACAGACGTCTGCTGAGATGGATGAGACGAACGGAGAAAAGCAAAAGGCCAGGCCGAAACACGACCTGGCCTCTTGGGCGAACTCGCCAGATTAAATACCCGGATGCCGGTTCTACTTCCCGCTTGGCGCCGGAGGTGGGGTCACAACCTCCTTGTGTTGCGCACAGGCCCCAAGTCCCAAAGCCCCGACCAAAACGGCCACGACCATGATCATTTTCAAAAATTTCAATCTATATCGCCTCCTTTCGCAGCAAGTTGCTCCGGTCTGTTTAGGCAGAGAACAACGGGGAAGCAATGCTTTTCTAAAGTTTTTTGATCGCCACAAACGGATGCCGGATTACTTCGCGTAACCGGTCGTTCCCGCGCTTGTGGTCACCGCTTCCTTCCTTTGAGCGCAAGCACCAAAACTCAAAGCAGTGGCCAAAACAGCCACAATTAAGATTGCCCTTAGAAATTTCAAATTATCTCGCCTCCTTTCGCCGCAAGCTGCAGTACCCGTTTGGGATCACACGGAAGCAACGTTTCTCTTAACTGGTTTGGATGTATCGCCCGGCAAATTTCACTCGGAAGCTCCAAGACCCTAATCCCAGGTTTCAGGAAGTCATGTTTCAATTACGACCGGCGTGCCCTCGTCCACGAGGTCGAACAGTTCGATTACATCCGCATTCCGCATGCGCACACAACCACAGCTGGCTGGGGTGCCGATTTTGTCTTCATGTTTAGTGCCGTGGATGTAGATGAAGCGGTCGCGCGTGTTAGCATTGTGCTCGTCCAATCCGTCGAGCCATAAAATACGCGACATGACGAAATCCTCTGTTGGCGGAATCGGATCGCCGGGCTTCAGCGGCACGCGGCTTTGAAAAATCGCGCCGCTGGGCATGTCACCGCCAATCTTCTGCGCTACGCGAAAACGACCCGTTGGCGTTTTCATGCTTCCCATTTCTGTCCCGATGCCGAATCGCGAAGTGGACACCGGGTAGTTGCGGATTGGCGTCTCGTTCTCTTTCAATATGAGCCGCTGATCACGAATTGATATGTGGATGTTCTTCATTCCCGTTTTCCGCTCGCGACAAATAGGTCTTAAAGCATTAGAATCGATATCCTCATGAGAGGCTATCACATCGCCGTCGTGGGCGCGACCGGTGCCGCCGGCACGGAGCTATTGCGCGTCTTGGAACGGCGAAATTTTCCAGTGGCCACTCTGCGCGCAATTGGTTCGGTCCGCTCTGTTGGAAAATCAGTTTCGTTTCGGGGGGAATCGATTCGCGTAGAAAAACTCGCCGACCAATCCTTCGACAAAATCGATATCGCTTTCTTCAGCGCCGGTAGCGATGTTTCTCGCGATTATGTTCCGGTTGCATGCCAATCGGAGGCGATCACGATCGACAAATCTTCGGCCTTCCGGATGGACCCTCGCGTGCCGCTGGTGGTTCCGGAAATCAACGCTGAAGACGTGCGCCGCCACCGCGGGCTAATCGCGAATCCAAATTGCACAACGACTGTAATGCTGATGGCACTTTATCCGTTGCATCGAGCGTTCGCTGTACGCCGCGTTTTCGCGGTCAGTTTCCAAGCGGTTTCCGGCAGTGGCGCTCGAGGCGTAGAAGAATTAGCCCGGCAGATAAAAGAGGCGGCGCACGAACTGGAATCAGATCATCAACCGGGGTCAACGCCCCCCGCTACAGTTTATCCTCACCCGATCGCGTTCAATTTGCTTCCGCATATCGACTCATTTCTCCAGAGCGGTTACACAAAAGAAGAAGCCAAAATGCAAGAGGAAGCGCGTAAGATCATGCATTTGCCCGATCTCCGTGTCTCGGCGACGTGCGTGCGCGTGCCGGTTTACCGCGCGCATTCGGTCGCCGTGAGCGCCGAGTTCGAGTGCCAAGTGTCCGTAGAGCAAGCACGCGAAGTTTTGTCCAAGGCGCCTGGATTGGAGCTGGTGGATGAACCCCAGAGCAATCGTTATCCCATGCCACTCAGCGTAGCTGGAAAAGATAATTGTCAGGTCGGCCGAGTGCGCGTGGATTGCGCTTTTGAAAACGGGCTGTCGTTTTGGGTGTCAGGCGATCAACTGCTCAAAGGCGCAGCATTAAACGCCGTGCAGATTGCCGAGTTCCTGTAGAGTCCGCTGTCTCAGCGGAGCTACATATGCGACGGACGAAGCAATGCGCTGAGGACAGCGCACGCTACAGCACGCAGCTTCGCCAGCCTGTTGACCCCGGAATTACTGCGGCCCGGGCGGCGGCGATTCTTTCTCTGCTTTTTTCTTTCCGCGCTCTGGCTGCGCGCTGCGCTCGGCTTTAGCCGGCGCGCCACCCCTCGGCGGCCCGCCAAGTTGACCATAAGCGCCCTGCCCTCTTTCTCTCGCGCCAGGCACTTCGCCGGAAGGCGGCGGAGTACGATGCTCGCGAATTGCCGGTGGCGGCCCGCCGGCGCGACCTTCATGCGAACCTGCGCCCGCCGGCGGTGGCGTGCCGAATCGCTCTCTTTCAGGTCCCCTCTCGCGACCTTGGGGTGGAACATTCCCGGGAACACCCGCGCCCGGACTTGGACTCTCGCCCAACCGTCGCGCTGGCGGCCGGCCATGTTCTGCCGGCGGCGGTGTCATGTGGATCGCGGATGGTGGAGTCGGTCGCTCAGCGGGTCTGCCTGGCGGAGTTCCGCGTTCAAGCGGCGGCCGAGCACCGGGCGTTGGCCTGGCGCGGCCGGATGGCGGAGGCGAGGAGCGAGTCGGCGGCGCTGCAGGCGTTACCGTCGCTCCGGGCCGCGGCCGAGCACCGGGCCTGGGTTTGCCTGGTGAGGGCGAAACACCCGCTGGAGGTGCTGTGGCGCCCGGCAGAATCCGCCCGGGTTTGCCTCGTGGAGCAGGCGCAGCGCCCGCTGGACTGCCGCCCGCAGCGGGCGGACTCGCGCCTACAGCCGGCATCGCGTTGCCACTTGGCCGCGCAGCCGCGCGTGTTGGCGGCGGAACGCTCTTTGGATTTTCCTTTTTAATCTTTTGTTCCAGTTCGGCTCTGTTAGGAACACCCTTCCAGCCGTGTTCAACCTTTGGCTGCGCAACTTTGGCCTTCACTTTTGGAGGCGCAATCGTAGGAGGCGCTTTGGCGATCTTAGGCGGCGCAGCCACCAGGAGCTTGTTGCCTTGCACCTTGGTAAGCGTCCCCGATCTAACCGCTGCAGACAAATCGGCGGCGGACTGCCGCTCAATGGTGAGCCGTTGAATCGGCCGGCTCGAGTATGTGTTAACTACGTTGTAATCCGGGCCGTAATTATAAACCACATTGTTTTGCACCGTGATGTTGGTCACGTTCACGGTGTTGGTGATGTAGGTAATATTCTGCGTCGGCGGAAAGATGCGGTCCCGTAAAACGGGCTCACCGATAAAGCGGATATCACAGAAGTTGTAATATTCCGGCCCGATATCGAATTGGATGTCCACGCTGGCACCGATGGGTTGTCCTTCATAAACGACTTCCGGACCGCGTGGAGGCAAAGGCGCCCAGCCAATATAATCGCCACCGGTACGCCACGAAACCCAGGCCGGTCCCCAGTCCAGGTCGCTTCCCGGGAACCAGACCCATCCGTAATCCGCCAGGTCCGCCCAGCGACCATAGTGGTAGGTCGCCCAACCGAAATCTTCGTAACTGATCCACGTCCAGCCATAGTCCGTGTAGGCCCAGTACCCGTCTGTGTACGGGCGCCAATTCGGATCGCTCACCGAGATGTCTGGCTGCCAGCCATAGCCGTAGCCTTCCACCTCGATCCAGTTGCCACCGGAGAGATTATTGTAAAAGAAATCGACCGATACGTCGGCTCCTCTTGCCTGCGGAACAGCAGATATAACAAAAGCCAGCATGCTTAATGCAAACAGAAGTTTTTTCATAATCGTTAGAAAAGGTTTACGAGGCATTCGACTTCACTGCCTCGTGATTTATTCACCTTCTGATTCGAAAAGTGAATCCGCGTCGCGCGTGTTCGATGGAGGCCGGGCTGAAAGTGGCGCGACGCTAGAGTACGGTTTCAAACGTCGGTTGCGGCCCAGAATTTGCCAAAGGCGCTGGGCCAGCTCCGATCGATGACACTCTGTCGAGCAGATCTGCCCATCCGTTCCCGGAGCGCCGAATCCGTCACCAGCGCTCGAATCGCGTGGACGAAATCCTCTACGTCGTGCGATTTGGTGATCAGACCATTGGCAGTGTGTTCGACCAATTCTTTCGGCCCACCGGAATCGGAAACGACCACTGGTAAACCGCACGCCTGCGCTTCGAGAATCACGTTGCCGAACGTGTCGGTTGTGCTGGGAAAAACGAAAATGTCCGCCGATGCATAGGCCGTCGCCAATTCCGTGCCTTTGAGGTAGCCGGTAAAAAATGCTTCAGGCAAAGACTTCGCGAATACATCGGAATACGGGCCGTGTCCGACCATAAACAGCTGGAGAGGTAAGCCCTCTTTGCGCAGACGGCGGTAAGCCGCTGCCAAAAGATCGAGGTCTTTCTCCCGTGAAATGCGGCCGACATACAGAAGGCGAACGTCGCCGTTGCGCGCGCCGAATTTTTCGAAGAAGGCGGGTTCGCGTCGAGCAGGATGAAACAGGTCAGTATCGAGGCCGCGCGGGAAAATTTTCAGTTTCGCGGAATCAAACCCGCGCTTGACCCAGCTTTGCCGATACTCTTCCGAATTAACGAAAACGGTATCGAGCTGGCCATAGAACCAATGCATGTAACGCCACGTCATGCTTTCAAGAAAGCTGTCCTCGGTAAGGATGCGGATGTATTGGGGAAAATCGGTGTGATAAATGCCGCTGGTTTGCAGGTTGAGCATCTTGGCCGCGAGCAGCGCGGTGAGTCCAACCGGTCCGGGCGTGCTGATGATAATCTCACTGAACCTTTCTCGCTGGATGTAGTCCAGCATCTGGAGAATCGGCGGGAAACTTAATTTTTGCAGCTCGTACTCCGGCAGCTCGAATTCGCCGATGGGCGGGAAGTTTTTGATGGGGATGTCCGATAGTTGCGCATTGTTGCGGGAAGTTACGACGATGAGTTCCTTCCCTGCGGCCGCGCCTGCTGCGGTCATTTTCAGAATGGTTGTTGCCACGCCATTAACATCTTCCAGGGTATCGGTGAACCACGCGCGTTTGCGATTTTGCAAAGCGATCGGAATTTCGCCGGTCAATTTCTTAAAAATGGCGCGCAACCATTTTCGCGAGGGCGCCTGACTGTGGAACCCGTAGATGTAGGGGGTGAGAACTACCAGGATCGGCGCAATCGCGCTCAGGGCCTGCATGCTCTCGACCATGTTGCCGCTGCTGATTTGCTGAACGAATTTCTTGAAAAATCGAAACGCGAGTTGCTCGGCGACCATGTTGGCCATGAGAAATGTGCGGCGCTCGGGTTCGCTGACTCCGTCCAATTGCGCGGCGAGTTTTGCCTTTATCTCCGGCTGCGCGAAATAACCTGACAGCTCTTTCCATAGCGACACATTTGCGGGCTTGACGAATTCGAAAATTTTTCCGGACAACACGCCTTGCACGATGAAATCCATTTTCTCTCTGAGCGTGAACTCAGTCGGAGCGCGGCCTTCCATGAACCGCGAAAACATTTTTTCCAGCAGCGCCGCGCCCGGCCCCAGCTTTTCGTGGAATCGGTCCTGAATGAAGCAGGCGACCGTGTTGTAGAAACCGTGCGACAAAATCAGGGGCGTTCCTCCCCGGCCGCGCGGCTCGCATTCACCGCTGCGAACAAATCCTAGAAATTTTTCCACCGAATCCGCCGCGGGTGTCTTGGTGAACGCCGAAGCGGCAAATTGTCCGCCGTGATCGTCTGAGCCGCCGATGAAAATTTTTTTCCACGCCTCGGCGTGTGTGGGCGCAAGACTGTGACGGGTTGCGAGCGCGTCGATCTTCTCTGGCGTCTGCTGTTTTAAAAGAGTCTGCGTGAGATCGCTGAGAAGCGCGTCGCGCAAGCCGTTGATGCCTTCGAAATGCTTGAAGAGAAGCATGAGCTGCTCGAGGTGCCTTGCTTCAAGCCTGCCGTTCACATTGTAGAGAGGATGCGCAACCGCGTGCGCGATTTGCGCAGCCTGCAAGTACTCCTGTAGCTCGAACACATTGTCGCGGACGCGTTGGACCTCGCGATGCTGTTGCTCTGAGATTCCCCAAACCAGGATATGCAGTTTGCAGGAGTCTTGGGGAAAATAGGTCGTAACCTGTTCGCTGATGAAGGTGCGAGGCAAGTGTGCGATTTGCAGGCAACCCTCGATCGTATCGTGATCGGTGATCGTGACGTAATCCATCCCACGCTCGAGCAATTGCTCATACAACTGCTTTGGATCCGAATAACTGTCGGGAAAATCGAACCGGCGGAAGAGCCATTCTTCCGAACGCGCGCTATAGCGCGAGTGGATGTGTAAATCGCACCTGCTCACGGCTAAATTCCACGCCTTAATCTTTGTTCTGCGATCCAGTCCTGGTAGGTCGTAGCGGTCCGCTCGCCGCTGAGTGTCCGGACAAAATCCAGAATCTGTCCCCAGATCGCTCGATGGGAATAATCGTGCGGATGAACGCTGATGCGCAACAGCGGTTTGCTTTTCAGAAAGCGGAACATTGCCGCGTTCCAAGTGCGACTGAGTGCGCGCCGCCAATTATTGTGAACGCTGTACACCAGCGTTCTTGCAGGAAATACTTCTCCCGAGCGAAGGTCGCACACCGTGCGGAGGCGCGTCGTGTATTCCATCTGCGCGTCGCGCGCCGCACGTTCCGCTTCATCGCCCAGCAGCCATGCCGGCGCCACAAACCCGCGCGGCTTAAGGCCGTGTGCACGGAATTCGTCCCGTGCGGTGGTGATGCGGCGCAAAGCCTCGTCATAGCTCAAATCATAAAACTCGCCCTCGTTTTTCGTGTAAAACCTCGTCAGAAACTTGTCGCCCAGACTTTCATTCGGAGAGCGGGGACGTTCATGAAAATAGCCGTGGACGGCGATTTCGTGACCGTCTGCTTCCAGGCGCCGGAGCCATGACACAAATTGCCTGTGTCTCGTGAACAGGCCTTGATGGTGATAATCCGGCACCACCAACAGGGAACAAACACGCACACCGCGACGAGCCAATTCTAAGATGATTGACTCCGTGATCTCTTGAGTGGCAGGAGCAACGTCATGCAAGGAGACGACGAGAGAATCCGTCGCGGTGCTGGCCGCAGCGACGAGCGGAAGGAACTCAGTTGCCGCAATCGTATCCACTTTGGAATTTTCGGCTTCCGCGCGGCTTTGAACAAGGGAAAAGGTTCAAGGAACGACGGCTTCCCAGCCGTCGTGCTCCCTTGGGCTGCTAGGAAGCCGTCCCTCCGTGATCAGCCATCTTCAGGATCTCGCGAAATTCTGATTCTGCCAGTGGCATGACCGACAGACGCGATTGCCGAACCAACACAATTTCTTTGAGCCGCGGATTGCTTTTAATTTCATGAAGCGTCACTGGATGTCGCAGTGGTTTCAGCGGGGCCAGATCAACAGTGGACCAATCGCCTTCTTTTGCGGTCGGATCTGGATAGGTCGTCCGCGTCACCTTCGCCAGGCCGACGACCGCTTTTTCCTCACCGCTATGGTAGAAAAGGACTTCGTCGCCTTTGCGCATTTTGCGGAGATTATTTCGCGCAGCAAAATTGCGCACACCGGTCCAACTGGTCTCGCCTTCTGCGACAAAGTCCGACCACGAATACGAAGATGGTTCCTGTTTCACCAGCCAAAACGATTTCATAAGTTCCGAGTTCCAAGCTCACAACATCCAGAGAAACCTCAAGCTTCAATATTCCAATCCATTGTCGATCGCAGTTAATGATTGGAAGTTGGAGCTTCTCTGGAGTTTTGGATGTTGGGATTTGGAGCTTGAAAAATCCAACCGCTGCGCACAACTGACATCATGCCTCGGCTGCCATTCATTACGTTCGAAGGATCGGAAGGATGCGGGAAATCGACGCAGGTGCAGAGGCTCGCCGAGCGCCTGGACCAGTCTGGCGTGCCGTATCTCGTGACGCGCGAGCCGGGCGGCACGCCAATCGGCGAAACGATCCGCGAGCTTCTGCAATTCGCTCCGCACAACTCTACCATGACGTCGGAAACCGAGCTGCTCCTCTTTGAGGCCAGCCGCAGCCAGCTCGTGCGCGAGATCATCAAGCCGGCACTCGAACGCGGCGTGTGCGTGATCGCAGACCGGTTCTTTGATTCGACAACGGTTTATCAAGGTGCGGCGCGCAGATTGGATCGCGAGATGGTTGAGCGATTAAACGTGTTTGCGGTCGGCGATTGCGTCCCGGACATCACTTTCGTGCTCGATGTCGATGCCGCGACGGCGCAGTCGCGAATGCAGCAGGAGCCGCGCAAAGCCGATCGTATGGAACAACAGCCGGCCGAGTTTTATGAACGCGTTCGCGCAGCATACCGCGAGCTGGCCGCGCGTGAACCAGAGCGCGTTGTGTTGATCGACGGCTCGCGCAATGCCGACCAAATCGAGAAGAAGATTTGGAACATGCTTTCCTCGCGGTTTCCAACTCTTACTACTAGCCACTGATTATCATGGACGAAACAGCGAATCGGCGACACGGCGAAAGGGCGAAGATTTTGCGCGCGAAGCGCGCTCTGGAGTGCGGCGGCTTGACGCCGCTTTTGAAAAGCCATGAAAGAGTGAAGCGGGAAGCCGACCGGCGACAAGCGCTCGCCGATTCGCCCATTCGCCGATTCGCCGTTTCGTCAGCCGCATTTGTGTCTCACTTCTGATCCACATGCCTTTCTCCCGCGAAACAGCGCTTGAGTATTTGCGACGCGCCCACGAACAAGAGCGGCTTGCGCACGCTTATTTGATCACCGGACCTCCGGGCAGCGGAAAGCAACTGCTGGCGGCGAACCTGGCCAGCCTGGTTAATGGCACACCGGCGAAAGACGTTTTCTCATCCAAGGCCAGGGAGATTTTCGTTGCACGCCCCGAATCAAAATCACGGCGCATTGTGATTGCGCAAATCCGGGAACTGGAGCACGCGCTGCAAATGCGCGCAATAAATAGCCGACGCAAAGTCGCCATCATTCCCGATGCCGACCGGCTTCAAACCGAGGCGGCGAATGCATTTCTTAAAACCTTGGAGGAACCGCCAAAGGATTCCCTGCTGCTTCTGCTAAGTGCTTTGCCCGAAGCTTTGCCGGAGACAATTCTCTCGCGGTGCATCGCGATCCCGCTCGCGCTAAATGGTCAGCCCCGACTCAAACATGAAGAAGAGGAGCTCGTGAAATTGTTGCAACAGGCTTCCCGTCAACGGGGCTGGACGCTTCAGTTTGCCTATCGACTTGCTCAGGAATTTCAGCGTCTGCTTCGCGCCGTGCGCCAGGAGGTGAAGCGCGAAACCGACGACGCTTTCAAACAGGAGCAAACACGCTACAAAGATGCGACTGATGGCGCCTGGTTGGCAGAACGCGAGGAATACTACAAGGCGCTTACCGAAAGTCTTTACTTGCAACGGCGCGCCGGCCTGATCGAAGCGTTATTCGCGTGGTGGACTGATGTCCTTCGGGCCAGTACTAGCGTGGCACAACGTGATCTGCCTCGCGCAAAAGAAGAAACCGCTGCGCTTGCAACGCGCCTCAGTATCGCCGAAATTTTAAAACGCATCTGTCGCCTTCAGGAATTGCGCGATCATCTGGGCCGCAACATTCACGAGGCCCTGGCAATCGAAGTCGCTTTCCTGACAATTTTCACTGCGTGACACGTGTAGCCTGGCGTCGCTGATCCTGGCCCTGCACTTGAGACAAGCGCGCTACACAGTTGACAAAAGAACGCCTCACTTTATCCAGTACGCACGTATGCGACATGTTTACAGAGTAATTTTGCTGTGTGCCGGCGGCTCGGTACTGCTGTTGACTGGTTGTGCGACCGGAGGGCGGGTAAGCGCGGGCGGCCCTTATCATGTGACTGCGTATAAGCCGAACGACCCGTCCAAAGTGCGTGTTCTGGTTTCGCTATCGAAGGAAAACATTTACGTAATGGAGGGCGACCGGTGTCTAATGGCGGTGGCGTGTTCGGTTGGGACTCCAGCGAAACCGACGCCAAAGGGCAATTTCAACATCTACTCCAAGCAGGAGCATAAACGTTCGGGATCGTACGGATTTAGCGTCCAAGGCGATCGTGTGGTTCCTTCCACTGGAGGCGGGCCTGGCCGTTACGTTGGTTATCCTATGGGCTACTGGTGCGAGTTCGCGCCTGCGTACGGCTTTCATCAGGGTTTTGTCCATCCGACACCACGCACACACGGCTGCATCCGACTGAAAGGCGAAGCGGCGCCGAAATTTTTCGCGCTGGTGCAGATTGGGACGCCGGTAAACATCGCTAACACGCAGCCCGAGGATGAAACAATTGGACCGAAAGTGCAGCGGGTGGATGATTCGAGAACTCCGGATCCCGATCCGCGATTGATGATTACGGACGCCGGGTTTGAAAAGCCTAGCGGACCACTGCTTCAATAGTCCGGCCGCGGCGCGTTGCCGCAACCGCTCCAGTGTGTCATGTTGAGCGAAGCGAAACATCTCTGGCTGGTCATGTCGAGTGAAGTCGAGACATCCCGTTGCGCAACCTCAAGGTATTTCTACGGGATTCCTCGACTGCGCTTCGCTTCGCTCGGAATGACGCCGAGAAGGATATGAGCACGAACCTGATTTCCAGCGGTACGACCGCGCGCCAGAAAGTGAACTTGCGCACGCCGGACGTAATGGCGGCCGTGCAGCAACAGGTGGAGTCGCATTATCGGAGCGACATCATCGAAAAAATCCGCCGCGCTGGCGGAATCATTTCGGTCGGCGATACCACCGTGCGCTTGGCCAAGCAATTTGGTTTCTGTTACGGCGTCGAGCGCGCCATCGATCTCGCGTACGCCGCGCGAAAAGTTTTTAAAGATCGTCGGCTCTTCATTGTGGGCGAAATTATTCATAACCCCGAGGTCAATCATCAGATCGCCTCGTTAGGCATCAAAAATCTGACTGGCAAAAACAAGGAGGCCGATATTTCCGATCTCGGCCCCGAAGACGTGGTCATCGTGCCGGCGTTTGGAACGGAATTGTCGCTTCAACAGCAGATCAAGGACCGCGGTTGCCAGATTGTCGATACCACCTGCGGCGACGTGATGAGCGTTTGGAAACGAGTGCGGAAATACGCCAGCGAATCGGCCACTTCTATTATTCACGGCAAAGCCGAGCACGAAGAGACCAAAGCCACCAGCTCGCGCGCACTAGGTGACGGCAGCGGACATTACCTTGTGGTATTGACGCTTGCGGACACCGATTACGTTTGCGATTACATCCGTCACGGCGGCGACAAGCAGGCATTTCTGGAAAAATTCGAGGGCGCGCATTCACCGGGGTTCGATCCGGACGTGCATCTGAAGACAGTCGGTGTGGCAAATCAGACTACCATGTTGCGCGGCGAGACTGAGGAAGTGCAGCGGCGCGTTCGCCAGGCGATTATCGATCGCGACGGACCTGAGCTTGCAGGAAAAAATTTCCGCTTCTTCGACACGATCTGCGGCGCAACACAGGAGCGGCAGGATGCATTGCGTGAGCTGCTTGACGTCCCGATGGACCTTCTGCTCGTCGTGGGCGGTTACAACAGCTCGAACACGTCGCACCTGGCGGAGATGGGCGAAGAAAAACTTCCGACTTATTTCGTGCTCAACGCTTCGCGGCTGGTTTCCGCTACCGAGATCAAGCACTACAATTTGCACGAGAAACGCGAGGTAGTCTCGCATTTCTGGTTGCCCAGCGGGCCGGCAGTCATCGGCATTACCGCCGGCGCATCGTGTCCGAACAATTTGATCGAGGAAACCTTGATCCGGCTTTTCGAGTTGCGCGGCATCTCGCAACAAGAACTCGAACTGGCCGCGTAGGGTCGAGAATCGCTACCCACTCGATTCGTTGTCATTCCGAGCGGAGTCGACGAATCTCTAATTATTTCTGTGGCGCTGCCATTGCAGTGGCTCCAGAGATATCTCGACTTCGCTCGACATGACAAGAACTGGACGCGCAATTGCAGCCCGTGCCGCGAAATAACTGCGTATGGCGCGCGCGATCTGGAAGGGCAGTATCAGCTTTGGCTTGGTAAATATACCCATCGCACTTTACCCGGCTACGCAGCGGGAGGAGCTCAAGTTTCGTTTGCTGCGCAAGAGCGATTTGAGCCCGGTCAGTTACAAGCGCGTCGCTGAAAAGGACGGCAAGGAAGTTCCCTGGGACCAAATCGTCAAGGGCTACGAGTACGAGAAGGGGAAGTATGTCGTGCTCAAGGACGAAGATTTCCAGCGTGTCGATCTGGAAGCAACACAGACAGTCGATATCCAGGATTTCGTTGATCAGGAAGAGATCGATCCGATGTTTTTTTATAAGCCATACTATCTTGAGCCACAGAAGGGCGGAGACAAAGCCTACGCGCTCCTGCGCGATGCGCTCAAAGAAAGCAACAAAGTTGGCATCGCCAAGGTCGTGATCAAGACACGCCAATATTTGGCCGGCGTAAAACCGGAAGATGGCGCGCTGGTTCTAGAGCTGATGCATTTCGCGGATGAACTCGCCGATACTGAAAAGCTGCATGTTCCAAAGAAAACCGAGGTCGGCAAACGCGAGATGAACATGGCCAAGTCACTCATCGATAGCATGAGCTCACAGTGGAACCCGGAAAAGTACAAGGACGATTATCGCGAAGCGCTCATGGAAGTCATCGAAGAAAAAGTCGAAGCCGGCGGAAAGGAAATTGAAGAGAAGCCGAAGAAAGCGCCCAAGCCAACCAAAGTGATTGATCTGGTGTCTGTCTTGCAAAAGAGCCTGGAGCAAACCGGCACGAAGAAAAAATCAAAAGGCAAATCACGCGGGAGAAAAGCGCAGTCCGCGAAGAAAGCGGCGTAGGTGGATCGGCTTCTCCGAAGATGATGCCAAACCAATCGCCGAAGGCGCAAGAGGTCGTGCGTTCTCGCATGAGCAAAAATTTGGCAGAGAGCCGCACCTGTGTGCCAACGCGTTAGGGATAACGCGTTCCACCTATGGATGCTGCAACGGGCTTGACACGCAGCATCGACATCGTTCAGCCTGAACGGCCATGAAGTCTCTGAATCGATTTGCAGATCCAGTTTATTGCATCATGCGGTTTATCGTTGGCCTTATATTCGCCTGTCACGGCGGTCAGAAGCTTCTCGGGTTCCCGCCAGGCGGACACGGCGGCGTGCAGGGTCTGATGCTTGTCGGCGGAATTATTGAACTCGTCGGTGGGCTCATGATCGCGTTCGGTTTTCTGACCCGGCTTGCGGCTTTTATCGCAGCCGGTGAAATGGCGGTGGCGTATTTCATGGTACACGCCGCGGGTAAAGCGATCGGGCACGCGCCAACGCCCACTGAGCAATTCTTTCCCATTCTCAACAAAGGGGAACTGGCCGTTGTGCTCTGCTGGGTGTTTTTGTTTATGCTGTTTTATGGCGCGGGGCGCTGGAGCATCGATGCGGCGATCTTTAAGCGTAAGGTTGTCGTCCCGGCGACAGACAGCTTGAGTTGCATCATCATCCCTGCGAACGAAGCATGAATGCGTTTTTCGAAACACACGCATATTTTATGAAACAGAAACTTCTGCTCGCGCGATTCTTCATTGGAGCGCTTGTTATCTTCTGTATGTGCGACGCGCGCTGTAATCCCGAGACGATCAAGGATTTTGGTCGAGAACGATTGAACAGTTCGCCGCGGCATGCCGACTGGGTCGATATCAAATCGGGCAGCCGCACCATCAAGGCGTTCGTCGTGTACCCGGAGCGCAAAGACAAAGCGCCGGCCGTGCTCGCCGTCAGTGAAATTTTTGGTCTCACGGATTGGGTGCGCAGCTTGTGCGACGAACTGGCCGAGAACGGCGTGATCGCCATCGCACCCGATTTGCACGGCGGACAAAAATTCGAAGATCTCGATGCTGCGCGAAAAGCAACATCCGAGTTGCCAAAAGAGCAGGTGACGAGCGATCTCGACGCGACGGCTGATTACGCGCTCACAAAAATTCCATCGTGCAACGGCGCACTCGCGGTGTGCGGGTTTTGCTGGGGCGGCGGCGTTACGTTCGCGTACGCGAATGAAAATCCAAAATTGAAAGCGGCATATTCATTCTACGGCGTCGCGCCCGATTCTCCCGACAAGGTGAAAAACATCGCCTGTCCGGTTTACGGTTTTTACGCTGAGAACGACGAGCGCGTGGACGCCACCATTCGCAAGGCCGAAGAACTGATGAAAGCGGCCGGCAAAAAATACGAGCCGGTAATTTACAAAGGCGCCGGCCACGGCTTCATGCGCTCAGGCGAACCGAACAACCCCGCCGTCCGCGAGGGCGACAAAAAAGCGCGCGACGAAGCCTGGGCACGCTGGAAGACGCTGCTTAAGCAGCTGCCATAGCGTTTCTGTCATCCTGAGCGAAGCACAGCGGAGCCCAAGGATCCCGCGGCGATACCGATGGCTTACACTACGGGATTCCTCGACTCCGCTCGGAATGACAGGAATTACGTTACTTTGCGCTCAACAATTCGTCCACGAGCGGTTGCGCACTGTACACGTGTCTCAGCGCCTCAATGATCGCTGCGGAATCGACCGACACGGCGCGCGCCTGCGTATCGGTGTAAATGGCGTCGAGCACGAGCGATTGAATGTTGCCGTCGAAAATGATGCCGACGAATTCGTTCTCCTTGTTTACGACCGGGCTGCCGCTGTTCCCGCCGATAATGTCGGCGTCGGAAACGAAATTGAATTTTGTCGCCAGGTTTAGATTGGCCTTTTTGTCGATCCAACGTTGCGGCAGATCGAATGGCGGTTTGTTGTCGTGCTCGGCGGCCCGCTGATACAACCCGGCGAAATCGGTGAACGCGGGAATCTGTTTCCTGTCCTGCTCGTAGCCGCGAACGGTCCCGTACGAAAGCCGAAGCGTGAAGGTCGCGTCGGGGTAAACGCTTATGCCTTCGATGGCGAAACGGGCTTTGGCAATCTCGGCGTACGCCTGTTTTTTAATTTCCTCTTGCGCGTCATGAAGCTTGCGCGCTTCTCTTGCTGGTCCATCGACCAGGCGCGCGAGATCGAGCATTGGATCATGCGCAGCCTGCAACGCAGATGCATCTTTCCCGTAAAGTTCTTTGCGCGCGGCCACGTCCTTGAGCTTTGTCCCAGTCACGAGCTCTACTGCCCGCGCGTGCGGCGATTTTCCTGCAAGCGCTTTCTTCACCATCGGATCATCTGCACCAAATCGCGAGGCGAAATCGGTCAATGAATCGGTAAGGCGCAGAATTTCGTAATCGTCATAAATCGGCTCGGTGGAAAAAAGCTCCAGCTCGAGCGAGTCGCGCGCGCTGTCCCGAAATTCTGGCAGCCGTTCGCAGTCTGGCTTGGCGCGTTCGTCCACAGCGCGGAGAAGCATGCGCGCGTATTTGAAGAGGTTACTGACGAATGCGCGCGGTTCTCGGTAAGCCGTGTATCTGGGACGTTCCATTTCCAGATTATTGTAAAGCGGCGCAATTTTTGCGATCTGCGCCTGCGCGTTCTTGATGCGATCGTACGCAGCGTTAGCCGATTTTAACTTGCGATCCCGCGCCATCGCGCCGCGCAATTTTTGCTCGCTCGTTTTAAGCTGCGACCAGATCTGCGGGTCCAGCAGCCCGGCCAGATAACCGTCGTAGCGTTTCCGATTGTTTTGATCGCCAAAGAGATCGTCGCGCGCTTTTCTTGCGTTCTCTAATGAGCGCGCGCTGTAAGCCAGCTCCAGCACTTCGCGCCGGTTAAACATGCTCAAGACGTAAGGCAGATATCGATCGCGTGTGTCGGCCAACTCATCGAGAGTCAGTTGCCGATCCGTCTTGCCCGGGCTGCCGCTTACGAAAGTCAGCTCGCCATCGCTCGGGCCGCGCGGATTGATTTTCAAATAATTGTCGATCTTCGCCGACTGACCATTTCATAGACGCGAAAGATGCAAATATCGAGGTCGTAACGCGGATATTCGAAGTTATCCGGGTCGCCGCCGTAGAACGCAATTTGTTGTTCAGGCGCGAAGACCAGCCGCACGTCATCATAACGTTTGTAGCGATAAAGATTGTACGCGCCGCCCTGGTAAAGCGTGACGACATCGGATCGCAGCCCGGTCTTCTCCTTGCTTTCTTTTTCAATGGCGGCAATGACCGCTTTGCGGGCGCCGGCCGCTTGTTCGCCAGTCATCCCCGGTTTCACCGCGCCGTTCACGCGTGCCGTCACGTCTTCAATCGACATGAGCACATTCAATTCGAGGTCAGTCGATTTGATCTCGTCCTTTTGCGTTCGGGCGTAGAAACCGTCTCGCAAATAGTTGTGCTGCGGATCGCTGATCTTCTGCAATGTGTCGGCCCCGACATGATGATTTGTGATCACGAGCCCATTTGCAGAAACAAACGAGCCGCTGCCGCCGGAATTGAAACGGACACTGGCTTTTTGCAGATGATCAAGCCACTGCGGCGTCGGCTCGAACTGATATTTTTCCTTGAGCTGTTTCACCGGCGGCGCATTGAACAGCCACATCCCTTCATCCGCAAACGCGGATACGCTGAACCCGGCAGCGAAAATGAAAATCGCGCCGAGAAAGAACCTGCGAAATTCGTTTGGCATGGGCGCATCATAAAATGCAGGCTCAATTGCGACAACTGCGCGTGTTAGTTCACAACCTTCGTAGGGGAAGCCGTCAGCTTCCCCTACACCGTTCCACATGTAGATTCCGCCCATGTTTCGAACCAAGCGGCGCAAAATCGACTGCCTGGATTTCATTCTGGCCGGCGCGCAAAAATCGGGAACGACTGCGCTGCATTATTTTCTGAGCAAACACCCGGACATCACCATGGGCGATAAGCAGGAAATCCATTTCTTCGATAACGAAGAAATTTTCGCCGCTCCACGTGCGCTTCCCGCCAGTGCGTCCCTCGACAATCGCCGGCGAGTGCACGCCGATTTACATCTACTGGAAACCGGCAATGGAACGGATTTGGAAATACAATCCGAAAATCAAATTGCTCATCATCCTGCGAAATCCAGCCGATCGCGCCTTCGCGCATTGGAACATGCAACGCTTCAAAGGCCGCGAACCCCTCGACTTTCTCGATGCGGTGAAGGAAGAAAAACACCGCGCCAGCGAAATCGCGCCGCTGCAATCGCGGCGCTTCTCCTATGTTGATCGCGGCTTTTATGCCGAGCAACTCGAACGGGCCTTCAAATTCTTTCCGCGCGAGCAGGTAAAGATTGTGAAGTTCGAAGAATTTCGGGACAAGAAAGCCGAAACGCTGGACGCAATCTTTCGCTTTTTGGGCGTCCAGCCGCTCGTTTCATCACGCGACAAAGATCGGAACGTTGTTCCCTACGAGCGCGAAATGACGCAAGAAGAAAGAAAACACCTCTGCGAAATTTTCGCCAAAGACATCGCAAACCTCGAGCGAATGCTTGGCTGGGATTGCTCAGATTGGAAGACGTAGAATTGGAAGGAACGGCGCGCTGCATGTGTTTAGCGCCAAAGGCGCCATCTCATCGCGAGCCTGGGGCAACGCCCCAGGGATTCGAACAGCCTCACGACGTAGCGCTGAAAGCGCGATTCACCGTCTCAATCCCAAACATAACGCTCGTCGAAATCAACACCGTGCCTGTGCAACAGCTCGCGGTATTCCTCCTGAAACGTGCGAGTGCGATGGTGCTCTTGTTGCGTCCCGATGTATTGCAGCACAGCGCGGAGCTGACTCAGGCTCACTGAAAATGCACCATACCCGCGCTGCCAGAAAAAACCGCGATACCGGGCATTAAGTTCTTTGATCCATTTCGAGGACGTTTTCTTTATGTGCTCGATGAGTTGAGCCTGGGAAAGAGTTCGGGGCAGCGTCGTCACAATGTGAACGTGATCAGCTACACCGCCGATCCGCACAAGTTCCGCGCCGAGATCGCGGCAGATCGTTGCCAGATAAGCGTGCATCCGCGGCCGCACGTGGCATCGAGCCAGGGCTTGCGATCCTTGGTGCTAAAAATGATGTGAACGATGACTTTGCTGAGTGATTGGGGCATAGCGCCAATCATGCATCGAACGTGTCCTGAAAGTGAATCGCGCTTTCAGCGCTGCCGGATTTTTTATTTCATCAATCCTGGGGCGTTGCCCCAGGCTTCCTGATGAATGCCGCGCCTTTGGCGCTCACTCGTCACTCGTCACTTATCGGATCTGTCTAAATCGCGGGCGTTCGTTTGGATTCGCTGCAAACAGCGCCTTCCGACGGAAAATGCGCGCGCCTTGTGAGAGAAAAGAGTCGCGCAATTCCGGCGTAAAGAAGGAGGATCCGTTCTGTCTGGGATTGAATTCCAAAAGGAGACGTCCATTACGCTTAAGGAATCGTGTCCGAATATCATTGATAAAAAACTCCCAATCGGCAGGAGTCCACTCAAGCCATTCGCCATTTTCGTCGCGCGCGGTTCGGTGAAAACAGACGCGATGGCCGGTGACGAGGTTGAATTTTCCTCCCAGATCGGGCAGCGGTGTCTGCGGTTGGATTCGCGAGATCACGCGTCTAACGCCGAGAAACTGGGTCGTTCCCTCGAAGAACGGGTCTTCGTCGGTATCAATTCCGAGGCCTTCGTGGCCGAAGAGCCGGCAAAGGTAAAGAAAATAACCGGCGCCGCAGCCCAGATCGAGAATGTGAAGAGGCGGCGCGCGATCGAGCCAAAGATCCTGGATGTGCTTGACGTTGACACCGAGCCAGTAGGCTGCGTCTTCGTAGGCGTTGATCCTGCGCGCGTTCGGCCGGTAAGGATAATGTCGCCGTAGCTTTTCTAACTCCGCCCGATCGATTGTGGCGAGAATACGCCGCGCACTCACGGGGTGCGTCCAACGACACACGTGCTCCCAGAGGCTCTGCGCAGCGTCGCGGGAAAACAGTTTTCGAAATTTACGCGCAAGTCGCACGGAGAAACGATGCCGCGAATGCATTGAGAGACAAGGTCATTGATGGCGCGTAATCAAGGAGCGACGGCTTGGGCAGCCCCGAAAGCGTTCGGGGCTGAGAAGCCGTCATTCCTTGATCTCCAGCCGCACCAGACCCGTTGAACCTTCGCGAGTCACGAAGCCGCCGCCCCAACCCTGGCTTGGGTAAAAGTTTTGCTCGTATCGCCAGAGGATATCGAGTGTCGCGCCGGAGGATTTCCTCCAGCGCAACTGGTAATAAACGTGCCGTTTCCACAATGGCGCCTGGCCGGTCATGAAATTGAAATCGAACGGTGTCGGCCAACTGAGAATGCTGCGACGCGTCTCAAGAGAAGCGTCATCCCCGACAGGTGGCGCGGTCGCGAGGCGCTCACCGGGTGCGAGCGGACCGAAGGCAAAAACTTTCCCGCCGCTGGCCAGAGCAAACTGATTGTCTTTGCTCGAACCGATGCTCGGCGACAGGTTCGGAGCCGTTTCGTTCAGACTTAATTCGAGCTTGTTTACAATCAGGACGCCGCCGGTGCCGCTGCCTTCATAGGCGATCAAGGTTACCTTCGCCGAATCGATTTCAATCGTCTCGAAACGATCGATGAACAACGAAAGCTGACGCCCGCCAAAGATCCATGCAGCCAACATCGCAGCGATACATGCGATGAGAACTGCCAGTATGATCAGGACTTTGCGCATCTGCTGATGTTATAGTCGCGACGCTACACGCCGTTTCTCAATGGCGGACTGACATTAACGGCCCATAGGGGCCGTGGCTACAGGGCGGTTAAAGCGGCCATAGTTTTATTTAACTCGCTCTGGAGCCCCACGGCAACGCATCCAGATCGACATTGCCGCCGGTCAGAATAATTCCCACGCGTTTTCCTTTTACGCCGATTGCGCGTTCCTGAATCGCCGCATAAGGAACAGCCGCGGACGGTTCGATGACGATTTTCATCGTTTCCCAAATCGTGCGCATGGCCGAGATAATCGCTGCTTCGCTCACCGTCACGATGTCGTCCACATAGCGCTGGACGATTGCAAAATTTGGCTCCCCAATATTCGTGCGCAGTCCATCAGCAATCGTGAATTTCTTCTGCGTGACGAGCCGCCGCCCCGCGCGAAACGATTGCGCTGCGTCATCCGCGTTCGCCGGCTCGGCTGCAATCGCTTTAATATTTGGTCGTATCGATTTGGCTGCGACCGCCGTGCCGGCAAGCAAACCGCCGCCGCCGACTGGGCACATGATGACGTCAAGATCGGGAACATCTTCAAGAAACTCCACAGCCGCGGTCCCCTGCCCCGCTATCACGTTCTCGTTTTCGAACGAGTGAATCAGTGTCGCGCCCGTCTTCGCGATTACGTCCGCGCACGTGGCCTCGCGTGCCTCCTCCGTAGGCTCGCAAAAAACAACGTGCGCGCCGTAGCTCTCCACTGCGCGAATCTTCACCTTCGCCGAGTTCGATGGCATGACGATGTGCGCGGGAACGCCGCGCAACTTCGCTGCGCGCGCGACTGCGGCCCCGTGATTGCCCGACGAATGCGTCGCCACGCCGCGCCGCGCAGTCGCATCATCGAGCGCAAAAACCGCGTTGGTCGCTCCGCGCGCCTTGAACGCGCCGATCTTCTGAAAATTTTCGCACTTAAAAAACAACGACGCTCCGCTCGCCTCATTCAGTCGCGAACTCGTCAACACCGGTGTACGATGAATGTATGGTCGAATCCGCTCATGCGCGCAGTGGAGGCGATCGAGATCGAAGCTCATGCTTAATTCTTCTGTATTGATCAACTTTGTTGCGAGCAAAATTCAGACCGATAACTTTCGTCTCACTGCATGAATGAATCGCAGTCTGATCGAATTGCCAGCGTGTCGACGGCGCGTAAGGCAAGCGCCTTTCTGCCGCTAAAGCTTGATAGGTACCCACGTGGAGAGCTTCGAACCAGTTGTAATCCTGACGAAGAGATCTTCGCCGCGTTGAGTTTTTATTGCGACGTCGAAGAGGCGGGAAAGAGACTTGTGAGCTCCTTAACGGGATTCGAAGGCAAGCAGTGCGATGACACGTACGATCTGTTTCAAGCGTTTATTCGCCAAGGCTACACGTTCTTCTCGTCCGCGCGCCAGCTGCACCACCGCGCCAGCCCGCTTTTTTATTATTATGCGTTTCTGAACCTGGCGAAGGCGTTCATTTCTCTGCGCAAGCCCGACGTCTTTGCGCAGCCCTTAAAGCACGGACTGACTCAAAAATACGAAAGCGGCGATGCCTTCGATTCTCAGAGGGTAGCTGTGGTCGAACCAGGAGTTTTTCCAGAACTCTACGAGCTGTTGACAGACCAAAAACTACCAAGAGGATGTTCGTTTCGAATAGTTGATCTCCTTTCTTACCTAACGGACATCAGTTTCGAATACCAAGACGCGGGATTTGGAACGCCTGTCATTCTGCCGGTCCGTAGTAGATTGCTGTTCAGTCAGAAATCCGAGCCATCTTCGGACATGTGGCCGTGTCTCGCTCTGGGGAACGCAGGAAAATTGCTCAAGCGTGAGTACTCGCTAAGCAAGTTTCTGGAATCCTTTGACGAAATAAGTTTGGGGAAAAACGAATGCGAGCGGATTTTTGGGATAATGGCGCACGACCAACCCACGTATCGATTTTTCCAAAGCAAGAAGATTTACCGTGTCGAGAATGAGAGAAGCGAGCTTCCTGCCTTACACGAGGATGCTCGTGCGGCGATTAAGCTTCTCTTCATGCCGAATGTCTTCTCCGACGAGGAGGACTTTCACTTTGCACTTCCGCTTGCGGAAAAGCCGTCGCTCAAAATGGATGAGTTCATCGCTGGTTACCTAATCTTTTTTTATTTGGGCTCGCTGGTGCGTTATCACCCGTATTATTTAGAGCGAATTCTGCGCAGCAAAGAGGCTTGGATCATTCAGCGATTTGCAACTAGTTACGCCACGACGATCTTGCGCCACGCCTCGATCTACTTACTAGGCCAAAATCGCGTTTTGTCGGCACGTTAAAGATAGATCCGTACGCAGAACCAAAGGAGCGGAAACTACGAATCCGCGTGATCTGTAAAATCTCTGCTTTATTGGAAACACCATTTACCTTCGGGAGTTTTTAAAATCAACTCTACCCGGTGCCCGAACTGCGGAAGTGTTCCGGGCGCGGGCCGAGCCCGATGAAGCGGGCAGGAAATTGTCGCAGAATTGGAAACCATTTCAGCAGACGAAGCACGAACGGCAATGAATTTTTGCGATCCGATGTTCGGCCAGTGACGACTCGGCGATGGATAAAAACCTGCATTCCCTGGATCAGGCGCGTCGGCCATTCCCGGCGCGCCTGAACCTTTCGCAAATCGTCAACGGTGACCGGACCTCTTCGCAATTTTTCAGCAAGCAAATTCGCGGTCGCGACCGCGTCCTGAATAGCCAAATTAATTCCCACGCCGCCCGCCGGCGACATGGCGTGTGCAGAATCACCGATGCACAGCAATCCCTCGCGGCACCACTCTCGCAAGCGATTAACTTGCACGGTCAACAATTTGATGTTCGACCAGTCCTCCAGCTCAGCCACGCGGTCGCGTAGAAATCCGGCGAAGCCGACGATGTCATTTTGAAGTTGCGTCAGTCCGCGCTCTTTGATCTCGTCGAAGCCGCCTTTGGGAATGACGAAGCCAGCTTGCCAGTAGTCGCCGCGATCAAGTAACACGAGAAGTTTTCCGTGCTCGAAAAAACCGAATGATTGTTCCGGATCGCCTTGTTTCTTTGAAATGCGCATCCAAAGCACGTCGATCGGCACGCCAAACTCGCGCTGCTCCAAAGCGGCGCGCGCGTGAGTAATCGAATGCCGCCCATCTGCGCCGATGACGAGCTCCGCGCGCACTTCCACTTCGCCGTGCGGAGTCTTTGCACGAACGCCGATCACGCGGTCGTTCTCGATGAGCAGATCGACGACTTCGTGTTCCATCAGCAGCTGGAAATTCGAAAATCGTTTTGCGTGCGTGGATAGGAAATTGAGGAAATCCCACTGCGGCATGAACGCAATGAATTTGCAGCGCGTGGGCAGCTTCGTGAAATCCGCGATCGGCACGACCTGGCCATTAACGACGCCGCTAAGCTGTCGCAGTTCTTGGTGCGGCTGCTTTAGGAATTTGTCGAGCAAACCGAGTTCGTGCATCAACTCTAGTGTGGACGGATGAATAGTGTCGCCGCGGAAATCGCGGTTAAAATCGGCGTGTTTTTCCAAGATCGCCACAGGCACGCCGGCGCGCGCGAGAAGATAGCCAGCCATCATTCCGG
>QHQA01000084.1 GCA_003219695.1 Verrucomicrobiota bacterium
CGACGCAAGCTCCACCTATCCAGACATGTTGATCGATGGCAGCAGCACGAACGCGACGCCGTTCAAGATCTCGGTCTCGGATACATTCGCCTGCGGCACGCCGATCGCGCTTTCGCTTAACCTGACTTACGCGAGCGGAAGCAAGTCGATCCCGTTCACCATCCCGACCTGTGCCGGCGGCCCCGATCAACAGATTCCACCCAGCCAGCTCACGGCGAGTGATCCGACGCAGGCCGATCGTATTGGCCGGGATGGCCGCCCGAGCACCTGCTCCGCCCCTAAGAGCAGCCCCGGTGGTGGTTTCCCAGGAACGCACGCTTACGAAACGTTTACCTTCACCAACACGAGCGGCGCGGCTCGTTGCTACACCGTGACGATCAACGCGACACTCGGTGGGCCAGGTGACATCGAAAGTGTCGCCTACGACCAGGTCTACGATCCGACTAATATAGACGCGAACTACCTTGGTGACAGTGGTATTGTCGGCCTAGGGACCACGGTCGACACAGCGACCTACTCCTTCACCGTTCCCGCGGGCCATAACTTCGTAGTAGTAGTGAATGCCACTGGGAATAACCTGTCCTCGCCCTTCAGTGGCACAGTCTCCGGCTTTATCGACAACACCGCCGGACCTGGCGACTGCTCGGCAATACCGACGCCAACACCTACGCCAACGCCAACGGCGACGCCGACGCCCACGCCTACGCCAACCCCAACGGCAACGGCTACTCCTACGCCGGCGCGGACGCCAGCTGCTCCAAAGGCGCTAAAGGCAACCAACGTGACTGCCAGCAGCTTCACCGCGAACTGGCGCAGTGTAAGTGGGGCGACAGGTTACCGCTTGGATGTGGCCAGGGACAGTTCTTTTGTGAATTACGTACCTGGCTATCAGGATTTGAATGTCGGCAACACGACCAGTTACAATGTTACCGGGTTGAGCGCGCGTACGACCTATTATTATCGGGTACGAGCGTATAACGGCAACGGTACGAGTCCCAACTCCAACGTCGTGCAGGTAAAGACGAAAAACCACTGAGATTTTTGTTAAGGCAGCCTCGACACTCATGAACGACGGGCGTGCCTGGCTCGACCAGCGGAATCGATCTCGTCCTGAGCATTAATCAATTCAGAACGTTAATAGCGCGCGCGCTGAAGCTTAAAGTTCCGGCACACGCCCTTTTTTCCCTAGCGAGGGCCCCCACTCTCGGGCGTCTTCTTGTCGATCCTCCAACCGAAGGAAGGGAACAGATCGAGCTAGTTACGATGCCGCACGCCAGCGGCTAGAAGTGGCCCCAAAAGGCGTTCAAAGATGGATTGCGCGCCAGCGTTTGTATTTTGCTCGCTAAAGGGGGGGTGCAATCTGAGTTGCTAAAATGGGTTCTTCGGTTACAATACGCCCGTTCGTTATGGCAGAGAGCAACCAAACGTCGGACCTCAAGGAGTTCCAGTTGCATGACAAAGATACCGGCAGCGCGGATGTGCAGGTCGCACTTCTCACCCGCCGGATCGAGCATTTGACCGAGCACCTCAAGACCAATCGGAAAGATCATTCTTCGCGCCGCGGCTTGCTTAAGATGGTCGCGCAACGGCGGAGTCTGCTCGATTATTTGAGCAAAACGGAAACCGATCGGTATAAGAAACTGATCGAGAAGCTGAACCTGCGCAAATAACCGCAAGATCTTTCGGTAAGTCTCGGGATCCCAACATTTGAACTGCTCGAAGCCACAACTTAGACTAAAAAGTTAACCAGCAGTCCAGGCGCAGTAATCACCTTGGATTTTAGGTTTTAGTTTCGCGTCCGGCAGCCGCCGGACAACGGGTTTAAAACCTACAATCAGGGTGACCGCCTGGATCGCACATCCAGGAAAGTAGAATGCAAGAAAAGGTCACGGCGCAAATAGGCGCCACAAACATCACCATCGAAACCGGCAAAATCGCCAAGCTCGCCGACGGCGCGGTCATCGTCACCTGCGGCGACAGCATGATTTTGGCGAGCGCGGTCTCCGCCACCGCGATCAAGGAAGGTCAGGATTATTTTCCGCTCACGGTTGATTATCGCGAAAAAGCGGCGGCCGCCGGAAAATTTCCGGGCGGCTATTTCAAACGCGAAGGCCGGCCCACGGAAAAGGAAACGCTCACTTCGCGGATGATCGATCGGCCGCTGCGACCTCTTTTTCCGCAAGGATATTTTTACGACACACAGATTATCTCGATCCTGCTGAGCGCCGATGGCGAGAACGATCCCGACATTCTCGCGCTAAACGGCGCATCCGCGGCGCTGTGCGTTTCAGACATTCCATTTGCCGGTCCGATTGGCGCGGTGCGCGTCGGCCGCGTGAACGGCCAATTCGTTGCCAATCCGACACACTCAGAGCGGGGGCAGAGCGATCTCGACCTGGTTTACGTCGGCACTGAAAACGACGTGATCATGATCGAAGGCGCAGCGAATCAACTGCCCGAAGCCGATTTCGTCAAAGCGCTCGAGTTCGCGCACGGGCACGCGGGCGAGATGATTCGCATTCAGAAGGAACTCGCCGCGCAGATCGGAAAACCGAAACGCGAAATGCCGCTTTTGCAGGTCAAGCCAGAGCTGCTTGAGATCGCTTACCAAGTGGCTGGCGACCGCATTGAAGGCGCGCTTTACACCGAAGGGAAGATAGGCCGAGCGAAAGCGATCGACGGCCTGCGCGAAGAAGTGAAGAGCGTGATCCTGGAAAAGCACCCCGAGACCGATCCCTTCGCGATCTCGCAAGCATTCGATTACGTGCAGAAAAAAGCGTTTCGCATCAGCATTCTGGACAAAAAGAAACGCGTGGACGGTCGCGGTTATCAAGAGTTGCGCCTCATCACCTGCGAAGTGGGCGTGCTGCCGCGCGCGCATGGCTCGGCCATTTTCCAGCGCGGCGAAACGCAGGCACTCGCCTTGGCCACTCTGGCGCCGATCGAAGAAGCGCAAATGCTGGACGCTTACGGCGGCGGCGAACAATCGAAGCGGTTCATTTTGCACTACAACTTCCCGCCGTTCAGCGTGGGCGAAACGGGGCGAACCGGCGGCCCTGGCCGGCGCGAGATCGGCCACGGCGCGCTGGCGGAGCGCTCGCTCGAACCGCTGGTACCGCTGGAAGACGAATTTCG
The DNA here is from genome assembly GCA_003219695.1 of Verrucomicrobiota bacterium. GTDB lineage: Bacteria > Verrucomicrobiota > Verrucomicrobiia > Chthoniobacterales > UBA10450 > Udaeobacter. Next base: position 3,136 of record QHQA01000084.1, read on the forward strand.
TTATGCGATTCGCGTCTCCAGCGAAATTATGGAATCGAACGGTTCGACCTCGATGGCGAGCGTGTGCGGCGGAATGCTTGCGCTGATGGATGCCGGCGTGCCGATGAAAGGCATGGTCGCAGGAATCTCCGTCGGTCTCGTTACCGAATACAGTGACGATCGGCAATTGAAGCGCTACGAATTGCTGACCGACATCATCGGTTCGGAAGATCATTTTGGCGACATGGACTTCAAGCTTTGCGGAACAGACGCGGGTGTCACTGGATTTCAGCTGGACCTGAAACTGCCAGGCATTAGTCACAAGATCATGGCGGAGGCGATTCAGCGGGCAAAGGAAGCGCGCACGAAAATTCTCCAAATCATGCGCAGCACACTGGAGAAGCCGCGGGCGGAGCTCTCGAAATACGCGCCCCGCATCGAGACGATCAAGATTAATCCGGAGAAAATCGGCGCGCTCATCGGTCCCGGTGGGAAGACGATCAAGGGCATTGTCGCGGAGACCGGCGCTGAAATTAACATCGAGGACGACGGGTCGGTACACATTTATGCGACCAGTGGCGAAAGCATGGCGCGTGCGAAGGAAATCATCAGCGGAATGACGCGCGAAATCGAAATTGGCCAGACCTATCAGGGCCGTGTCGTCTCAACCAAGGAGTTCGGCGCATTTGTCGAAGTTTTGCCGGGCAAAGACGGACTGGTGCACATTTCCGAGCTCGCGGATTTTCGAGTAAAGCGCACCGAAGACGTCGTCAAAGTCGGCGACATCATTTGGGTCAAGTGCATCGGCATCGACGATAAAGGCCGGGTAAAACTTTCGCGCAAGGCGGCGTTGAAAGAGCGCGCCGAGAAAGAAACCGGTCAGGCCGCGTAGCTGTAGCCGGGATCGATTATCCCGGCTTACCGCGAACGACGCTAAACACTCGCCGGGATCGCCGATCCCGATTAAAATGCCGCCATGCCGGAGCGCTCACGAGATTGGTTGCGGCAAGCGGAAGCGGATCTGCGCGCCGCAGGCGATGCATGCGAATCGGCGCATTTTGAATGGGCGGCATTTGCGTCGCATCAGGCGGCAGAGAAGGCGATCAAAGCTCTTTATCAGCATTTACACTTGGAAGCGTGGGGACATGCGCTGGTAAAGTTATTTGAGTATTTGCCTGACGAATCTCGTCCCGGCCCTGAATTGATGGATCGGGCCCGGGAACTGGACAAACATTATATTCCCACCCGTTATCCGAATGGGTTCGAACGGGGCGCGCCGGTGGATTACTACACGCGGCGAGAAGCGGACAGGGCGATCGAAAACGCGGAGGCAATCGTTGAGTTCTGTAAAAATATTCTCGGTTGATGTGGCGGCGGTGCGCCGCGGGATGGACGAATATGCGCGCGAGCTGCTGGCGACACACCCCGAAGTCGAGGAGATCGTCGTGTTTGGGTCGTTTGAAAACAACACTTATGCGCCTGGCAGCGACCTAGACGTTTTCATTGTGTTACAGGAGGCGAACGATTCGCCGCGCGATCGGATCCCGCGATTTTTGCCTGAAAAATCGCTCAGTGTGCCTGTGGATGTTTTCCCGTTTACGCGCGCAGAACTGGAAGAGCGTCATGATTCACCGCTGGCCGTGGCGGTGCAGAAAAGCAATTGGCGCTATCGCCGATAAGACGCGGTAGCTGCTTTGGTCTGTGAAAGCGGCACAGCGCCGCGCTCCAAAACGTGCCCGTCATTTGCTAGCCTGGTCATTTGCTAGCCTGTATTGCTCGCTTGCGTCTTGGACTGCGCCGGCGCTCCGGCGCTTTCTGCACCGGACTAATCAGATACACAAAGCTTCGGAGTGTTCTGCCGACGACCATGACTCAGAACGTCGAAGCTGCGCGCCCGAGGACAGGGCACTCAACAGCAATTAGCCACATAGTTGACAATGTGTCTGGCAGGGATCGACTTAAAAAGAGGAGCGCGAACGATGATTACCCCCACCCGACTTTCTTACGCGGTGCTTGCCGCCACAATTATTTTGGCAGACGTTCTGTATCTCGGCGCTCCGCTGTTGGTGGTCTTGTTCTCGTACTTTGCGCTGCGCCAGTTCTATTTTCTCACCAAACGAAAATGGCTCGCCTCGATCTTGTTCGTCATCGTTGTGGCTGGGATCGCCACGGCAGCGGTGTATTTTACCCGCGCCGCGATTCTTGCGTTGCCAGATGTGGCCGATACCTCCATTCCTTCGGCCAGCGCCTGGGCGCAGAAACGGCAAATCGAACTGCCGTTCACTGATTTTGAAAGTCTAAGACAAGCCATCGTCCAGGTGCTCGGGCAGGAAGCGCACTACCTGCGAAACGTTGCCAATTTCGCAAAAACCATGACTGTGATGCTGGTTTTCAGCATCCTGGGAATGGTCGCGGCCGCGAGCCTGTTTTTCAAAACCGGGCTTGATCCTTACCGCAGCACGCACCGCGTGAGAAACAATCTTTACTCCATCTGCTGTGATGAAGTTTCCACGCGGTTCCGCGATTTCTACCGTAGCTTCGCCACAGTGATGGGAGCGCAGATCACGATTTCGCTGATCAACACGGCGCTGACCGGGATTTTCCTTTTCGCGGTTCAGATGCCGTATGCCCCATTGCTCATTGCAGTCGCCTTTCTTTGCGGCCTTGTGCCTATCGTCGGCAATCTGGTGAGCAACACGGTCACTGTCTTTGTCGCTTTAACAGTGTCTCTGAAGCTGGCGATTTTCGCGCTGGTGTTTCTCGTAGTAATTCACAAGCTGGAATATTTTCTAAATAGCAAAATCATCGGCGACCGGATACGGAATCCCGTTTGGCTGACATTGATCGCGCTGATCATTGGCGAGCGGCTCATGGGCATTCCCGGCCTGATCCTTGCGCCGGTCGTATTGAATTATTTGCGGGTGGAAATGCTCACGGTAGAAGTGCCACCGACCCAACCTCCAAAATCCAAGATCCAGGCTCCCAGTCGAACTCCGGTGCAGTCAGGACATGGGTGACACTTTTCTTCGCAAATCCTTAGATTTTTTCTCCCAGCAGCAGGCGGGCGAACCAGATTTCAACGGTTTGTTCGCCGATCGGTTTGAGTTCCACCGGCATGCGCTTTTTTCTCTGTGGTGACGTGATGACGGGACGCGGCATCGATCAGGCGCTGCCGCATCCGGTGAATCCAGTTTTATACGAACCGTACGTGCTTGATGCGCGGGAATATGTCGCGCTGGCCGAGAAAGCCCACGGTCTGATACCACGCCCACTGAACGTCGATTACATCTGGGGCGATGCGCTGCGAGAACTGGAATGCGCGCATGTTGATTTGCGCATTGCAAACTTGGAAACGGCCATTACCTCGGCTGAAACACCGTGGCCAGACAAAGGCATTCATTATCGTATGCACCCGCAGAATGCCGGCTGTCTCGCCGCCGCGCACACCAGCGCGTGCGCTTTGGCAAACAACCACGTCCTTGATTGGGGATACGAGGGCTTGGCCGAAACGCTGCAAACATTGGACGCGGCCGGCATCGCTCATGCGGGCACGGGCAACGATGCGGAACAAGCAGCGGCCCCCGCGATTCTGGACGTCCCAGACAAAGGTCGGGTGCTTTTATTTTCATTTGGATCGGTAACCAGCGGTATCCCGCAAGAGTGGAAAGCCACCAGCATTTCCCCGGGAGTGAATCTGCTGGATGATCTTTCGGAAGAAACTGCTGCGCGACTAGCAGACACGATGCGTCAATTTCAGCGGCCGGGCGATTTGATCGTCGCGTCGCTCCACTGGGGCAGCAATTGGGGTTACGAGATTCCGCGTGAACAGATCGCTTTCGCTCATCGTTTGGTCGAAGAAGGCGTTGCGATCGTGCACGGGCATTCTTCGCACCACGTGAAAGCGATCGAAGTTTTCAACGGCCGCCTCATTCTCTACGGCTGCGGCGATTTTCTCACCGACTACGAAGGGATCAGCGGCTACGAAATGTTCCGTGGCGATCTGGCACTGATGTATCTGGTCGAATTGGACGCAATCAGCGGCGAGTTGATTACGGCGCAACTGGTTCCGATGCAAATGCGGCGATTTCGGCTACAACGCGTATCGGCTTCCGACGCCAAATTGCTTTGCAAACTCTTGGGCGAGCTGGGTGCACGGTTCAGCACGAGCACACGACTCGAGAGAGACGGGAGCTTGATGCTTGAGTGGAGATGATGCGCCACGTGAGCTAATCAGATTCGTCTTCCTCTACCGGCTCGGCACGGCGGATTTCGGGTTCTTCGCGAGCGCGCCGCTGCTGATGGCTGACCATCTTTTGACCTTGGTAAAGTTCCTTGAAGACATCCGCAATCATCGGTGCAGCAGCTGAACCGCCGTGAACTTTGCTGCCGACATCGCCCTCGTAAACCGCTGCAAACGCATGGCGTGGTTGATCGGCAGGCAAAAACCCGGCGAACCACGCCGCTGTGCGCTCCTTGTTTTTTGGTCCCCATTGTGCGGTGCCGGTTTTTCCAGCGACTTCGACGTTGTCGAGACTCGCCTGATGCGCGGTGCCGCCTGTGCCATTGACCACGTTGGCCATTCCTGTGCGCAACTGCTCCAGCGTGTCGGGCGAAAGGTCGAGCGCTCTTTTCGCGCGCACCTGGTACGCACTCACAATCTGGTTATCGAACGTCTGCACCTGTTGCACGAGTCGTGTTTGATACAATGTCCCGCCATTCGCGATGACGCCCATCGCCTGCGCCATTTGCAACGGCGTCACCTGGACATCCCCCTGGCCGATTGACATGTTTGCGATGTCGCCGTTGAGGATTTTGCGGCCGTGTGTCGCTTTCATGTAATCGTCGTTTGGAATGCGGCCTTCTGCTTCACCGCGCAGCGGGATCCCGCATTTCGCGCCAAAACCCAGCTGTAACGCCCAATCGATAATTGGCCCCGAGCCGGTCTTGATCCCGACCTGATAAAACCAAGTGTCGCATGATTCCGTGAGCGCCTGGACAAAGTTCAACGCGCCGCGATCGCCTTTTTTCCAGTTGTGGAAAGTGACGTTGCCGATCTGAATTGACGGCACGCATTCGTATCGATCGTCCCGATAAACTGCGTGGCTTTCCAGCGCGGCAATCCCGACCGCAATCTTGAATGTGGACCCAGGCGGATAAGACGAACGATACGCTCGCGGCAAAAGCGGAATATCCGGGTTGTCCTGCAAGGCCTTGAGCTGCTCGGCCGAGATCGACGGCACAAACAGATTCGGATCGTATGTAGGCCAGGACGCCAGCGCGAGAATGTCACCGTTGTTTGGATCGATAATCACCATCGCGCCGCGTTTTGCTTTCGCTTCGAGCGTTTTTTCCGCCAGCTGTTGAAGCCGCAAATCCAGCGTGGTGACCACATTGTATCCGGGCTCAGGCGGCGTGATGAGTTTCTCGGACGTTTTCCTGCCGTCCTTGTCGAAGGTGAGTTTGTATTCGCCGTGCTTGCCGGTGAGCATCTCATTGAAGGTTTGTTCCAGCCCCTCGCGTCCCTCCGTTTCCGGCCAGAGCGTTTCGTGATTATCCACGATGCCGTCCGGATTTCGTCCGGTCTTGCCGGTGTAGCCGACGACCTGGCCGGCAACTTTTCCATTGGGATAGACCCGCACATAGATGGGCCGCACTGTCACGCCAGCCGGCAGATCATTCTTGATCTTTTCGTATTCCGTTTCGCTAAGATTCTGCGCGATCTCCAGCGGCATGATTCCCCGATTGCGATAATGACGCACGATCGCTTCGTCAGAAATCCGGAGCTTGCGCCCGATCAGCTGGTCTGCCGCGTCGATTTTCTTCCTTGCAAAATCCACCGCCTGCGCATCGGAAAAATTCAGCGGCGTGGGAAAATTGACGACGAGATTGTAGCTGAGTCGACTTTGCGCCAGCGGCGCGCCGCTACGGTCTGTGATTTGCCCACGCGGAGCGGGAACATCGAGGATGTAAGTGCGCGCGAGCTTTTGCGTCTCGAATGTCGGGATAATCGTCTCTTCTTCTGGCGACTCATTCGAACTCGGCGCAGGCGTGGGCATCAGGGTTTGCGCGCGCGCCGTCGCCGGTACCGCCAACAGCGATAAGGCGATCCACAGATGCCGCAGATTTCCACAGATTCGGGCAAACTTCATTTCACGCGAACTTTGCGGACAAATCAATGCCGCTGCAAGAACTGGTGGACTTCTTCAGCCAGTTTTCGGCCGATGCCTTCTGTCGCGGCGATCTCCTCAACGCTCGCTTTGCGAAGACGATTCACAGAGCCAAATCGCCGCAATAACAAATTTTTCCGGTGCTGGCTCACACCCGGGCAATCATCGAGAATGCTTTCTTCGACGCGTTTTTTCATGAGCAACTGGTGATAGGCGTTTGCGAACCGATGTGCCTCGTCGCGGATGCGTTGAAGCAAACGCAGCGCACCGGAATTCATTGGAAGTCGCAACGGCAACGCGCGGCCCGGTCGATAGATCTCCTCGCGTTCCTTCGCCAGGCCGATAATCGGAAGATCGTGCAGACCCAGTCGCTGCAGCTCTCGGCACGCAGCGGAGAGCTGGCCTTTGCCGCCATCGACAATGATCAAATCAGGAAGGCGAACGGCGACAAAACTTTCGTCATTCCGAGGGGAGCGCAGCGAAGTCGAGGAACCCCGTTGCGTTACCTGTGCGTTCTGCAACGGGGTCCCTCGACTTCGCTCGGGATGACGGGAAATTCGCTCCATCGCGTCAATAGCATTCTCTTGTGAAAATTCCGCCGCGCCGGGGTGCGCCGCTCGCGCTTCAAGAAGAATCCGCGAATACCTGCGCCGAATCACCTCAGCCATGCTGGCAAAATCGTCCTGTCCTTCGACTGTCCGAATACGGTACCGGCGGTAATTATCTTTGTCCGGCACGCCGTCCCGGAAACAAACCATCGAAGCAACCACGTGCGTCGCTGAAATATTCGAGATGTCGAAACACTCCATGACCCGCGGCAGGCGCGGAAGTTTCAATGCGTCGGCGAGCTCGCGCACGTCCGCTATTGGGTCGATCGCGCTGGGCAGACTGCCACGCGTAAACCGTCGCGTCGGCTTCGTCGTGTCGCGCAAATGCTCGACCATGTCGCGCAGTTCCGCCGCTTTCTCGAAATCCATTTTCTCTGCCGCCTTGTGCATTTGTTGCTCGAGCGCCACGATCATCTCTCGCGATTTGCCTTCGAGAAATTCGCACGCCTGCGCGACGCGCTCGCGGTATTGCTCTGCGCTGATTTCGCTAAGCCGCACCGGCACCTGGTACGTCGAGGATTTTAATTCCCGCTCTGTCGGCGCGCCTCGGCCAAAGGTGAGCACTCCGAATTTTTTGCGCATGAAATTCAGCGTCTGCCGCAGCGCGCCAGCGTGCGCGTACGGACCGAAGTAGCGGCTACCATCGTCCTTTTTGAATCGGGCGAGCCGAAAGCGCGGCCATTCCTCGGAAAGGTCGACCCTGACCACGAGGAACCGCTTGTCGTCCCGGAACGAAACGTTGTAACGCGGCCGGTATTCCTTGATCAATTTGCCTTCGAGCAAGACGGATTCCGCTTCGCTGCGGACCGTGTGCGTCTCAAAATCCCAGGTCGCCTCCAGCATGGCGCGCGTCTTTAAATCGGCCTGCTCCATTTTGGACGGCAGGAAATACGAACTCACTCGTTTGCGCAGGTCGCGCGCCTTGCCCACGTAGATCACCCGGTTGAACCGATCGCGCATCAGGTACACACCCGGCTTATGCGGCACTTCCTGCACCTTCTTTTGCAGATCCGGTTTCGGTTTTGCTGATACGGCCATGCGGCAGCAAACTTACCCGAGAAGGAAGCAGCTGAAAACCAGTCCTTCTCTCGGGCAGTCGCAGCTGCAAAAAAGCGCCCGCAGAACTCTACGGGCACCTTTGATTCTTAGCGGAAACGACTCTCTCGTTACGGCTTTGTTGTTGTGGTAGTAGTCGTTTCCTCGTGCTTGTAAACTGTTACAGGCTGGGCCAACACAACTTTGCGCACTACGACCCGGTCACCAACGGTCGTGTAATAGATGGTTGCCGGCATGTCCGGCCGAATTGCAGACCAGGTCACGACGCGACCTTCGGGATCTACAATGCTCGTCTCTTTGGTGTAGTAGTACCGCACGGGCGGCACATCCGGCGCCGTTCGGAAGGTAATGTAATCCGAATCAGGCACGTTAGTCACGATTGTCCCGGCGGCGCTCGTGGTCGTCTGCGCGGTTGTAGTTGTGCCGGTTACCGGATCCGTGGTCGTTGTGGTCGTAGTTTGCTGCGCCAGCGCTAATCCGAGCGCTGCCGCGCAAAGCATGCCTGCTGTTAATATTTTCACTAATCTCGTTTGTTTCATATTTGTCCCTCTGCTTTGATTAAATCGATGTTCTCCATTGTACATGGCTCCGGCCCCTTAACGCCGGAGTTTCTTCAGCTTTGCCTTGGTATCGTAGAATCCGGCTCGCCCGGTCGTGTCCGGGCCGGCGATCGAGTCGCCTCTTTCAGCGCGACGTAACGCCGCTTTATGCAGACTTTGCCTGGCTTCCGCGATTTCCCGCCCGACAGCTGCGCGGCGCGTAATTACATTTTCGCGCGCTGGTGCGAGGTCGCGCGCCGGTACGGCTTTGTGGAATGGGAAGGCCCAGTCCTGGAGCCGACCGAGCTCTACAAAAAGAAGAGCGGAGTTGAAATTGTCGACCAACTTTTCCATTTCAAAGATAAAGGCGAACGCGAGGTGGCGATGCGCCCCGAGCTCACGCCCACGCTGGCGCGCGTGGTGGCTGCACACGAGCGCGAGTTCAAGAAACCGCTCAAGTGGTTTTCCATCGGTCAATTTTTCCGCTACGAAAAACAACAGCGCGGCCGGCTGCGGGAGCATTTTCAGTTGAATTGCGACATCATCGGCGAAGCAGATCTTGCCGGCGACGTCGAGCTGGTCGCGCTCTGCATCGATGTCTTGCGCGCGTTCGGCTTTAGCGAAAAAGATTTCGTCATCCGAATCAGCGATCGCGAATTCTGGACGGATTTCTTTCGGGAGAAAAATGTTCCGCCCGATCGCTGGGACGAATTGCTTCAGGTCATCGATAAGTCCGGCCGCGAGCCGCGCGAGAGAACTGCCGAGAAACTCGGTGACCTTGCAGACCTTGTTTTTGCAACTTTAAAGAGCGGCGGAAAAAGCAAAAAACTCGACAAGCTTGTCGCTGGTCTTCGCGAGCGCGGACTCGCGGACTTCGTCTCCATCGATGTTGGAATCGTTCGTGGACTCGCTTATTACACCGGCATTGTATTCGAGCTGTTCGACCGGGCCGGCAAATTCCGCGCGATCGCGGGCGGCGGGCGTTACGACAATTTGATCAGCCTGCTCAGCGATGGCGCGGTTTCACTGCCCGCGCTTGGATTCGCAATGGGCGATGTTGTTCTCGGTGAACTGATCAACGAAACATCGCACGCTCATGAAGCCATGGAGAAAGCGATTGCGAACGACCACGAGATCGACATCTACATCGTCATCGCCAAGGAAGAACGTCGTGCCGATGCGCTCAGGCACATCCAACAGCTGCGCGATCGCGGATATCGCGTCGATTACCCACTCACGCCGACCAAAGTGGCCCGTCAATTTCAAACCGCTGAAGAATTGGGGGCACGCGTAGCGCTTTTGTTCGGCGACGAATGGCCACAAGTGAAGCTGAAGAACATGGCGACAGCGCAGCAGGAACTCGTGCCGCAGGACCGCGTACTTGCGCACTTGCAAGCGCAAGTCAGCTTGTCATCCTGAGCGGAGCGCAGCGGAGTCGAAGGATCCCGCAATTAACCCTGGGTTTAACCACGGGATTCCTCGGCTTCGCTTGGAATGACAAAAAACATGTATCGCACGCACGATTGCAACTCACTTCGCAAGGCGGACATCGGCAGGCAGGTCTCACTTGCCGGATGGGTAAATGTTACGCGCGATCACGGCGGCGTGATCTTCATTGATCTTCGCGATCGCGAAGGGCTCACCCAGGTGGTTTTTCGTCCAGAGGAAAATGCCGAGCTGGCGAAGGAAGCACACACGTTAGGCTACGAGGACGTCATTCAGGTTTCGGGCCGCGCCGCCGCTCGGCCGCCCGGAACAGAAAATCCCAATCTCGCTACAGGTGATATTGAAGTTATCCCGAGCGAATTGCGCATTCTAAATCGCGCCGATCCGCTGCCGTTCCCACTCGATACCGAGCCGCAAAATGAAGATCTGCGGATGACGCACCGATACCTGGATCTGCGTCGGCCGCGGCTCGCGCGCAATTTGCGGATTCGTCATCGCGCGGCGAAAGCGACGCGCGATTACCTCGACAGCCAGGGCTTTGTCGAAGTCGAAACGCCCATTCTTTCCAAGAGCACACCGGAAGGCGCGCGCGATTTTTTGGTGCCGAGCCGGATCGCGCCGGGAAAATTCTACGCGCTTCCGCAGGCGCCGCAGCAATATAAACAACTGCTGATGGTTGCGGGCGTGGAAAAATATTTTCAGATTGCGAAATGTTTCCGCGACGAAGATTTGCGCGCCGACCGCCAACCGGAGTTTACGCAAATCGACATTGAAGCGTCATTCGTCATGCCGGAGGAGATCTTCTCGGTTACCGAAGGAATGCTGGCTGCCATTTTCAAAGCCGCGCTTAACATCGACATCAAAACGCCATTCGACCGGCTGACTTACCGGGACGCCGTCAATCGCTTCGGCAGCGATAAACCCGATCGCCGGTTTGGAATGGAGCTTGTCGATCTTGGAGAAATTTTTCGCGAGAGCGGTTTCAAAATATTTCGCGGCGCGCTCGATGCCGGCGGCGTGGTGAAAGCGATCAACGCGAACGGCTTTGCGGGAATCACCATTGGCCAGGCCGATGAACTCACTGAAATTGCAAAGTTGCACGGCGCGAAAGGTCTTGCTTTTATTAAGATCGAAAACGGCGAATGGAAATCGCCAATCGTTAAATTTTTCTCTGATGCCGAGAAAGCCGCGCTGCGATCGAAGCTCAATATCGAGGAAGGCGACTGTCTTTTCTTCGGCGCCGACAAATGGGAAATCGCTTGCGAAGTTCTGGGCCGATTACGCCTGCGCATCGCAGAGATGCAGGATTTACTCGGTAGGGCGCGATCTCCCAGCGCGCCGGACTGGGATTTTCTCTGGGTGACAGACTTTCCGCTGTTCGAATGGAGCGCGGAGGAAAACAAATGGAACGCCATGCATCATCCGTTTACGCGTCCTAAAACGGAAGACATGCCGTTATTTGAATCGAAGAAATTTCCCGAGGTTCGCGCCGAGGCATACGACGTCGTTTTAAACGGCGTCGAGATCGGCGGTGGCAGCATGCGAATTTACGAGCCGGAGCTACAAGAGAAAATGTTCGAGGCGCTCGGGATCAGCCCGGAAGCTCGACAATCGCAGTTTGGCCACCTGTTGCGCGCACTTCGGCTTGGCGCGCCGCCGCATGGCGGCATCGCGTTCGGCTTCGACCGCGTAGTTATGCTGATCTGCGGCGAGCAAAGCATTCGCGACGTAATGGCGTTTCCAAAAAACAATCGCAGCATGGACCTAATGACCAAATCGCCGGCCGAGGTCGATCCCAAGCAGCTACGCGATTTGGGAATCAAACCGGCAAAAGATAAAAAACTGTAGTGGCGGCTGTGTCAGCCGCATTTTTGTTGCACTGACGCGCGTTAAACTCCCGCTAGTTGCTCAATAACCCAGGGCCTTTTTCCGATCCAGCGCGCCGGGCAGAGCATCCTTTTTCACGGTAATCGCTTCCGCGCCCGAGTCCTTTATCTGATGGGCCTGAGTCGCGTTGAATTCGATGTCTTTCGTGAATTCGGGAGGGAGGTCCGCCTCCGCATAGATGGCGTGCACCGGGCATACCTCTACGCACGCCATGCAATCAATGCAGTCTTCCGGGTGAATCACCACCTGGTTGTCCATTTCGTAGAAGCAGGCGACCGGGCAGACTTCTACACAGTCGGTGAACTTGCATCCGTTACATTTCTCGGTGACGACGTGGGCCATTGGATTTCGATTTGTTGAGAGTTACGTAAAAAACCGCCGTTACGAGTAACTGGCGACTCAGCACGAGTCAAATGCCTGCTTTATTTTCCGTCTGCTCCAATCAAACGAAAAGCTGAAGCTTTCCAGCGCTCTCCGGTTCCGATTAGTTGCCCCTTTCCTGAGAGGTATCGCGTTTCGTGACAGCTTTAGGAGTGCGCGCGCGTCGTCGCGTCGCGTTCGCAGCGGGCGCGCTGAGTGGAAAGCGGTGCGAGGACGCCCCGCACTCCGAAAGCACTTCGTGCGAAAGTATCGATCGAGTCTCAAGGAGCGACGGCTTGGGTAGCCGTCACTCTTGGCGGCTTTTTTTCAAAGCGGCGGGCGATGTTCGCGGCTAGTCCGGAATAAAATCGCCACGGAAAACGTGACGATGGTGCCGAAGCAGATCCACCACGGAAATTCCATCAGCGGCAGCCAGGCCGGCTGCGTGTAGAGCTTGCCGCCGAAGATTCCGGCGATGCCATTGGGCAACCCACTTAAGATGGCTACCACGACAAAGCCGATGATCATTGCCACGATGTTGCCAAAGTTGTTGCCGCGCCGTTTGGTAAAAATTCCGCAGAGAAAAACGCCGAGGAGGGAGCCATAAGTGTACCCGAAAATGCCCAGCGCGATGGGAATGATGCGCAAGCTTGGCCGAACGATCACACAGTATGACGTGGCCGACGCCACCGCGATCATCAGGAAAGAAAACCCGACCGTGGCCCGGCGAACTGCGTGCAAGCTTTGTTTGCTGGTCGCGTTCGGATTGATGTAGGGCTCGTACCAATCGCGGGTAAAACTGGTGGCCAGCGCGTTGATCGCAGTGCTCAGCGACCCCATCGCCGTTGCGAAAATTCCCGCGATTAAAAGCCCGCGCAGGCCGACCGGCATCTGGTATAAAATGAAGTGGCAAAACGTTTCATTCGGCGTTTTGGGGAGCGTTGGATCTGGATGCGCCTGGTAATAAACCCAGAGCAGAATACCGATGCTGATAAAGGTAAATGCGATGGGAATATCTGCGAGCCCAGAAAGAATTACTGAGCGCCGGCTGCGGCGGATATCAGGCGCGGTCAACATTCGTTGCACCATGTCCTGATCGGTGCCGTGCGTTCCCATGGTGATGAATGTCGAGCCGAACAGACCGGCAAAGATCGTGTATTCAATGCCGAACATTCCGAGGATTTTTTGCCACCCGTGTTTAGCCGGATCGAATCCGGTGGTGATGAAATCAGAGAAATGAAAACTTCCATGGCGCGCGACGATTTCGTTCCAGCCACCGGGAATGGCGGAGTAAAGCAAACCGAGTGCGATGAACGCGCTGCCGATCATGATCGAGGCCTGGATGAGATCGGTCCAGATGACCGCTTTGATTCCACCCAGCGTGGTGTAAATCGCGGTAAGAATCACGATCGCGATTGTTGATCCAATGTAGATCCACAGGGTTTGCATCTGGTCTGGCTTCGCGCCGCTGATCATTTCGTAAGCCAGAGCGAGCGCGATGGCGGCGAAATACAACCGCGCGCCCGAGGCGAGCAGCCGCGTGATCATGAAAACAGCCGACGCTGCATTCTTGGTGGCAACACCGAAACGCGCAGTCAAATACTCGTAGATCGAGTAAACCTTGTAATCGTAGTAAGGCTTGATGAAAATGTAGCTCACCAGAATGCGTGCGATGATCGTGCCGATGGCGAGCTGGAGATAAGTGTAATTGCGGTGAGTGAATCCTTCGCCTGGCGTACCGAAAAATGTACCGGCGCTGGTTTCCGCGGCGATAAGCGAAGCAAGCACAGCCCACCACGGGATTCGGCGCCCGCCCAGCGCAAAGTCTTTGAGGTCCTCCTCCTTTCGGCCCATGTAAAGGCCGATGGAGATGATCAGGACGAAATAGAGAAGAAGAACTGCACTATCGATAGCAAGGTGGACGTCCATTTCGCTTTTAGGTGACAGATTATCCGGCCACCGCAAAGCAGTTTTTCTCAAGCTGAACGTTGGACGTTGAGCGTTGGACGTTGAACGTTTCGCCTGTGCAATTAACGGAGATTCCCGCCCCAGATTTCGATCTGGCAATGACGCTCGATTCCGGCCAGGTCTTTCATTGGGAAAAAGCCGGTAATGGATTTGTGGGAACGATCGGACAGTACGCCATTTACGCGGAGCAAGACAATGTTTTGAAAGTTCGTTTTGGCGCGACGCCAAAACCAGCACGCGAGACGCGTATGCTCCCCGGAATTGCTGCGCATTATTTTGGCCTGGATCATCCGCTGACCGAAATATGCGCCTCGTTTCCGGATGATCCGGCGATGAATGCGGCCCGTGATTTTTGTCGTGGACTGCGGATCATCCGGCAGCCGAAATGGGAATGTCTAGCCACATTCATTTGTTCGTCGATGAAACAAGTGGCGCATATTCGCCAAATTTCGCTGGCGCTTCGGAAGCGCTTTGGTGAGCCGCAAAAAATCGATAACCACTTGGTGCGCACATTTCCTCCAGCGCAGCGGATCGCCCGGGCTTCCCAGAAGCAATTACGCGAATGTGCGCTCGGTTACCGCGCCAAAAACTTGCGCGCGACTGCGCAGTTAATCAGCTCTGGCAGATGTCATCTGGACGCGTGGTCGGCCCTTTCCGACGCCCAGCTCAGAGAACAGTTGTGCGCATTGCCCGGCGTCGGGCCGAAGATTGCAAATTGCGTGATGCTTTTTGCTTATGAACGGCTGCGCGCATTCCCCGTCGATGTCTGGATCGAGCGGGTGTTGAAACGATATTATTTTCCACGTCGAAAGAAAATGACGGCGCAGCGGCTTCGCGAATTCTCGGAAGGCTATTTCGGCGAGCACGGTGGTTATGCGCAGCAGTACTTGTTTCATCATGCCCGGTTAACTTCGCGGACGACAGCAGGATCGAGAGATTCCTCGACTGCGCTTCGCTCCGCTCGGAATGACAAGGGGGAAGGATGCGCGGATGAACAAAAGCCAAGGTAGCGCGAGCTTCCAGCTTGCGTTTTTGTTAGGCCGCAAGCCGGAGGCATGCGCTAGTTTCAGCAAGTTGTCAGTCTCGCCGGGCTGGGATAATGTTGCAGCCTTAAGCTGAAGCGCTGAGCCCTGAATATTCTACCCACTAGGAGACTGCTCTCATGACAACGGCTGACATGACGTTCGCTCATCCCGAAAGCTTTCGGGACCACGAGTACGACGCGCGAACAATTTTGTGGGCGCTGCTCGCCGCGATTGCCATTCACCTGGCGATAGCATTTTTGCTTGCTGCCTTCAGCGGCGTTTTCTCGCCCACTGTCCCCTTTGAGGATAAACCGGCTGAGCTCACCTTGATGGATCTGTCTCCAACGTCGCTGACGCCGAAGAACTCCGCTTTTATGGAGACGGACGAATCGAAAAAATCGGTTGAGCCGCCGAAAGAGAAAACATTTGAGTCGAATGCCAATTCGATTGGAGCAAGCGAGCTAGTCGCCGCCGGAGAATTGCCATTGCCGTCGCAAACCGGGAAAGATCGCCCATTTGTGAATTTGGAGACACAACGTTACTCGGTGGAAACAAAGGGCACGCAACCGCAGCAGTCGACCGCTGCATCCCAAGACAAACAATCGCCCGCTTCGCAGCCGGCTCCGCTTACCGCTGCGGAGCAATTTGCCTTATTGACCCAAAAGCCGGGTCAAGCACTCGACCAATCGGCTGCGGCATCGCAAGCGCGATCTGCGTATCGGCCCTTGAAAGAGCGGACCCGCATCGCAGGTAATATTACCAATCGCGGGATATCCGCCGTGAACGCTTTAGGCACGCCGCTCGGTCGCTATCAAAAGATCGTGGCGGATTCAATTGGGTCGCGCTGGTACGCGTACGTCGATCAAAAACGCGATTTAATTACCATCGGGACGCTGCGCCTTCGATTTGTCCTGGATCGAAGTGGACGAGTGAAGGATCTCAAAATTACTGAGAACAGTTCGAACGAGTCGTTCGCCAATGTTTGCGTGCAATCGGTGCTTGAAGCGCACCTTCCTCCCATCCCTGAAGATGTCGCGAACAAGTTGCCCCCGGAAGGCCTGGACGTGGACGAGCTCATTTTTACTATTTCCCCAAATTGATGATCGCCGCCTGGATTATTGCCGAAGCGCCGGGAATCGTGAATATCGTGCTCGGATTTTTTTCCAGAGGCGGCCTTTTCATGTGGCCGCTGTTGGCGTGCTCGATTGTGTCGGTGACGATCATGATTTTGCGCGGTCTGGCTTTGCAACAGAAAAAGGTCATGCCGCTGGCAATCGAGGAGGAGATAGAACGCCTGGCGCCGGGCGAAAACCCTGAGCGACTCTCGCGCCTTGTGCATTATGATCCGTCGTCACTGGCGCGGATCACGCGCGTAGCGCTGCAACATTTGCGCGGGCCGCGCTCGGAAAACGTGGAAGTGGTCCAAACACGGGCGCGTCACGAGATGGTGCGCCTGGAAAGAGGTCTCATCGTTCTCGAAATCATTGTAGGCATTGCGCCGTTGCTCGGGTTGATCGGCGCGGTTTCGGGTTTGGTGCACGTTTTTTCGCATCTTGGATTGAGCTCCGGCGCATCGGACACGCGCCAGATCGCGCTCGGCATCGCCGAAGCCCTGAATGCAACGGTGTTCGGGCTTTCGATCGCCGTGCCGACGCTGGTCGGGTTCACCTATTTTTCCAGAAAAGTCGAAGTGATGTCGGTGGAGATGGAAACGTTGGTCGTGGAGCTGATCAACAAATGCTATTACGGCCGCGCCTCGCGCGACCCCAAGACAGCGAAAATCCCGACATCAGTCGCGTGAAACACGCGCCATATTTGAGCACATGAAGTTCGCAGTTAAAAAACGGCGCGCCCCTATCATCATCATCGTCTCGCTGGTGGATATTCTTATCATCCTGCTGATCTTTTTTGTCGTCTCGACGACGTTTAAGAAGGATCAGCCGGAGGTCCAGATTAACCTACCGGAATCGAAAACGGCGCAGAAGCAGCCGTCTGAACTCGAGCACGCGATTGTGAGCGTCGATCAAGATGACGACATCAAACTGGATGGACGAGCCATTAGCGTGGACGAACTGGAGGGCGCCGTGCGGAATTTGCCGGAAGCCCGTAGGTCCACCCTCGCGCTGCAAGCGGACAAAAAAGCGTCCTTCGGCACGATCATTAAAGTAATGGACGCTTTGAAGCTGGCGGGCGTGAGAAATTTGCCGGCCTTTACCCGGGAAGAAAAATGATCCTGCCGATCCTGCAGTATGGCGACCCGATTCTGCGGGCAAAGGGTAAACGAATCGAGGAAATTGATGATCAAATTCGGGAGCTGGCGGCGAACATGATCGAGACCATGCATGCGGCGCACGGCGTGGGTCTGGCGGCACAGCAGATCGGTGAAGCGTTGCAGCTCACCGTGCTGGACATTTCGGCAGTCGAAGACCGACCAAGCACGCTGAAATTGGATGGCAAAGAAGTCGATCCAAATAGCGCAATGCCGCTCGTCTTGATCAACCCGGAGATCGCGCTGCATGGTGAAACCGAGGTGGGACTGGAAGGTTGCTTAAGTTTTCCGGAAATCACTGGCGACATTGAACGGACGCAGTCCGTGACGATGCGCGCACAGGCTCTGGAAGGCGACACAATCCAAATTGAAGCCGGCGGATTTTTAGCGCGGGCAATTCAGCACGAGCACGATCATCTTCATGGAATCTTGTTTATCGATCGGATGAGTTCGGCGGCAAAGGCCGCGATGTCGAGTCGTCTGAAACGATTGCAAAAGGAAACCAGACGCGGGATACGACATCGGGAAGCGCTCATCAGCGAGACGACGCTGTAGCCGCGCTCAGCACAGTGGTTGGTTGCTACGTGAGTGTTGGAATTATCGGGTGAGAAATCCGATCAACGGACTCGTTGCCTCCGCGACATCTAATTTTTCCGCCAATCCGATTTCACGCGCCTCGCGTCCCAGGTTCGATGCTCTTTTAAAAGCTTTGGCTCCTACGACTAGGATTGGTCAGGCATCGGCTACTCCGAAATCATCCTGATCGTCTTCAGCCACTTCTCCACCAACTGAGGCCATTCCGTTACCGGAAACTTCGTGCGCCGCAGGCCAAACGCATGCCCGCCTTGCGCATATAAGTGCATCTCAACGGGAACTCCCGCCTTCTTCAGGGCCTCATAATAAACGAGCGAGTTCTCCACGTCATCCACCGGGTCATCCTCAGCCTGCAGCAAGAAGGTAGGCGGCGTTTTGCTGGTGACAGGAACAGCGGGATTCAACTCAAATTCTTTAGAGGTATTCTCCAGCATATGTCCCGGATAAATCGCCACCGCAAAATCCGGGCGGCAGCTTTCCTTGTCGGCCGCATCGACAGCCGGGTACAAACGTTTATCGAAATGCGTGCTGATCGCAGCGGATAGATGCCCGCCTGCGGAAAACCCGAGCACCCCAATCTTGTGCGGATCGATATGCCAGTCTGCCGCGTGAAAGCGGACCAACGCCACCGTTCTCTGCGCATCCTCCAACGCTTCCGGTGAGTTTGGATAGCACCCCGATCTCGGAAACTTGTCCTCACCCGGCACGCGGTATTTCAACAGCACAGCGGTGATCCCACGGGACGTCAGCCAGTCACACACCTCTGTCCCCTCAAGATCGATGGCCAGAATCCAATAGCCGCCACCTGGGAATACGACGACCGCATCACCCGTATTCTTTCCCTTTGGCGAATAGACTGTCATGGTTGGCTGCGAGACGGCGTCCACATGAATCCATGGCCTCCCAGCCACCAGATCCTTACTGTTCGTCCCCATAGTCTCTGGTCCTGCGATAGGCGTCGCATCAGGCACTGCCCCTGGCCATATCGGCACTTGAGTGTGTCCGGGGGACGGCTGCCAGACCTTTTCCTGTGCGTGCAGATGGCCAAAGGCAAACAGAACACAGAAAGCAAAGCTCAAGGTTCCCATTTTGACCTCAATTAACTGCAAACAGTGAATTCTATAGCTGCTGGCGCGAACGGCGAAAGACATGAGGCCTAACGACCCAAGCTCAGCGACCCGGCGCACGGGACGCGTGGATTGCAACCACGACGCTCACGCCGGGTTCGCTGTAGGTATGGTTAGGCTGTGTTCGTAATCTCATACACACTCCTCAAAAAAATATCCGCGTCACTGAAATCAGGGAAGACACAAACAGCACCCTCCCCAGACAATCGTGTCGCTCGACTCGCGGTGCCAATGCCAATGAATGGAATGCCAACATTGCGACATGCGCGAGCATCCCAAACTCCGTCACCAACATACACGGTGCAGGCAAATGACTCGCCATAACATTCGGCTGCTCTCTGCTTGGAAAGCCTCATGATGGCTTCTCTGTCGAGTGCGTCGTCCGCTGATGCCGCCGGATAGTCGTCAAAGCACATCCCGCCACTGGCCATCTTGAGGCGGGCGGAATCACGCCAACCTCCGGTAGCAAGCGACACCCGATGCGAGCCGCTCTGTGCGAGCCGGGATAACAACCTGCCAGCCCCCGCAATCGGTGCAAATGGAGACTTCGATGAAGCAGCAGCGAGCAACTGGATGAAATGCTGGCGAAATCGGGAAACTTCCTGCGCCGCCGGTGACCGGCCAACGCGCGACGTGAATACATCGTGAAAGATGCCGGAATCAGTCGTGCGTGGATAATGTGACCAATCGGTGTCGATGTCGGCGAAACCAAACACGTCCTTGAATGAGCGAACGAAACACTCCTCGTCCACTTTCATGGTCTCGGTAAGCGTGCCGTCGATATCGAAAATGACAAGGCGCACGGGGAAGCGGTCTAACGAGAATTCGGCCGAATATTTATGCCTTTAAAGGCATATTTTTTGAAGCTAATGCGCTTGAGTGTCACCGAGTCAGAAACCCAGTCAATGGGCTGGTGGCTGCCGCTACGTTGAGTTTTTCGGCCAACCCGATTTCGCGCGCTTCGCGACCGGCCTCGATCGCTTTCTTAAACGCTTTCGCCATGCGAACGGGATCGGAGGCGATAGCGATCGCGGTGTTTACCAGCACCGCGTCGGCGCCGATTTCCATCGCTTCGGCGGCATGGCTTGGCGCGCCCAACCCAGCGTCCACGACGACCGGCACTGTGGCTTGTTCGATGATGATCTCGATCTGCGGACGCGCTTCGATCCCCCGGTTGCTGCCAATTGGCGAACCGAGCGGCATCACCGTGGCCGTGCCGATGTCCTGCAATCGCTTTGCCAAAACCGGATCTGCATTGATGTAAGGCAGAACGGTGAACCCTTCCTTCACGAGAACTTCTGCCGCAGCCAAGGTCTCGACCGGATCGGGAAGCAAATAGCGCGGGTCCGGATGAATCTCCAGCTTGATCCATGTGGGCAAACCTGCGCTCGCAGCCAGCCGCGCCAGCCGCACCGCTTCGTCCGCATTTCGCGCGCCGCTGGTGTTTGGCAAGAGAAGAAAACGTTTCGGATCGATGAAATCGAGAATGTTCGCAAACGGGTCATGTTTGCCGGAAAGATCGGCGCGCCGCAGCGCCACCGTTACTAACTCGGTACCGCTGGCGATGAGCGCATCGAGCATCAGCTCGTTCGACGCGAATTTTCCCGTGCCAACGAGCAGGCGCGAGGTGAACTCGCGGTCAGCGATTTTTAATTTGGAAGGCTTGTCCGCCATTGTCACAGGATAAACGAATTGGCGAGAGAGCGCGAATGTCGATCTGGGGGAACACCCCGAAAGCTTTCGGAGTTGTCGTCGGCACCTTGCCGACGACTTCGACGCGCGTTGCGAGAGCTCCCGTTATGGAATGTTCGAAGAGCTTTTCGGCAGGCTGCCGAAAAGGACAGGCTGGCAGCCTGTGCTCCCCAGACCCGCAACGCGCGCGCGATTTTTTGGTTGTACAAAGCGGCAATCACGCGAAATTCATGTCCAATGACCAAGTTCCATCTCCGCCGACAGGATTGCATCAAAGGAATGTCGCGTTTGTCGGACGAAAGCGCCGATCTCGTGGTAACATCCCCGCCATACAATCTCGGAATTACCTACGGGAAATATTCCGACGCGCAGGACCGACAATCTTATTTGCGGTGGTGCCACCAACGGGCGGAGCAAGTTCGACGAGTTCTAAAATCAAGCGGCTCATTTTTTCTCAACATCGGCGCCGCGCCGTCCAATCCGATGTTGCCACACGAGATCGTCATAACACTGCGCGATTTTTTCGTGCTACAAAATACGATTCACTGGATCAAATCGATAGCGATGGAAGATCGTTGTAGCCGTCGCCCTGCCTGCCCGCCGAAGCCTCGGCGAAGGAGGGTGGGCGACGCGACGCGAAAGCATCAAACACGTCACAGGGGCGCTTCCCACAGGGATGCGGCTACAGCAATTCAGACGCACGGCCACTTCAAACCAATCAATTCGCCGCGATTTCTGAACGATTGCCACGAATATGTTTTTCATTTCACCAAAACCGGGCGCGTCGAGCTCGATCGGCTCGCCATCGGCGTTCCATACCAAGATAAAAGCAACATCGCACGCTGGTCGCACACCAGGGGAAGCGATCTCCGGTGCCGTGGCAATACATGGTTCGTTCCTTACGAAACGATTCAGAGCCGCGTGAAAGAACGGCCGCACCCCGCGACGTTTCCGGTGCAGTTAGCGGAATGGTGCATCAAGCTGCACGGCGTTTCGCGCATCGAAACGATGCTCGATCCATTTCTCGGCATCGGAAATTCAGCCGTCGCGGCGCAGCGCTGCGGCGTGAAAAGGTTTATCGGCTTCGAAATCGATGAGACTTATCTCGCGGAAGCGAGACGACGTTTGGATCTGTAGGGGAAGCGGTTTGCTTTCCCTGGGACGCCCATGGCGCTCCTACAGCAACGTGCCTTCTTTTGGCGGCGTCCCTGGCTGAAATTTCTCGAGCGATTTCACCAGATTCCCCGGCAACGGTCGCACCCGATCAAAAATGCGCGCTGCCAGCGGCTTGGCGATTGCATAGCCGGCGGCGAACATTTCCAGACGCGCGTCGAGATTATCGATGTAATGCAACGCCATCGCCTCCGGCGTTTTCGGCGCGACCGGTGAACCAAACTCCGGCTCGCCATGATGGGCGCCGATTAAATGCAAAAGATGCAAGCGAACATCTTCTGAGGCGGGTACCAGATTTTTCCACGCCTCCGCGTTTCCAGCGCTTAACTTTCGCCATAATGCATTCACCAGTTCGAGCCCGATGGAAATGTGCCCGACCAATTCGCCGCGCTCGTCATAATTCATGACGAACCCATTTTCGGAGAGCGCATTCTCCCAGAGTTTTCCGGAATCGTGAAAGAGAATCCCAGCAAGCAGGAGATCGAGATTCAATTGCGGGTAAAGCGGCGCGATTTCCTTTGCGACGCGCATCATTTGCGCGGTGTGCTCAACCAGTCCGCCGCGCCGCGCGTGATGATAGTTGCGCGCCGCCGCGGTGCGACGAAACCGCTCGCCCCATTCTTTCAAGAATGCTTCGCATAAACCGAGCAGGCGAGGATCGGTAATTGTGTGGATGGTTTTCTCAATAAATTCCCAGTCTGTGTTCTGCCTAGCGCGCAAATCCGCAGGGCCCTGGAGCAATTCGCTTTTTTCCTGGTCCGTGAGCGGGCGCACGGTCCATTTTCGCGCTTCCAGTCCGTATTGCTGATGGGAGTGAAACTCGCCTGCGAGCTCGATGAAACTATCAGGGGTCAGCGCGCTGCAGGTTTTGTACGCGGGATGATCGCTCCAGACGCGCAACGTCATTCGATCGCACGCGTCAGCGAGCACGAGCTCGCAGTACGGCTGTTGTTCGCGTGTCAGCCTGGGCGATGCACTTTCGACTTGCACATGCACGCGCGCCGGCACCGCGCTCCCGCTTGTGCGGGACGCCGCGCGGCGGATTTCAGTCAGCGTCATCAAATTCATCGGCTCAATCTAACACAGGGCGCAACCTGTAGCCGCCTCGCTGTGCGAGGCGCATAATGCTTGCAAACCGGGGCTGCGCTTCCCCACACGGAAGCGGGCTACAAAGGCGCGATCGATTATACCGGACGATTCGCCGGAGCGCGATACGTACGCTCCATTGTGCAATGTTTCTGACGCATCTTGAATGCAGCGCGTGCGGCCGTCAGCACGACTGGTCGCGGCTGCAAAATCTTTGCGCAGCATGCCAGAAACCGCTTTTTGCGATCGTTGATCTCGCTGCGGTGAGTCGAACAGTGAAGCGCGAGACCCTGGCCGCCCGGGAGAAATCGTTGTGGCGTTATCGCGAAGTGTTGCCGTTGACCGATGGCGTTGAGCCCGTTTCGTTAGGCGAAGGCGGAACACCGCTCCTGCGCGCACAAAAATTTGGCGGTGACGTCGATCTCTGGGTCAAAGACGAATCACTCAACCCGACGCAAAGTTTCAAGGCGCGCGGGATGAGCGTGGCCGTGTCGATGGCAAAATATCTCGGCGCGGAGAAACTCGCCGTCCCCAGCGCGGGTAACGCCGGCGGTGCGCTCGCCGCGTATGCTGCGCGGGCCGGGCTGGACGCGCACATCTTCATGCCGCGCGACACCCCGCGCGCGAACATCATCGAATGCCGCGAACTGGGTGCTCACGTCACACTTATTGACGGCTTGATCACCGATTGCGCCGCTGAGATCGCACGGCGCAAAGAGGAGGAAGGTTGGTTCGACATGTCCACGCTTAAAGAGCCGTATCGCGTCGAGGGAAAAAAGACGCTTGGCTACGAATTAGTCGAACAACTTGGGTGGCAGCTGCCCGATGTGATTCTATATCCGACGGGCGGCGGCACCGGTCTCATCGGAATGTGGAAGGCCTTCACTGAAATGGAATCGCTCGGCTGGATCAGCAAAAAGCGTCCGCGCATGTTCGCGGTGCAAGCCACCGGTTGCTCGCCAATCGTCCGCGCCTTCGAAGCCGGAGAAAAAACCGCCGCAGAATTTCGAAACGCGCACACGATTGCCTCCGGCCTGCGCGTTCCAAAAGCGATTGGCGATTTTCTGATCCTGAAGCTTCTTCATCAATCCAACGGCGGCGCGGTCGCTGTTGATGACGAAGAAATGATCCGCACAATGCGCGAAGTGGGATCGAAGGAAGGCCTCTTCGTGTGTCCGGAAGCCGCCGCCTGTTTCGCAGCTTTGAAACTGCTTCAACGTCCCGGGAAAATCGCCCCTGGCGAACGGGTAGTCATTTTCAATACCGGCGCCGGCATCAAATATCTCGATTGCTACGAAAGCCAGTGACTGCGCGTTTGTCGTCCCCGAGTGCCGCAGCGCAGGTTTCTTAATTCGCCACCGGACGAATCCGCCGCGGCGGACCTGCTGTATCGCCGATTTCCAAATCGGCAGGGCGCGCGAGCTCGAACGGGCTGCGGGTTTGGAAACCCGCGACACAACAGACTTCGAAGTCTGCGCTACAACGTCCGCGCAATTTCTTCGCGTCGCTCCGCACCAGTAGCACCCTGGCGGTCGGATTGGATCAGCCGACCGCTTCCGCAGGGCAGACTTCGTCGCACCACATCTCGATGCGAGCACGGATTTGGTCGCGAATTTTGCGCGTGCCGGCGAGGCGCTCCTCGCGCGTGCCGGTAAGGGCAGATGGATCGAGAAAACTCCAGTGTAATCGTTTTGCATCGCCAGGAAAAATGGGGCAACGCTCGGCGCTGGTCTCGTCACAGACCGTGATCACGTACGCAAATCGTTGGCTGGATTCGAGAACATCGGACACGGATTGTGTTTGCTTGTGCGAAATATCAATCCCGATTTCGCGCATCGCCTCGACTGCGAGCGGGTTCAGCGTGCCGGGCTCCAGCCCGGCGCTGTGGGATTCGAAATGATCGCCGCAAATTTCGTTCAGAAACGCTTCCGCCATTTGGCTGCGGGAGCTGTTGTGAATACAGACGAATAGAACTTTTTGTTTCATGCCTGGCGATTTTCCACTACTCGTTAGCCAGTCTCACGTTGCTATAACGCTTTCCCCCGGTGACTTCCCGGCCAAACCAAGGTGGCGGTCGGAATTTGCGGCAGGTCGCGCGATCGGGAAATTCAACCTCCGCCACTACGAGACCGGCATGTCTGCCGCGATAAATATCAATCTCGATCAGTAGATTTTTCCAGGGAATTTCGTAGCGCACCTTGCGCAATCTTCTTCCGGCGGTTCCAGGCCAAAGCGCGGTAAATTGTTTCAGGCTGAGTCTGATTTCGCGTTCCTCCCGGTGTGCGCCCCGGCCCACCTTGAAAGTGAGGGATGCAGTTTTTCCCTTTTTGCGGAGACGGACCTGTCGTCCCGCAGATTCTGTCGCCAGATAACCTTGCTCGATGATGTAATGCCGCGAGCGCTTCAGTTTATCCGGCAGCCGCTTCAGCAAAAATTTGCGTTCAATCTCCCGATTGTTTGCCGTTCGATCGCCCGTTTGCACAAGGTGAAAATGCTAAACCTGATGAATTTGGTGTCGAGCGTTTCACACTGGCAAAGAAGAATGAGTTTAGAACATCACCTGCATGCGCCCGATGACTTCGTCGAAGTCGTCCTTGCCCAATTCCGGATGTGCTTCGCGGAAATCGGACCACGTATGAATGTAGTCCACCATCAATTTCAGGTCCTCGCCATGGATGTAGTAGTTGAGGCCCCCAACAATTGACGAGATGCCATCATTCCCCATTTGCCCGGGGTTTAAATGTTGCCACTGAACCACAGCTTGAAGCTTCTTCGGTATCAAGAAATAGCCGCCGGTCACATAGAATCCGTCCGTCGTGAATCGGGAGAAACCCGGAGGCACTCCGTTGACCGTACGCGGGTGAACCCGTTCCTGAAGAAATTCGCCAATTAGATCAAACGGACCCATTTTAAGCCATGCGTCCACGCTCCACGCGGTTCGCTCGTCCGCGCCTGGGAGAACGAACGGCGAAAGAGAACCGTCGGAATTCACCAGCAGATTCAACGTCTGCGAAATATTTGTTCCCTTATCGTCGCGGCTGTTGAGCACGTCGGCACCCAGCTTCAGATACGACTCTCCCCACATCTTGTTCTTGAACAGCGTCGATTCCAGCCGCCCGACATACATGAAATTGTTGTTGTCGTTATTGGTGATGTTCCGCCCGTTGCCGTTGAAGATGCCAGCATAGTATGTCAGCAGATCCGGGTGGTCAGGCCAGATGACCGCCAGCGGTTTTCCCCAAAGTTGAATGCCAATCTGCCGTTCCGGTGTAATCGCTCCGGTCGGCAGAGTTCGCTCGATCGTGTACAGAGTCGTGTCCGGAGTGGTTTGCTCCAGACCAAATGGCGCTTTCCATTGACCCATCTTGACCTGCGCCCAGGGGAATTGATGCCAGTTGATAAAAATGTCCGTGCCCTCGAACGCCGTTCGGCTCGAATTGAGTCCGTCGCTGTTCTCAAAGTCGCCTTCGATTTTGAAATCGAATTGCTCGGCAAAGTCGCCGGTGAGATTGATTCGTGCGCGGCGCAGACGAAACCGATCTTTCAGAGCGGTCTGGCCAAAACGGCCTTCGAACGCAGACACATCGCCATCCTCGAAATTCATCTGGATGAATCCGCCGAGCACCAATTTCAATTCTGGTCCACGCTGCTGCACATAAACCGGCGGTTTCTCTTCGACGACAGCTTTTTCGACATACGTTTTTCCGTCATAAGTCACCTTTGTTTTGAACTTGCCCTCGGGCACAGACGCGGTCTCTTTGGACTTAAGGCTCTTGACCTCCGCTTTCAGTTCCGCGTTTTGTTTTTGCAATAACTCTACTGCGCGCTCGAGTTTTTCGATGCGCGCGGTCTCAGAGGATGACTCCGCGCAAAGCGGCTGCGCGGTTAGTGAAACAACTACAGCAAGGCTCGCGCCCGCTGCCCTTAAGATGAATCTATTGGTGAACATAAGTTTCTCCTTGATGTGTTGATGGTTAAGTCGAGAGGCAGAACCGCTCGACGAAGAACTGCCTAATCGAACACGCGCGAAACTAGAAGCCGATTGTTACAGGCGTATGACGGAGATGTGACGATTCAGAAAACTTTGCAATCAAACAGCCGAAGGGGTTCGCTGAATTCGCACAGAAAGATTGGAATTTAAGGCGCGGCCGGGTTTGATTTGCCATTCCATGGAGACTGGCTCGGGCAGGAAAATCCTGATTATCGAAGATGAAAGCGACGTTGCCGACCTTCTGACGCTGAACTTGCGCAAGGCGGGCTTCAAAGCTTCGACCGCCGCCGATGGCGCGAGCGGTCTGCAAAAGGCGCGCGATGACCGGCCCGATTTCATTGTTCTTGATTTGATGCTGCCAAAAATGTCGGGCTTGGAAGTCTGCAGAATTTTGAAGAGCGACGCGGCGACGTCGCACGTCCCGATTTTGATGTTAACGGCGAAAGCGGAAGAGATTGATCGCATCGTCGGCCTGGAATTCGGCGCCGACGATTACGTGACAAAACCGTTTAGTCCGCGCGAAATCGCGCTGCGAATCCGCGCGATATTGCGCCGCGGCGAGAAACCGGAGGAGAGTCTCAAGGCCGGCCCGATATCGATCGATCCTGCGCGCCATGAAGTTCGGGTTAATGGCAAGCAGGTGCATCTCACCAGTCTGGAGTTCAAACTGCTGCGAACATTGATGCAACGCCGTGGTCGGGTGCAGGACCGCGATAAATTGCTCAATGAAGTCTGGGGCTACGAGAGCGTGATCGATACCCGCACGGTGGACACGCACGTGCGTCGCTTGCGCGAAAAACTCGGCAAAGCCGGCGACGCCATCGAAACTGTGCGTGGTTTCGGTTATCGGCTGCGGGAAAATTAACAGGGATGATCTGGCTGCTGCTCTGCTGCGCGATTGTTGCGGTGATGATCGCCGTTGCCGTGATGGCGTGGCGAAAATGGATCGCGCCCTGGCGACAACTGGAAGAGCTCGTCTCACAAATCTCCCGCGGCGAGCGGCCGCCGACCTTTTTGGTCGAGGGCGGCGCGCATGCGCAACGCGCCGGTTTGCAGTTCGAGAAAATTTTCCATGATCTGAGCGAACTCAAAAAGCAGATCGCAAAGCGAGAATCCGGTATGCAGACCATTTTTTCTGCGATGCAGGACGCATTGCTGGTGGTTGATTCCAACCGGCGCGTGGTTGTGACTAACGAGATGTTTCGAAAACTTTTCGTGCTACCGGAAATTTTTGTCGGGACGCCTCTACTGGAAATTGTTCGCAACGCCACGATCGACCAGGTGATTGCTAATGCGCTCGATGGCGGTGCGCCGGTTCGCGAGGAATTGGCACTGGAGGGTTCACTAATCGAGTTGCACGCCGTGGCGACACGAAACCAAGCGGGCGAGATCACCGGAGCACTCGTTTTGTTTCACGACATTACCGAGCTGAAGAAAATGGATCAGATCAGGCGGGATTTTGTTGCCAACGTTTCGCACGAGTTGCGCACGCCGCTGTCGATCTTGCGCGGCTATATCGAAACCTTGCTCGACAGGCCGGAGACGCCGCGCGACGAACTCTCGCGAATTCTCGGAGTGATGGAGCGCCACTCAAAGCGACTCGACTTGCTCGCGGAAGATTTGCTTACGCTTGCGCAACTGGAATCGGGTAATCCGAATCTCCAATTGGAAGATGTCGATTTCCCAAGCTTCTTCGAGGAAGTCGTCCGCGATTGGGAAAAGAAGCTCGCACACAAACAGCTCAACCTGGTTGTCGATGTTCCGCCGGGATTGCCCCCGATCCGCGCCGATCGGACGCGGCTACAGGAAGCGCTCTATAATTTGCTCGATAACGCCGTGAAATACTCGCGTGAGCGCGGCGACATCCGACTGATGGCTCGGCGTCGCGACGGTGAAATCGAGCTGAGCATCAGCGACAATGGAATCGGAATTGCCAAAGAAGATTTGTCGCGCGTATTCGAACGTTTCTACCGCGTAGACAAAGCGCGCAGTCACGACAACGCACGCGGCACCGGCCTGGGCCTTGCGATTGTGAAACACATCGCGCAACTCCACGGCGGCCGCGTCGAAGCCGAGAGCGAACTGGGCAAAGGCACGACTATTCGCGTGGTGTTGCCAATTGCTGTAGCCGCGTCTCTGTGAGACGCGCGACATGCGCGATGCAAACAGCTGAGCCGACAGCTTCGCACAGCGAACCGGCTACAGTTGTCACACAAACGTAACAGTAAAGGTTTTGACCGGCTGAATCGGAGTGCGGCAATTTCGTCGCATGACGAAACTCAAAAAAACAAAGATTCTTGGGCTTGTAATTGCGCTGGGATTGAGCGCGAACGCTTCGGCGCAAATGATGATCAACGGCGCGGGCGCGACGTTTCCCTACCCGATTTACTCGAAGTGGTTCGATGAATACGCGAAGGTCGATCCTTCGGTCCGATTCAATTATCAATCCATCGGTTCCGGGGGCGGACAAAAACAAATTTTGGCGCAAACGGTCGATTTCGGCGCTTCTGACGGGCCGATGAGCGACGACAATTTAGCCAAAGCGCCGGGGAAGATTCTGCATATTCCAACTGTCGCGGGCGCGGATGTGGTTGCCTACAATTTGCCGGGTAATCCGGCGTTGAAGCTCGATGCGGATGCCATCGCCGGGATTTTCTTGGGCAAAATCAAGAAATGGAATGATCCCAAAATCACCGCGCTCAATCCCGGCGTGAATTTGCCCGACCAGGAAATTATCGTCGTGCATCGCTCTGATGGGAGCGGGACGACTTATATCTGGACCGATTACCTGAGCAAGATCAGCCCTGAATGGAAAACGAAAGTCGGCACGAACACCTCGGTGAATTGGCCGACTGGCATCGGTGGCAAAGGCAACGAAGGCGTGGCCGGTCAAATCAAGCAAACTCCCGGCGCGTTCGGCTATGTGGAGTTGATCTACGCGATTCAAAATAAAATGCCGTATGCGGAGGTAAAAAATTCCGCCGGCCAATTTATAAAGCCGTCGCTGGAATCGATCACCGCGGCCATGGCCACCGCACAAATCCCGGATGATTTCCGATTTTCGATCACTAATGCGCCGGGCACAGATTCGTATCCCATTTGCGGCGCGACGTGGTTGCTTGTGTACGAGCAGCAAAAAGACCCGGCGAAAGGGAAGAAACTCATTGAATTTTTGAAATGGGCGCTGACCAAGGGCGAGAACATGGCCAAGGATTTGGATTACGCGCCGTTGCCCGATTCACTGCGCGACCGTGTGTTGCAACGGATTGAGGAAATCAAGTTTTAACCGCAAATGAACACAAATTTCTGGAACGGGACGAGCGCCGGCGGCCCAGGCGCCCTCCAACTGTCACGGTGTCATGTTGAGCGAAGCGAAACATCTCTCGTTGTTGTTTCACCGTCTTGGAAAGTGATCCGAGATTCTTCGCTTCGCCCAGAATGACAATGACGAAGGCGCAATTGTTGCTGCGGGAGCGCTCGGTGCGAGAGCGCATGACTCCGCCGTCGCGGTTTGGCGATGAAGCTTTCAAATGGCTTACGCTGACGATGGCGTTGGCGGTCGTTTTGCTGATCGTTCTCATCGGTTGGCAACTGGCGCGTGGCTCTTCGCTCGCAATCCAAAAGTTCGGGTTCAGTTTTCTCATTACATCGACGTGGGACCCGGTGGCGGAACAGTTCGGGGCGCTGCCGTTCATCTACGGCACAGCGGTCTCGTCATTAATCGCCTTGCTGATCGCAGTGCCGTTGAGCATTGCGACCGCTGTGTACTTGACGGAACTCGCGCCGCTCTGGATTCGGCAGCCGATTATATCGCTCGTCGAGATGTTGGCTGCCATACCGAGCGTGATCCTCGGTCTCTGGGGAATTTTCGTGATGATCCCGTGGCTGCGCGATTATCCGTTTCCGTTTCTGAAACGAATACTCGGTTGGACACCGATTTTCACCGGGCCAATTTACGGGCCGAGCATGCTCGCCGGTGGAATCATCATTGCGGTGATGATTGTGCCGATCATCACCTCGGTGTCGCGCGAAATTCTGCGGAGCGTCCCGGACTTGCAGCGCGAAGCGGCGTACGCGCTGGGCGCAACGCGATGGGAAGTGACGCGGATCGCCGTGTTGAGTTACGCCGGGAAAGGGTTGTTCGGCGCGGTGATACTCGGGCTGGGCCGCGCGCTGGGCGAAACGATGGCGGTGACCATGGTGATCGGCAACACGCCGCAAATTGCCGCCTCATTGTTCAAGCCGGGTTACACGCTGGCCAGCGTAATCGCGAATGAATTTACCGAAGCCACCACGGACATGTATCTACAGGCATTGTTCGAGATCGGGCTGGTCTTGTTCGGCGTAACAATTTTGGTGAACCTGATCGCGCAATTGCTTCTCAAAACGATCGCGAGAGGAGCGTCACCTCGCGCAGTTCAATGACCATGCGTACCCGCCGCAAAGACCGTCACAGCTGGCGAAAGCTCGAGAGCGCGCTCGTCTCCGGGCTGACTTTCTGTTCGGCGATTATCGTCATCGCGCCGCTAGCTCTTGTATTTTTTCACGTGGTCAAAAGCGGCATCGGTGCGGTCAACCTGGATTTCTTCACAAAATTGCCGAAGCCTGTGGGCACGCCCGGTGGTGGAATGGCCAACGCCATCGTCGGCACGCTCGAGTTGCTGGCGCTCGCGTCTGTCATTGGAATTCCGGTCGGCGTACTGGGCGGAGTTTATCTGGCCGAGTATGGTACGGCGCGTGTGAACTGGGTGCTGCGTTTCATCGCCGACGTGCTCAACGGTGTGCCATCCATCATCTGGGGCGTGGTTGTTTACGGACTGGTCGTTTTGCGTTTCAAAAGTTTCTCCGCATACGCCGGGGGACTCGCGCTGGGCTTGATCATGGTCCCGTTGATCCTGCGCACCACCGAGGAAGTGATTCTTCTTGTGCCTGCCAGTTACCGCGAAGCCGCTCTGGCCCTCGGCATCGCCCGTTGGAAAACCATCGCGCACATCGTTGTGAAGACCGCGTCGCGCGGAATCATCACCGGTATTCTGCTCGCTCTCGCCCGCGTGGGCGGCGAAACCGCGCCGCTTCTTTTCACTGCGTTCGGCAACCGCTTTTGGAACCACGACCTGCGCGAGCCGATTGCAGCGCTGCCTCTGCAAATTTTCACCTACGCGATCTCACCCTACGACGATTGGCATCGCCAAGCCTGGGCTGGTGCGCTCATTCTGGTCACCGGCGTTTTTTGCGTTAACGTGCTGGTGAGAATTTTCACCCGCGTCCGGGCCATGCCAGTTTAGATTCTCAAAATGCTCACTCAGGTTATGCCGCAACCTCAGGTTGTCGAAGATCGCGACCGCGCCGCAATTCCTCCGTCGGACGCAGAGGCGGAGTCGCTCCCGATGGCTGTTCAGGCCAAAAATGTTTCCATGTGGTATGGCGCCAAGCGAGCCGTTGACAATGTGACCATGGACATTCCCGCCAAAGCCGTGACTGCAATCATCGGGCCGAGCGGCTGCGGAAAATCGACTTTCATTCGCGCGCTGAATCGCATGCATGAGCTGGTGCCGCATACCCGCGTTGAAGGCACCGTGCTGCTGAATGGCGAAAACCTCTACTCGAGCGATGTCGATCCTGCGATTGTCCGGCGGCGCGTCGGCATGGTGTTCCAAAAATCGAATCCGTTCCCGACAATGTCGATCGGCGAAAACGTCATCGTCGGCCTGCGCTTGAACGGCGTGCGTGACCGGAAATTTCTGAACGAACACCTGGAAAAATCGTTGCGTATGGCCGCGTTATGGGATGAAGTGAAAGACGATCTGCACAAATCGGGCACGAGCCTGTCCGGCGGTCAGCAGCAGCGACTGTGTATCGCGCGCGCGCTCGCCGTCGAACCCGAAGTGATCCTGATGGATGAACCGTGCTCGGCGCTGGATCCGATCGCGACTGCAAAAATCGAGGAGCTGATCCAGGATTTGAAAAAGCACTACACCATCGTCATCGTCACGCACAACATGCAGCAGGCAGGGCGCGTCTCCGATTTTACGGCGTTCCTTTACATGGGCAGGCTGATCGAGTTTGGTGCGACAACAAAAATTTTCACCAACCCCGGCCAGAAACAGACGGAGGACTACATCACGGGGAGATTTGGATGATTGGTAGGGCGCGACCGCCGGGCGCGCTGGTCAGGAGGAGAAGCAAGAGCAGGAGCAAGAGCAAGAGTAAGAGTAAAGGCCGACAATGGTCATACCAAAACACATTCTAGGCACATTCGACGAAGCGCTTGGGGCGCTGCGCAACGATCTGTTAATGATGGCTGGTCTGGCCGAGCGCAGCCTCGATCGCGCCATCAATGGATTGCTTCAGCGTGACGACGATCTTTGCGCAAACGCGATTGCCGATGATGAAGAAATCGATCAGCTAGAAAAACAGATCGACAAGGACGGCTTCGAAATTCTGGTTCGTTATCAACCGGTGGCGTCCGATTTGCGGCGGGTGATTTCGGCAATGAAACTTTCGCCCAATATCGAGCGCGTGGCAGATCAAGCGACAAACATCGCGAAACGCGCGCGCAAATTAAACCGGCATCCGCCATTGCCCGAAGTGCAATTGATCGTGCCGATCCAGGCGCACGCGCTGTCGATGTTCAAAGACAGCATCGACGCGTTTGTGCGCGAAGATGTCGAGCTGGCCCGCGCAGTGGTCAGCCGCGACCAGCAACTCGATGACATGAAGCGTTCTGCAAACCGGCAACTGACCGAACGAATGGTGCAGGACCGCGATCAATTGCGCGGCTATCTAAATTTGATTTTGATCTCGCGCTGTCTCGAACGCGTCGGCGATCATGCCACCAACATCGCCGAGGATGCTGTCTATGCCGCCGCAGCGGAAGACATCAGGCACCAGACGTTGACGGCCGTCGTCTGAAGCGAACCATGCCTGCTCGTAATCCTGAGCGAAGCGCAGCGGAGTCGAAAGATCCCGTGAATATAGCTTCCGGTCTGCAGCCGGATTCCTCGACGAAGCCTGTCGTGCTTGCCACGCCGAAGTTGGACGAAGGCGGGGGCGAAGTCGAAGGGCTCGGAACGACAGAGACCGTGTTTGTTCCACAGGTCGTGCAAAGCGCGCACGAGCGCTTTGGTGGGCCAAAAAATTTCATCAACCGTGAGTTGAGCTGGCTCGAGTTCAACCGCCGCGGCGTCAGGTCCGGGCCAGCGAGTTCCGCGAGCCTTGCTTCGCGGCAAGGCAAACTGCCGCTCGTTATCTTGGCGAAGTCGCGGGCGGTGCGCTGGCAGCGGGCGAAACTCCCGCGCCAGAATTCGCTGCAGGGGAGACCGCCGGCGAGGAGGCTGGCAAGGGTTGCCTTGCCGCAGGCGAAGGAGAAGTTTGCGGCGCGGCCTGTTGTTTCATCAGCTCACGACGGAAGGCGCTGCTAGCCGTGCTCCGGTGCGCATACAGGATCGATAACGCAAAGGTGATTACGAAAAATATGCCGGCCAGCCATGTGGTGAACTTCACCAGCACGTTTGTCGTTTGCGCGCCAAAAATGTTTTCGGTGACCGCGCCGCCGAATGCCGCGCCCAAGCCTTCGCTTTTTGGCCGTTGCATCAGGATCACCAGCACCATGAGCGCTGCCACGAGCACAAAAAAGACCAGGAACAGGGTGATCAGAAAGTTCATTGGGAACGGAATATCTCTAAAGCCTGGTTAGAAGCAAACGCTGAACGCCCAACGTTCAACGTCCAACATCCAATTCAGAAGTTGAGCGTTGGGGGTTGGACGTTGGACGTTGGACGTTCTTCTTAATCTGGTTCCAGATCGCGTCCATCTCGGCAAGATCGGCATCGCCGAGTCTCTTGCCCCTCCCTTTGAGTTCGTCCTCAAGTTGATTGAAGCGCGCCACAAATTTGTCGGTGGCTTTTTGTAGCGCGCTTTCCGCGTCGATCCTGCATTTCCGCGCCAGATTGACTACGGCGAAAAGTAGATCGCCAGTCTCCTCCTCGATCATTTTTTTGTCTTCCGACCGGATCGCTTCGTTCATTTCGCGAAGTTCTTCTTCGATTTTCGCGATCACGTCGCGCACCTCGGCCCAGTCAAAATTCACCCGGGCCGCTTTGGATTGCGCCTTCTGCGCGCGCACCAACGCCGGCAACGCTTTGGGCAAACTCGCCAGATAATGCGAGTCGGCCTTTCTCTCTTCGCGCTTGATTGCTTCCCATTGTTTGAGCACCGCGCCGGCGTCGCGCGCGTCGCTGGTGCCGAACACATGCGGATGTCGCCGCACCAGTTTGTCCGAGAGTTCGCGAACGATTTCGTCGATGTCGAAGCGACCGGATTCACGAGCGATCTCCGCGTGCATCACGATTAATAGCAGTAGATCGCCCAGTTCTTCGCGAAAATGCGCGTCGTCCTTTGCGCGGGCGGCCTCCGCCATCTCGTAAGCCTCTTCAATCAAAGCGGGCAGCAGTGATTCGTGGGTCTGCTCCCGGTCCCATGGGCAACCGCCGGGTGCGCGTAGTTTCGCGACGATTTCGCAGAGCTTCGTAAACGCATCGCTCATCAGTTTTAAGTTTTAAGTTTTAAGTTTGTAAGTTTTTAAGTAAAAGGCGCGAGCGCTAACGCTTTGAGACTTAACACTTAAAGCTTAAGACTTCTTCAAATCCGCCACAGCGAGCGGTGCGTGCCGAATTCAGAAATCTCGCCGGAAGTCCTCTTGCTGACGTACGCGGTGATTGAAATGACGATGGCAAAAGTGCCGGCGAAAACCAGCGCCACCAGCCAGGACGGGATATGTCCGATGCGCAGGGCGTGATAAAACGAGACGAAATTGTTAATCGGCGCGCTGGCGTGCAAGAATATTTTTGTCAGCCACCCCACTAAAATAAGAATGAAAATAAACATGTAATTGCGTTTCAACCGGCGCCCGATCGCTTCCAGCTTGGTGATCTTGAAGCAGGGCAAAATCAAATCTTCACAAACAAGCTTTTTCCATTCGCCCTGAAGCATCTCGCGATTTTCCATCACCATCGGGACAAGAAAATGCGCTTCCAGCATGCGGAGTCGCGCGCGGAACGCGTCGTAAAAACGGTACCGGCGCGCCTCGATCCAGAGCAGCA
>QHQA01000085.1 GCA_003219695.1 Verrucomicrobiota bacterium
TAAAAGATCGCCAATCGCGCGATCCGAAGCCTGGCCTCGGGCTTTACGCGCTGCGCGCGCTCGCCCTTGCGCTGGCGGAAAATCCGGCCGCGGCGGCGAACTTCATCGGAAACCGCGTGGTGCAATCAAACTCTATCGATGTCGGTATCGCGGTGGAAGCCGAAGACGGAATCATGGTGCCAGTCATTCGCGGCGCAGACAAAACGTCGCTCGCTGACCTGACCACGAAATACAAGGAATTGATCGAACTCGCACGACAGCGGCGGATTTTGCCTGACATGCAGGCGGGCGGCATCGCCACCGTTTCCAACTTCGGGATTTTCGGGATGGAATGGGGCACGCCCATTCCCCTGCCCGATCAAACGTTGCTACTCGGCCTCGGCGTCGGCAAAAAGGTTCCGTCGTGGGACGAAACAAGAAACGAATTCGTACCCAAAACTGAAGCGCAAATCACCTTAAGCTTCGACCATCGAAGCATCAAGATCCGAGAAGACTGTGATTTTTCGATCCCTCAATCGTCTTTCCAACCAATCCGGACAGAATAACAAGTGTTAGACTTCCCGCTGAGGAATAGCGGCCAGGAAATGCTACCTGCGAAATGATTCAAGCCTCTGGGTCTGCGACTAGGCCAATCTCGGCAGTATTAAAATAGCGCTTTGATGACCGGCGGTCCGTCCGGTGACTCGCGTGAAAGCCTTCGCTGGGTCGCTCGAAGCAGGTAACTGATTTGTTACTGTTCGCTGTTGGGAGGCAGCCGATTCTCGTGCTACGGCTCAGTAGAGACGAAAGGAAATCTATGAGAATCATTCCCTCAAAACTCTGCTATTGTTCAATTCTTTGCCGCGGCGATCGTGCTGACTTGGTTTATCTGTTCGCAGGCGGCCCAAGCAGCGGCTGGTGATCTCGATCCTTCATTCGGGATTGGAGGCAAGGAGACGACCGATCTTAAGCGCAGCACCGACATCGCCAACGCGGTGGCGGTCCAGGCTGATGGCAAATTGGTAGTCGTCGGGCAAGTCTACAAAAACAACGATTTCTCGAATGAAGACTTTGCCGTCGCCCGCTACAATACGGATGGCACGCTCGACACCACCTTTGGTGCCGGGGGCAGAGTGAGAACAGATTTCCCCGGCCTGGCGGCGGTGGCATCAGCAGTGGTTATACAAGCTGACGGCAAAATTGTAGTCGCAGGCGGTGCCTTTCCGCTCTTCACTTTCGCCGGCGATTTTAAAGTGGTCCGCTATAACCCGAACGGGTCGCTCGATAGGTCGTTCGGTTCCGGTGGAATCGTAACGACGATTTTCCCGGGCGACGGTAGCTTCGCATTCGCAGTGGCATTGCAAGCGGACGGGAAAATCATCGCTGCCGGGACCGATTTCGTCGATTTCAATCCGGGCGATATGTCTGATACCGATTTTGCCCTGGCTCGTTACAATGCGGATGGAAGTCTGGACCCGACCTTTGGCAACGGCGGCACGGTTACGACCGATTTCTTCGGTACCGAAGATGATGCCCTTTCGGTTCTGATCCAGCCGGACGGGAAGATTGTTGCAGTCGGCTCGGGCAATGACCCTGCGGATTTCTACGACTTCGCCGCTGTGCGTTATCTCAGTAATGGCGCGCTCGATACGACATTCGGCGTCGGCGGAAGAGTGAGCACCGATTTCGGCGATCGCGGTTTCGATCGGGCACACTCGGCTGCTCTGCAGGCGGATGGCAAAATCGTCACGGCTGGGTTTGCCACTTCCGTAGACGGGATATCTGAGAATTTCGCTGTTGCACGCTATACCTCAAGCGGTGTTCTCGACACCACCTTCAGTAGCGACGGGAGGACTCAAATCGACTTCGGCAGCTGTTGTCAGGATGCCTGGCAGGTGCTCCTGCAAAGTGATGGGAAAATAGTTACGATTGGTTTTCCCAACTCTGAAGGTTCCGATTCCGATTTTCTATTAGCGCGTTTAAATTCGACAGGCTCTCTCGACACCACCTTCGGCATCGGCGGCAAAGTGCGCACGTCATTCGGCAATCTCAACGGCGGAGCGCAAGGTGGCCTTCTTCAGGCGGATGGAAAGATTGTGGCGGTTGGATTTCAAGCCACATCCAGCAGCGGAGGGGTGGACTTTGCCCTGGCGCGCTACCTTAGCCAGTAATTTCGCCTCAGCTTGAAATGAGCATATGCACCAGTGTGCTCCGCCATTTCTGGCGCGCCCGGGGAATATTTGAGCGGCTCTCACTTGCAAGGTTCAAGACCTGACCGCTTGGTGCTGAATCTTTA
>QHQA01000086.1 GCA_003219695.1 Verrucomicrobiota bacterium
ATTTTGATTATCCAAATTTGGACTTACTTTTCTTAAGCCATGGAAAATTCCGCTATTATCAAACTCGATGAATCCAATTTCGACCGTGAAGTGACGCAGGGGGACCAGCCCGTGATCGTCGATTTCTGGGCGGAATGGTGCGGCCCATGCAAAATGATCGCGCCGATGCTGGATGAAATCGCGCGCGAAAAAGCGGGCGCGGTCAAGATAGCGAAAGTGAACGTGGACGAAAATCAGAGTCTCTCGTTCAAGTACAACATCCGGGCAATCCCGGCTCTGCTCTTTTTCAAGAACGGCCAACTGCGCGACCAAGTCATCGGAGTCACGAGCAAAAAGGATTTGCTTAACCGGGTCGAAGCGCTGGGGTAGGGAAATTTTTCGCCCAGCGAAAAATTCCAGTGAGAAGTTATCTCGAGCCATCTCTCACCGATCACTTCTCACCGCTTACTTTATTCCAAACTGCGCCCGGCGGGGGTCGAACCCACAGCCTTTGGCTCCGGAGGCCAACGCTCTATCCAGTTGAGCTACGGGCGCTGATTAAACTGGAAAAAATAACCTAATTTACCGATTTAGCAGCAATCACGCTTTCCACAACTGGCACGTGCTGGACCCTTTGGGGACTAATTGTGTGAGCACGGACGTCATCAATTTCCTGCACAGCTATCCATAATCTTTTGAGACAAACGAAGAGCTTGAACTTTATCATCGCCGCTGCGCTGCTGTTACTAGCCGCGCAGCGGCACTCCCTAGCCGGCAGCGCCACTTGGGATCAAAACCCCACGAGTGGCGACTGGAACACGGCGGCTAACTGGACCCCACAGACGGTGCCCGACACTCCTTCGGACATCGCGACTTTCGCGACCTCTAATCAGACGCAGATCGGTATCTCGGCGATCACCGGCGTTGGTGGAATCAATTTCAACCCCGGAGCCGATGCGTTTACGATTATCTCCCAACCAGGTGGCCCTTTTACGCTGAGCGGTTCGGGGATCGTTAACAACTCCGGTAAACTCCAAACCTTTGTATGCGAAAGTGGCGATGGTAGCGGATCTTTCTTCTTTGAGAACTCTGCGACGGCAGGTGCTATGACTAGCTTTGCCGGCGCGGACGAGAGTAACTTCCTCTTTTTCGGTACATCCTCGGCGGGCTCGGCAGCGTTCGACTTTGGTGGCGCA
The DNA here is from genome assembly GCA_003219695.1 of Verrucomicrobiota bacterium. GTDB lineage: Bacteria > Verrucomicrobiota > Verrucomicrobiia > Chthoniobacterales > UBA10450 > Udaeobacter. Next base: position 1,176 of record QHQA01000086.1, read on the forward strand.
ACCCTCCAATCTTTCATGGATTTCCATGATTCCTCCACAGCGGCAGACGCCACGATTACAACCACGTTAGGAGTAGTTAGCTTTTTCGACAGCTCCACGGCAGCCAACTCGCACATCACGCTCAGCGCCGCATCAGCCCTCTCCGTTGAGGAGGATGCTCACGGGGGTCATGCCGTGGTCACCTGCATCGGCGGAAATCAAGCCTACCCATCCGACATCGCTTTCCAAAATAATGCCACGGCCGAAGAAGGCACCTACACTGCGATCGGGGCTAGCACCAGTGGCGAGATGGGCAGCCTTATCGAATTCACCGGGAGCGCGACGGCGGACCATGCAACCTTCCTCATCAACGGCGGCATGGGAGCGGGTCTGGCGGGCGCGTCTTTGAACTTTATCGACACCACCACGGCCGCGAGTGCAAACATCACTGCCAACGGCGGAGTGGACGGCTCTGACGGTGGAGTGATTTCCTTTCAGACACAATCCAAAGGCGGCAAGGCCAGCATTACACTCAACGGCAATAGTGAGTTGGACATCAGCACGCACAATGCACCGGGAGTGACCATCGGCTCCCTTAGCGGCACCGGCTCGGTCTTGCTCGGTGCACGGCTGCTGACCATCGGGAGCAACAACCAGAGCACGACCTTTTCCGGCGTGATTCAGGACAGCGGCTCGCTCAGCAAGACTGGCACCGGCACACTCACGCTAACTGGGGCTAACACCTACACTGGCACAACGACCGTCAGCGCGGGCGTGCTCGGGATTAGCAACACGCTCGGCTCAGGCGCTGGCACCGGCAGTGTGAACGTGCAGGCTGGCACTCTGGGCGGTAAAGGCATTATCTCGGGGGCAGTCGCAATCGGCACCGGCAGCGGGACGGGGGCGTTCCTTGCCCCGGCAGCTGGAAGCAATGTGCAGGCCACGCTCACGATCCAAAGCGCGCTCACATTCAACGCAGATGCGACCTACAATTGCACCTTCAGGGCGAAGCGGAACAGGGCCCGGACCGACAAGGTGTTTGCCAGTGGGGTCATCATCAACAGCGGCGCGATGATTGCCTTGAGCGGTCAGACCCAGGGCCGGCTCACTACCGGCTTAACTCTGACTCTGATCAGTAACACGAGCGCTAATCCCATCAGCGGCACCTTCAGCAACCTGCCTGATGGTGCGATCGTGACGGTGAATGGTAACCACCTGCAAGCCAGCTACTCTGGAGGCGACGGCAACGATCTCACACTTACTGTCGTTCCCTGAGGGAAGTTGATGGCTTTGGCGTAAAGACTTTATGCGACTGGCAGCGCTGCTGCGCCTTCTTGAATCAAAGAATCGAGCTTGTTTAAGTCGATTGGTTTCACCAAATGATGCTGGAAGCCTACCTCGCGGCTCCTGCGGATATCTTGTTCCATTCCAAAACCGGTGAGTGCAATCCCGAGAACCGGTTGCTTTGAGTAAAGTTTCTGCATCAGATCGATTCCATTGCCATCGGGCAAAGCCAGGTCGCTGATGAGCACATCAAATTGCTCCTTTGCGATTAGGTCGAGGGCGGATTGGAAAGTGAGCGCTGATTGCACATGATAGCCGCGCCGCCGCAGCAGGTTCGTAAGCGAGCGGTTTGTGTCTTCATGGTCCTCCACAAGCAGAATCCGCATCGGCTGGCGCTCCGGCAGCCTGGGTGAAATGGCGGGGGCGATTTGCGCCTCGGCTTTTTCGCATGTGGGAAAAACCAACGTGAACGTCGAGCCTTTGTTCCACCCGGCGCTGTGCGCGGTGATCGTTCCCTTATGTGCCTCCACAAGAGTCTTGCTAATAGCGAGTCCAAGGCCCAAGCCTCCCAGCTGAGTCCGGCCGCCCTGCTCGAATGCGTCAAAAATTTTCGGCAGCGCTTCCGACTCAATCCCCAGGCCCGTGTCCGCGATTTCGACACGCAGTTGTCCGCTGGCATCATTGCTGGTGGTAATAACGATTTGCCCGTTCTTCGGCGTGAATTTCACCGCGTTATTTATTAGGTTCCAAAAAATCTGCTGTAATCGCGCCGGGTCTGCGCGCATTTGGACCTTTTTCGCGCCGAGATTGAGGGAGCCCGTCAGATTCTTTCGATCGATTTCCGCCTGACAGATCTCCAGGGCATTTTGCAACAGCGTGTGGGCATCAACGACTTCAAAATTGAGCTGCACCTTGCCGCGGTCGATACGCGTCAGATCAAGCAAGTCGTCGATCAGTCGCGCCTCCAATTCCACGTTGCGCCGGATCATTTGCAGCGATTCGTGAATGTCCTGAGGCAACTCCGGCTCGCTCTCGAGCGCGAGAGCAGAGGCGAGCACCGGTGTGAGCGGCGTGCGCAATTCGTGGCTGAGCATCGCCAGAAATTGGTCTTTCGCCAGATTCGAGCGCGCCTTTTCCTCCAGCTCCAGGTTTGTCTTCCTTGCTTCGATCGTATTGAGCACAATGCCGATGCTCTCCGTTAGCTGATCGAGAAACGCCTGGTGCGCAGGGTTGAATCGCTCAACTGAGGAAAGTTCCATGACGGCTTTCACCTGGCCTTCAAAGAGAATCGGCAACACGACGATGTTAGTCGGTTGAAATTCGCCCAGGCCGGAGCTCACTTTTGCGTAGTCGCTGGGTACGTCGGTCAGAAGGATGCGCCGTTTTTCCAATGCTGCTTGTCCGACCAAACCCTCGCCCGGCTTAAAACGGTTCTTCGCGCCGTCGCCTCCGTGGTGAGCGTAACTTGCCAGGAGCCTGAGCTCCGATTCTCCATTCGACTTATCCATCATGTAAAAAGCGCCGTGCTGGGCTGAAACCAGCGGCGCGAGCTCGGAGAGGATGAGTTTGCCAACCGTCAGAAAATCGCGCTGTCCCTGCAACATCCGGGTGAACTTCGTGAGGTTGGTCTTGAGCCAGTCTTGTTCCTCGTTCCGCAATGTGGTATCCCTCAAATTGCGAATCATTTCGTTGATGTTGTCCTTGACGAACGCAACTTCGCCCTGCGCTTCCACTTGAATCGAGCGCGTGAGATCGCCCTTTGTCACTGCTGTCGCGACATCCGCGATGGCGCGCAGTTGCGTGGTCAGGTTCGCTGCCAGCCGATTGACGTTGTCGGTCAAATCGCGCCATGTCCCCGCGGCGCCGGGCACGTTCGCCTGCCCGCCGAGTTTTCCTTCCACGCCCACTTCACGCGCCACTGTGGTAACCTGATCCGCGAACGTCGCGAGTGTATCGATCATGTTATTGATCGTCTCGGCCAGCTCGGCGATTTCGCCTTTGGCTTCGAGGAAAAGTTTGCGTTTCAGATCGCCGTTTGCGACTGCGGTCACCACTTTGGCGATGCCGCGGACTTGATCAGTCAGGTTCGACGCCATGAAGTTCACGTTGTCGGTGAGGTCTTTCCAGGTTCCCGACACGCCTTTCACCACCGCCTGCCCGCCGAGCTTTCCTTCCATACCTACCTCGCGCGCCACGCGCGTGACTTCGTCGGCGAACGATGACAGTTGGTCCACCATCGTGTTGACCGTATTTTTCAATTCGAGAATTTCGCCTTTAACATCAACGGTGATTTTCTTTGTCAGATCGCCCGTGGCGACGGCGGTGGTTACCGCGGCGATGTTGCGGACTTGTGTCGTTAGGTTCGACGCCATGAAGTTGACGTTGTCGCCGAGGTCCTTCCACATGCCTGCAAGACCACGCACATCGGCTTGTCCGCCCAGCTTGCCTTCGGAACCGACTTCGCGCGCCACACGCGTGACCTCGGAACCGAATGATCGGAGTTGATCAACCATCGTGTTGATCGTGTCCTTCAATTCCAGAATCTCGCCTTTCACATCTACGGTGATTTTCTTGGACAAATCGCCCATGGCCACAGCCGTGGTCACCGCAGCGATGTTGCGGACTTGCGCGGTGAGGTTGGACGCCATCGAGTTCACTGAGTCGGTCAGATCCTTCCAGGTACCGGCAACACCGGGCACGCGCGCTTGTCCACTGAGTTTGCCGTCAGTGCCGACTTCGCGCGCGACGCGCGTGACCTCGGCGGCAAATGACGAAAGCTGGTCCACCATCGTATTAATCGTATTCTTCAATTCGAGAATCTCGCCTTTAACGTCCACCGTGATTTTCTTGGTGAGGTCACCGGTGGCAACCGCTGTTGTGACCGCGGCGATGTTGCGGACCTGCGCTGTGAGATTCGACGCCATAAAATTCACCGAGTCAGTCAAGTCCTTCCACGTGCCGGCAACGCCTTTGACGTTGGCTTGACCGCCGAGTTTTCCCTCGGTGCCGACTTCGCGCGCGACGCGCGTGACCTCCGCAGCGAAAGACGAAAGCTGGTCCACCATCGTGTTGATGGTGTTCTTCAACTCCAGAATCTCGCCTTTGACGTCCACGGTGATTTTCTTGCTAAGATCGCCGGTGGCAACTGCAGTGGTGACTGTGGCGATGTTGCGGACCTGCGCCGTGAGGTTCGACGCCATGAAATTCACCGAGTCGGTCAAATCTTTCCAGGTACCGGCAACGCCTTTGACGTTGGCTTGACCGCCCAGGTTTCCTTCGGTGCCGACCTCGCGCGCCACGCGCGTCACTTCCGAGGCGAACGAGCGCAGCTGGTCCACCATGGTGTTGATGGTGTCCTTGAGCTGAAGGATTTCGCCTTGCACGTCGACGGTGATCTTCTTCGACAAATCGCCGCTTGCTACCGCGGTCGTTACATCGGCAATGTTGCGCACTTGTGCGGTGAGATTGGACGCCATCGAGTTCACCGAATCGGTCAAATCTTTCCATGTCCCGCCGACACCCGGCACCTGCGCCTGGCCGCCGAGTTTGCCTTCGGTGCCGACTTCGCGCGCCACGCGCGTCACTTCTGCCGCAAACGAGCGGAGCTGATCCACCATCGTGTTAATCGTGTTCTTCAGTTCTAAAATTTCGCCTTTGACCTTGACGGCGATTTTTTTCGAAAGGTCGCCGTTTGCGACAGCCGTGGTCACTGCCGCAATATTGCGGACTTGTGAGGTCAGGTTGGACGCCATCGAGTTCACGGAATCGGTCAAATCTTTCCATGTTCCCGAAACACCTTCGACTTTCGCCTGGCCGCCGAGAATGCCTTCGGTGCCGACCTCGCGCGCGACGCGCGTGACTTCCGACGCGAACGAACGCAGCTGGTCCACCATTTTGTTGATGGTGTCCTTCAGTTCGAGGAATTCGCCACGAACGTCCACGGTGATTTTCTTCGCGAGATAGCCATTGGCCACAGCAGTGGTCACCGCCGCGATATTGCGGACCTGCGAGGTGAGGTTGGACGCCATTAGGTTCACGTTGTCTGTCAAATCCTTCCACGTGCCGGCGACGCCTTTGACTTTTGCCTGGCCGCCGAGCTTTCCTTCCGTGCCGACTTCACGCGCTACACGCGTCACTTCGGAGGCGAAAGCGCCGAGCTGTCCGACCATTGCATTCACCGTTTTCGCCGTGTGCAAAAATTCACCCTTAAGCGGGCGACCTTCGATCTCGGTGGCCATCGTTTGAGACAAATCTCCTTTCGCGACGGCCCCGATCACGCGCGCCATTTCGGAAGTAGGCTGCACGAGATCGCCGATTAAATTGTTGATCGACCCAATCGCGTCGGCCCAGGAGTTGGTCACTTCGCCGATGGAAGCGCGCTGCGTAATGCGCCCTTCTTTGCCGACCACGCGCCCGATGCGTTCCAATTCCCGAGTCATGCGCTGATTTGTCTCGATCACCGCATTAAATGTGTCGGCAATTTTGCCCGGCACGCCCGTCCAATCCTCTGGGAGGCGCGCGGAAAAATCGCCGCGTTTGAATGCCATCAACGCTGAGAGCAATTGCCCGATGTCGAATTCACTTCCGTTAGACTGCGAACGATTTCGCGGTCGCGTTTTTGTAAGGAGGGGAGCTTTTTTCATAATAGAGTGGGGTGGTTAGAAAAATCGGCTTCTGCTGGTCCTCGCGGATTCGAGGCGTGAGATTGGAATGGTCATATTCCAGCGCCGTAATGTAATCGCGCAATAAATCGCACTTAGCCGCATTTTCTTCAAGAAACCGGCATCGCCGCGTTTCGTCGCGCAAAAAGTGCGGCCGCCCAAGAGATTGGGCCAAGAAAGAGGCAAACAGCCTAGCTGACTGGGCTGGACGATTGACGAGATTTTGCGCTGACTCAGGCGCGAGCTAAGCTGGGCAGGCTGCGCAAGCGGAAGCCGAAAATAATCCCCAGAATTCCGAACACGATCGCGTACCAGCCAATGAGCCACACCAGCGCGAGCGCGCCGGGGATCGGGTTCCACAATAGCAGCACGGCGAAGACGATTGACACCAGACCCATCAAGATCAGGAACCATTCGCCTTTGATTTCCCGGCGCAGCTTGATTGCGAACGCGATCTCGGTCGCGCCAATCATCAGCGCCCACGCGGCGATATAGATAATCAGCGCCAGCGCCGTGATTGCGGGCGCATGGAATGTGAGCAGCCCGATGATGATCCCAACAATTCCGATGATGAGATGAAATCCCCACTCGGGATCGTCAGCGCGATGCCCAATTGCGCCGATAACGCGAAAGATCCCGTCAACCAGCACCCAGGCGCCGAACAACACCACCAGCACTGCGACTGTCAAGCCAGGATAGGCGAACGCGATTATTCCGAATACGATTGCAGCTATACCCCTTAGCACTGGAACCCACCAATGACGTTTTAAGGTTTCGATAAGCATGCCCTCGTTTTAGAAACCGCGCCACGGATAGGCAAGCTTCATTTAAAGATTGGCCGTACATTGAGGCCGGTATGAAAAGCGGCAGAGCGCCGCCGCACTCCAAAACGCAAGAGATCAACATCGGCTTGCAATCACGGCCACGTTTTGGAGTGCAGCACTGCTGCGCCGCTTTTTGGGGGAGACTCTCGGCAGGAACCGACGCAGTGAAACGCAGCCGCAGGTGCCTACAATCCGCACTTCACGCCGGCTTCGGCGATGCTCGAACGAGTTCGAAGGAGAGAGGCCAGATAGGTGTCCACCACCGGTGCGCTACTGATTCGCGCCAGGTTCGCTGGCGTTTCAAGGCGCGAGAAAATTGCATAGGCGATTTTGCTTCGCGGCACGCTCTTCTCGCCGTAGCCGGACGGAATGTTGCTTGACCAGAAATTCACCTACTGACCGTCCGCGCGATTCTCCAGTCCGAGAAAAATCACAGAATGTCCATGCTCGTTTTTTCCCACCTGGCGCGACCAGAAAATCTTCATGAAATCGCCGGGCTTCGCTTGATCGAAACTATCGAAGTTCCGGCCGAGCCCCAGTTCGTGAAAAAGGCGCGCGGTGCCCGGGCCGTTGGCGTTCCATCGTCCCCAGACGCCTTCGCCGTCGCGTTGATCTCGAATGATCAGCTGTTCCAGGGTGGGATAATCGAGGTGAAGCTGCCCACGCGCGCGCAACGCCTCGATCGTTCTAATGAAGACCAGATATGTCGCGCCCGAGCAGAAACTCGGCGAACCGGCCGAAGGGAGAATAAAAAATTTGCCGGACTCGAAATGCGCCGATCGCTGCAGGCAGATCTTTGCGAAATGTGAAACCGAATAACGGCCGCCTTTCGGCATCTGGTTGATTTGGTCGAGGACCAGGTCGTTGTGATCGCCGGCGAAGGAGCTTTGCAGAGCGACGCCAACAAGCGCCATCACCATCCATACGCCGAGCTTTTTCACGGCGGATAAGTAAACACCAAAACAAGATCTCGCAATGGCCTTCAAGGAGCGACGGCTTGGGCAGCCGTCACTCCTTGAGTGCCGCGTTCGCTTTACAGGCGGACGTATGCTAAACGAATTTCATGCTGCGTTTCATGAAAATGAACGGGGCGGGAAACGATTTCATCCTGATCGATAACAGGACAGGGGACATTCATTTGGATGGCAACCAGATCGCGCGCCTGTGCGATCGGCACCGCGGTATCGGCGCGGACGGAATTTTGCTCCTCGAACAGGCATCAAATGAAGCGGATTTCCGGATGCGCTACTTCAACGCCGATGGCGGGGAGGCAGAGATGTGCGGCAACGGTGCGCGTTGCTTCGCGCGTTTTGCGAGCGAGGTCGCCGGAGCGCGGGAAAAAATTTCTTTTGAGACGCCAGCCGGCGTGATTTCAGCGGAGCTGGTGGATGATCTCGTCACGCTGCAAATGACTGAACCCACCGATTTGCGACTCAACGTCACGCTCCCAGCAGCTGATGAAAAGAAGACGATTCACTTCATCAACAGCGGCGTGCCGCATGTGGTCATTCCCGTTCCGCGAATCGACGATGTCGATGTGTGCCGGGAGGGTGCAGCCATTCGTTACCACAAAATGTTTTCGCCCAAGGGGGCGAACGCAAACTTCATCGAGAAACGCGGAGCCAAGAAAATCGCGATCCGTACGTACGAACGCGGCGTGGAAAACGAAACGCTCGCTTGTGGCACAGGTGTGGTTGCGAGCGCACTTGTGTTTGCAGCCACTGAAGGCGCCGAGGGTCCTATCACTGTGATGACACACGGCGGGGACGAACTTCAAGTCGGCTTTGAAAAGAGCGACGACAACTTTCGGAACGTGACGCTTACAGGGCCGGCGGAGTTTGTTTTCGAAGGAACGGTTGAGCTTTAATTACTCGTCATTCCGAACGGAGCGAAGCGAAGTCGAGGAATCCCGTAGCGTTGCCTTTCAGCACCATGGCGGGATGTCTCGACTTCGCTCGACATGACAAGTAAGTTGAGAAATGTTTCACGGCGCGTTCACGGCGTTGGTCACGCCATTTCGCAATGGTGGCCTTGATGTTTCTGCTTTCGAGCAACTGATCGAAACGCAAATCGCCGCGGACATCACCGGAATCGTTGCGATCGGGACAACTGGCGAATCCCCGACGCTCTCGCACGAGGAGCGCGAAGAACTGATCCGGCTTGCGGTCGGAACTGCGAACAAGCGTTGTCTCGTCCTTGCAGGAACAGGTTCAAACGCCACGCAACACGCCGTGGCCGACACAAAGCTGGCCGAAAAACTCGGAGTCGATGGCGCGCTGCTCGTTGCCCCCTATTACAACAAACCCAGCCAGGAAGGACTCTTCCGCCATTTCAAAGCAATCGCCGGCGCTACGTCGCTGCCGATTATGCTCTACAACATTCCCGGGCGTTGCAGCGTGGATATCCTCCCAGAAACGGTGACGCGTCTCGCGAAGGAGTGCCGCAATATTGTGTCGATCAAGGAAGCCAGCGGCAGTGTGGAGCGCGTCAGCGAGTTGCGCCGATGTTTGCCCGAATCGTTTACGATTTTGAGCGGCGACGATTCGCTAACGCTCCCGTTCATGGCCGCAGGCGCAGTAGGCGTGGTCAGCGTGGCTTCGAATCTGTTTCCATCGCAGGTGTGCGCGCTCGTGCGTGCCTGCGAATCGGGCGATTTGAAATCGGCGGCAACATTGCATCGGAAATTGCTGCCGTTGTTCAAAGACTTGTTCATTGAGCCCAATCCTGTTCCGGTGAAGACTGCGCTGGGCTGGCGGGGAGCGATGTCGGGCGAAGTTCGTTTGCCATTGTGTGAGATGAGCCAGGCGAACCAGGCGCGCTTGCGCAAAACACTCGAAGAATTCGAGCGAGAGAAATGAAGTCGCTCGTCCGTGTGCTGCTCATCGGCGCGGCGGGGCGCATGGGAAAAACCGTGCTCGATCTTGGTGAGAACGATTCTAAAATCGAAATCGTCGCGCAATGCGATGTGGGCGATCCGATCGAGCCGGCCATGAAAAATTGCGACGTCGCAATCGATTTCAGTCATGCGGACGCAATCACTGAAATCTGCCGCGCTGCATTGCGCCACCGCAAATCGCTCGTCATCGGCACGACCGGTCATTCTCAGCATCAACGCAGAACGATCGAAGAAGCGGTGCAGGCGGTGCCGATTGTTCTCGCCTCCAATTTCAGCGTCGGAGTCAATGTGCTTTTCTGGCTGACGCGGAAGGCCGCCGAACTGCTCGGTGCGGATTTCAATGTGGAGATTGTTGAGACGCATCACAAAATGAAAAAAGATGCGCCGAGCGGGACAGCCAAAACGCTCGCTGAAATTTTGAAAGCGGCGCAAAAAACCAAGGCTGATATAGCGATTGAATCAATTCGAGAAGGTGAAGTAGTCGGTGAGCACAATGTAATTTTCAGTGGACCCGGCGAGCGCCTCGAGCTGACGCATCGTGCGGTGAGTCGCGAGATTTTTGCGCGAGGCGCATTGCGCGCGGCAAAATGGATCAGGGGAAAACCGCCGAGCCTCTACTCCATGCAGGATGTACTGGGGCTGTGAGACTGTAGCCGCGGGCGATGACCCCGGCTGCCGCGACCACCGGTCACGGCTACAGGCATGAGAACCGCCGTCGCGCTTGGATCGAATCTCGGTGATCGGCTCGGCAATTTGCGCGCTGCGCGAAAGGCAATTCTCGGTCTTTCAAATGTGAAGGCGCCGATTGTTTCCTCGGCGATTTACGAGACTGAACCGGTGGATTGCGAACCAAGCGCGCCAAAATTTCTAAACGCAGTCGTTGAATTTGGTTATGAAGACGATCCCGCGAGTTTGCTTGAGCAATTGATTCGCATCGAAGAAGCATTGGGCCGTAGCCGCGATCATCAAAAAAATGTTTCGCGCGCGATCGATATCGACCTGCTCTACTGCGGCGATCGCAACATTCGCAATGAGCGGTTACAGCTGCCGCACCCGCGTATGCACTTGAGAAAATTCGTTCTTCAACCGCTGGCCGATGTCCGGCCGGAGTTGGTTTTACCCGGCCAGGAGAAAACTGTGAGCGAGCTGCTCGACGGACTGGAGGAATCTGGCGAGGTGGTTCGGTTCGAGGACGACTGGTAAGCCTGCGGAGATTCGAAAGCGGCGGCGCAGCGCCGCAGTCTCCCGCAGTCGCGGGATGGCCGTATTTGCGAGTTCACATTCGCGCTTGCGTTTTGGAGTGCGGCGCAGCTTGCGTTCTCGGACGGGCGGCTGATCTTGCGAGCAAGCCCGCATGAAAGATTTTCACGAAATGAAACAGCGCGGTGAGAAAATCACCGCGTTGACCGCCTACGATTATCCTACCGCGCGTTTGCTCGATGAAAGCGGGATTGACATCATCCTGGTGGGCGACTCGTTAGGCATGGTGGTATTGGGCTACCAGGACACAACCCGCGTAACGCTGGAAGAAATGCTGCATCACACGCGTGCGGTCGCGCGCGGCGTGAAACAGGCGCTGCTCGTCGCCGATATGCCCATTCACACTTACGACACTCCGGAACAGGCAGTGGAGACTGCCCGGAAATTTGTGGATGCCGGCGCGCAAGCAGTGAAGCTCGAAGGCGGTACGAGTCATGTCGCGCAGATCGAGGCGATCACGCGCGCGGGGATCCCATTTATGGCGCACATCGGCATGCTGCCCCAAAGTGTGCGCGAGGAAGGCGGCTACAAAATCAAGGGCCGGACGCAATCGGAGGCTGAAGCCTTGATTGCTGATGCCCGTGCAGTGGAAAAAGCCGGCGCATTTTCCGTGGTGCTGGAGATTGTTCTCGCCGATGTCGCGAGGCAGATCGCAAATGCGATTGGGATTCCTACGATCGGCATCGGTTCGGGCGAGCATTGCGATGGACAAATTCTGGTCACGCACGATTTGATCGGGCTGTTCCCATGGTTTACGCCAAAGTTTGTGTCACCGGAAGCGCGGGTAGCAGATGAAATCCGGCGAGCCGCCCGAGCGTTTATCGAAAAAACTCGAGGTGGCGGCAAAATCTTAGAATAGAGATGCCGCCGCAGAAGAATGACAAAATCCGAATGACGAATGACAAATGACTAATCAGGTCCGAATGACCAAATGACTAAGAGGTTGCTGCCATATTTGGGCTTCGTCATTCCTTCGACATTCGACATTCGTGCTTCGTCATTATGCATGTGATATGTTACAAACCGCATGAGAGTCACCGAATTCAACGACTTCGATCAGTTTGAAACTGAAGGTCTGCTTACGGCCAGCAAGGAGCGCAACTGGCTGTGGCTCGGATTGATTGTTTCGCTGGCGATCCATTGCGCGCTCTGCGCTTATTTTTATCGGACGCGGTTCGCGTCTGCGGACGCAGTGTTCACCCCACCGGAGCAGACGCCCACGTTCAAAGTCAGGCGCATCGTTGAATCGAACCTCGCCAAAAGCAGCGTCGATCAAACTAATCCGGCGGCAAAGCCAAACCCTGACAACACCGATGAGCAATTGCCGGACGAAAAGAAATCGTTCGACCAACTGTTGCAGGACATTCAGGCCAGCGCCGCGCTTCCTGACGACACGCGGGATGTTTTGCCTGACAAACCGAAAGTGGAACAACCGGAACTAAATTCAGTGCTAAATGAGATCGAGCGTTCCACCGCGCAAAGTCTCTCAAACGATCCGAACGCGCTGCACGAACAATCTTTGCTAAATAACAGTTCGGTCTCCGGCCGTCCCCAGCCTGCTCTGAGCGGGACCGAGTTGGCCACGAGCACTGCGATTAAGCGGCCAAACACGTTCACGAGTAAATTGCCTGGCGACAGTGCTGGCCCAAATAAAGGGCACGCGCCGGGCTTCAGCGATTTGGACCAGTTGCTGGCGCAAAAAGGTCCGCTCGGTTCAGGCACAAAACTCCGGCTGCCTGACGACCAACTCTTTGAATACGACAGCGCAGAGTTGCGGGGGGATGCGATCGCTCAATTGCAAAAACTGGGCACGCTGATCCAGCGCAATCCGAGAGCGACGTTTTCCGTGGACGGCTACACGGATTCGTTTGGCACATTCGAATACAATCTCGATCTGAGCCAGCGCCGGGCCGACAGCGTGAAGCGATATCTTGTCGAAGCAATGCGCATTGACCCTGCGCAAATCGAAACGCACGGCTACGGCGCAACGAAATTCCGCGCGTCGCCAAACGGCTCAATCGAAGAGCAAAGCCCGAATCGCCGCGTGGAAGTAGTCGTCCACACCAGCGAAGGGTGATTGTGGTGGAAATTGTAGGGCGTCGCCGCGGCGGATGCCATGGCGTTTCACAGAAACGCCCTACAGTTACAGTCCTACCAGTTTTTGATCCACTGATTTTGATCCGTCGGCGGATTGGCGTTCGCGGTGCTCCAGAGATCGAAAGTGGGATTGACCGCGTCTGCTGCCGGCGGAGTCCTGTAACCATAGTCATTGCCGAAGGGATCAATTACACGTGTCGTCTCATTCGGCGGATTCGGGCTAAGCATATTAGGCTTCAGCGTCATATATGATTTCCCGCTCGAGCCCGGTGTTCCCGTTGAAGCTATCGTGCCGCCGATCGCATCATTGCCGTCTCCGCTCAGCCCTTGGTAAAGAGCATGTGCTCCCGCCGTTCCGG
>QHQA01000088.1 GCA_003219695.1 Verrucomicrobiota bacterium
GAGCGCCATTTGCGCCGTGGCGATCTCGAGCAACTCGGTAGTGATTCCGGCCTGACGCATCTTGTTGTATTCGAGCGTAAGATCCTTGATGAACTCGTTCGCATTATCGGTGGCGTTTTTCATCGCCACCATCCGCGCGCTGTGCTCCGATGCACGCGCATCGAGGATCATCTGGAAAACTTGATACGAAATATAATACGGCAGCATTGAGTCGAGCACGACCTCAGCGTTTGGCTCGAACAAATACCCGACCATCGGATCAGTGCCTTCAGTTGCAGACTGGTCTGGCTCATTCTTTAGCAGATCAAAACTGCTGATCGGCAACAACGTCTCTACCACCGAGCGTTGATTGATGGTGTTGATGAAATGCGTGTAGAGCACTGAAACTTTGTCCACCTCGCGGTTGAGAAATTTCTCTGTGCAAAATTTCGAGACGGGTTTCGTTTCGACGAAACTGGGGGAATCTTTTAGCTCGAAATCGGCGAGCAGGTCGCGTTTCGTCCGTGCGATGAATTGGCGCGCCTTCTTTCCAGTAACCACAAAAACGGTTTTGGCTTGGTCAAGCTTTGCGGCCTCACGAAACAAATTTGTGTTCAACGCGCCGCACAGTCCCTTGTCGGTGCTGATGATCAGGAGCAGTTCCTTTTTCACCGGTCGGATTGCCAAGAGCGGATGCAACCTCGGATCCGTCCGTTTTTGCAGCGAAACGAAAACCTTGTTCATCAACGCGGCGTAAGGCCGTCCGGCAAGCGCATGCTGCTGCGCTCTGCGCATCTTGGAAGCGGCGACCATCTGCATCGCTTTGGTAATCTGCGCGGTGTTGCGGATCGATTTGATTCTCCGCCGTATGTCCTGTGTATTCGCCATGGTTTAAAACCTTTTCTTCGTCCGATAACGCCCCGAAATCTCGCGCACGTGAAATCCAATCTCGCGTTTCATGGTAGGGACGGACCGCTGGGCCGTCCATTGCGGCGCGCTCGGCGATCGCGCCCTACCAGGCATGATCGCACCATGCTCTGCGAACACCCACGGAAGATAACGCCGTTCGCCGTGCGAACTTGAGGTCACAAATTGTGACCTCAAGTTTTTAACTTCTTTAGCGGTGAGCCGAAATGCGAAGTCCTCAGGAAATCGATTTCGATTTCGCTTTAGCTGCTGATTCAGTTGCTTCGTGGTTACCCCATAGATCGCTGCTAGATCTGCATCGAGCATCACCCGCTGGCCGCGCAGCAGGTAAATCGCACTTTCGATGTTCGCGATTTTGCGATTAAAGCCCATGGTTAAATCGAATGTCTGCAGACAAATCATCGCCAGGTCGTCTTGAATTCATCGAGCGCCGCTTTCAGTTGCGACTCAAGATCTTTGTCGAACTCCTTTTTCTCGCGAATGCTGCCGAGCAATGCTGCCTTACGCGTTTCGAGCCAGTCTTGAAGTTTAAATTGATACTCTTTGACTCGATCGACTGGAACAGGATCGATGTAGCCGTTTTGCATCGCCCACATCACAGCAACCTGCTGTTCCACCGGGAGTGGGTTGTACTGTTTTTGCTTGAACAGCTCGACGATGCGGTGGCCTCGGTCGAGTCGCGCTCGCGTCGCCGCGTCCAAATCGGAACCGAACTGGGCGAATGCCGCTAGCTCCCGGTACTGGGCGAGATCGAGTTTTACCTTTCCCGCAACTTGCTTGATTGCCTTGATCTGAGCAGCCGAACCGACGCGGCTGACGGAAAGACCAACAATCTGCCCGTCAGTGATTGAGATGACATTCGTTGGAATGTAAGCCGACACGTCGCCAGCCTGCGTTTCGATAATCGGCAGCGCGGTCAGCGAGCCGCCGCCGTATTGATCGTTCATACGCGCGGCGCGTTCGAGCAGCCGCGAGTGCAGATAAAACACGTCGCCCGGGTATGCTTCGCGACCCGATGGGCGCTTCAGCACGAGAGAGACCTGCCGATACGCGACAGCGTGCTTGGACAAATCATCGTAGATGATGAGCGCGTCCATTCCGTTGTCCATGAACCATTCACCCATCGCGGCACCCGCAAACGGCGCCAGATACTGGTTCGTCGCCGTGTCCGACGCGGGCGCGGAAATGATTGTGGTGTAAGGCATCGCGCCTTCTTTTTCGAGAACGTCCAGCACCCGCGCGACATTCGAGTTTTTCTGGCCGATCGCGACATAAATGCAGTAAAGCATCCGATAATTTGTGTCGCCTGCGTCCTCGGCTGCCTTATTCAGGCGCGCCTGGCTGATGATGGTATCGATGGCGATGGTGGTTTTGCCGGTTGCACGGTCGCCGATGATCAACTCGCGCTGGCCGCGCCCGATGGGAATCATCGCGTCAATGGCCATGATCCCGGTTTGCACCGGTTGGTTCACGCTGCGCCGTTTGACCACGCCCGGCGCGATTTTTTCAACGGGATAAAACATGTCGCTTTTGATGGGTCCTTTCCCGTCGAGCGGCTGTCCGAGCGTGTTTACCACACGGCCGAGGAGCGCCTTGCCTACGGGAACAGAAAGGAGCCGCCCGGTCGTTTTCGCCTCGTTGCCCTCTTCAACCAACGTGTTGTCGCCTAACAAAATTGCGCCCACCTCGGTCTCCTCGAGATTCAACGCGAGACCGAACACGCCGTTTGGAAATTCAATCATCTCGTTGAGCATCACGTCGCTCAGACCCTCGATGCGCGCGACGCCGTCGCCTGTCTCGCGCACTACGCCCACGTTGCTCTTGCTTGTCGTTGTCTTTAGTTCTTCGATCTTCGTTTCGATCTCTTCGAGTATGCTGCTCATGATTTTGGGATTTTGTTAGAGTTCCTGCTGAAGGCGTTCGAGCCGGTTGCGCACGGTGCCATCCCAGACATCGCTTCCCACTCGGATACGCATTCCGCCAAGAAGCTGAGGGTTGACGAGAAACTCGGTCGCCAACTCATCGCCGTATTTCCTTTTCAGATTGGCCACGACTTCCGAACGTGTCGCGCCATCCAACTCGCTCGCCGTCTCAATTGTAGCGTGGCGCTTTTCCAGTTCGAGCCGGAGCAAACGCTTGTAGTTCTTCAGAACATCGACGTAACGACGCGGCTTTTTTGTGATAAGCGAATCGACCAGAGACGCGATCCTGCCCGGGTCGAGCTCACCATCAGTGAAACTGGCCTGAAGCATCTTACGCGAGAGCTGTCGGATTTCCTTGTTGATTTTCATCAGGTCAACTGACGGGCTGTTTCCTCCTGCAAACGACGTTGATCTTCCGACGTTAGGACTTTTCCAGTAACTTTGGCCGTAGTATCAACCACGAGCCGCCCGAGCTCGCGCTTGAGTGATTCCATTGTGCGTTCGTGCTCAATTGCTGCCGCTTCGCGCGCCTTGGTAATGATCTGCTCAGCTGCCACGATCGCCTCCTGTTGTTTGCGCTCGGACAGATGCGCGGCGCTCTCGCGCGCTTCGTCGATCATTTTCTGCGCATCAGCGTTGCCTTTGGCCACGATTTCCTGGTAACGCTTCTCTGCTTCGGCCAGTTCTTTCTTGATTTTCTCCGCGTTGAGCTGGCCCTCCTCAATTGTGCGGCGCCGCTCCTCCAGCACAGCGAGGATCGGCTTGTAAGCAAAGCGCCACAAAAGGAACGCGACAATTACAAAGCTGACGACCTGTGAAAAAAACATTTGCGGCGTCCAGCCAAACGCGTCGGTTGTCTCGCGCAACATCTGTCCCATATTTCCAGCTGCCTCAGCGGCAATGATCATATTCATAGACTACAACTCGCACGCGACGGCCATCGGCCTTCGCACTTGTTGATGTTAGTGAGGCAAAAGGAAAAGCGCGTAGAACACAATCGCCTCGGTAAAAGCAATGGCGAGAATGCCGTGCACCAACACCGGCGTGAACGCGCCGGGATTGCGTCCCACAGCCGTAGCCATTCCAAGGCCGGTTAATCCGATGCCGATGCCTACGCCCATCGCGGCGAGCCCGACGTGAATGCTTCCAGTCATTTCTGCAAGTAGTGTTAACATCATAGGTGTTTGTTTTCGGTTAGTTCGGCGACCTCATCATGAGATCTCGAAAAATTACTCATGCGCGTGCTCCTGCGGGCCATGTTGCGCAATCAGCAGTGTGAACACCGCCGTTAACAGCATGAACACAAGCGCCTGCACAATTCCGACAAGAATTTCCATAAAATAAAACGGGATCGGCAGCAGCCACGCTAGCGCCGGCACCATGGTGGACATTGCTTCCATGAGGCTCTCGCCCGCGTATATGTTTCCAAACAATCGGAAGCTCAGGGCGACAGGGCGAAACAGGATCGAGACCACTTCCAACCAGCCCATCATGAAAAAGATTACCGCCATCAGAATGAAGATGAAGCCGGTCGTTTCGCCCTTTGGTCCGAACAAATGTTTGAGAAATCCGCCCACGCCCTGCGCCTGAATAGCCCAGATGAACCATAGCACAAAAAAAATCGCAGCCATGGCCGTGGTCATGTTCAAGTCCGCGTTGCCTCCGCGCAACAGCGGGCGATCGATGTGAAAGAGGCCGTTTGGGGTATAATGACCCCAGCCAACCGTCCCTACGCCGGGAACCAAGCCGGACCAGTTCACAAATAAAATAAAGATAAAAATCGTCGCGAAAAACCAAAATGTTTTCCGCACTAAATCGCGTCCAATGATTCCCTCCAGGAAATTATAGAGGCCCTCGACCAACCATTCCCAAAAATTCTGGATGCCGCCGGGGACTTTTTGAATGTTGCGTGTGGCTAGTTGCGCAAAGATGATGATAACGAGCGCCACGACCCACGTGACCAGCATCGAGTTAGTAATGGCGAACCCGCCGATCTGAAGCAGCGGCGCCGCTTTTAGCGACACTGCGGGCTCAGCTTCCACCGCCATCGCAGGCGTTGCAAAAACAGCACCGCAAATCAGCATTAAAATCGATGACAAAAAACAACGATTGCGCATTTTAGCAACACAGCTGTAGCCGGCATCCGCGATGCCAGCCTGCCGGAGTCATCCGCCTTACGGCGAACAGCCCGCCCCGGCTACAACCTTGAACGCGCATACCAAAGCGCGTTTTGCTCGAATGACAAACAAATTCTTGGAAGCCGAAGTCTATTCCGCCGGCAGGCCTTCGGCGAACTGCGGAGCAAACTGTGCAATTGGCCTCGCTTTTACTGGCTCGGTGACGCCGTTCATGGCGATCGCTTCTTCGTAAAACGATTCTAATTGCTCGATTTGCGCCGCCTGTTCGAATCGTTCCACCACCGTAGCGTGGGCACGTTCTGCCATTTTCTTCAGCAGGGCGGGCGAACTTGTGGTTAGCTGCATGGCTTTCGCCAAGCCTACGTGATCTTCCTCCGCAACCAGAAATCCAGTCCGCCCGTGATCAACGGCTTCCGGAATTCCGCCATGACGCGTCGCAACCACTGGCAACCCAGTCGCCATCGCTTCCAAAGCCGAATTCGGCACGCCTTCCTGATCCTGGTTTGAAGATATCTCGCTTGGATGCAAAAACAGATGCGAACTTGCATAAAGCTCCAGGAGCTTCGGTTGCGATAGAAATCCGACAAAATGCACATCTCTGAGAATGCCCAGCCCGTCGGCCAGCATTTCTAGTTCTGGTTGCAATGGTCCTTTGCCGGCGATGAAAAATTCCGCGTGAGGATTGTCTTTCTTGAAAATTGCAAACGCGCGCAAGCTGGTCGCGACGCCTTTTTT
>QHQA01000089.1 GCA_003219695.1 Verrucomicrobiota bacterium
AGGTCCCACGCATATTCGCCTGACCAGCGGAACGTCTTCCCCTTCACTCGCTGCACCCCTTCCGTATCGATCTTGCGCGACTTCCAAAACTGAAATTCCGATTCTGGAAAATCGTCACCCACGATGCCGACGAGCCGGACCGGCGAAAAGAAACTTGCAGCGAGCGCACCGTATGACGCCGAGCCGCCTAACAACTCTGAATATTCCTCTACCGGCGTTTTAACCGTGTCGATCGCTATGGAGCCAACAACGAGAACGGACATGGGTCAGAATGACGAATGTCGAATGACGAATGACGAACGGCTCCGCCACGTTAAACCGTTGAACCGTTGAAGCGTTGAATCGGTAATCCGATGTAACGATGTAACCATGCAACGAATTACCGTCATTTATGCCAGCATATCGGTGGCGCAGCGGGCGTAATCAACAATGCTGTGCGCCTTGAGCAAGGCCGAAACCATCACTACTCGCTTTGCTCCGGCATCGATCACACTCTGTAAATTGTCGATGTTGATTCCGCCGATGCAGAAAATCGGCAGACTCACTTCTTCATGGACCCGCCGGATGTCCGCCAGACCGATCGGCGGATAATCGGGTTTTGTGGGCGTGGCGAAGATCGGGCCGAAGCCGATGTAGTCCGCGCCTTCGCGCTGCGCGGCGAGCGCCTGTGCGACGCTGTGCGTCGATTTCCCGACCAAAATCTGCCGACCCGCTTTGCGTCGCGCGACCTCAATCGAGTCGTCATCCTGCCCGACATGCACGCCTTCAACAGGGACACGGCTGGCGATTTCGGCGTAATCGTTCACGATCAGTGGCGTGGAAGATTCCGCTGTGAGTTCGTGCAGCTCAGCTGCGAGATCCGCCAGTTGGTCGATTGATCTCCCCTTTCCACGAAGCTGAATCAGATCCACGCCGCCTTTGATCATTCGCTCCACAACGCGGGTGCCATCGGATGATTCGACATAGCCGACATCAATGATCCCGTAGAGACGGCACTCGCTGAGCGTTCTCATGTGCTCAAGGAGCGACGGCTTTCAAGCCGTCGAGAGCAAAAATGCGACGGCTGGAAAGCCGTCGTTCCTTGATTTCACTACTCATGCAGACGAATTGGCCGCGAGGCCAGGTCGAGTTTGCCTGCGGAAACGAGGCGATCAATCAAACCGGTGTCGTAGTTTCCCTCACGAAAATCACCGTTGCGCATCATGGCAGCGTGAAACGGCACGGTCGTTTTGATGCCGGTGATGTAGTATTCGTCGAGCGCACGGCGCATTCGATCAATTGCGTTGAGCCGCGTGGCGCCGACCGTGATTATTTTTGCAATCAGCGAGTCGTAATACGGCGGCACGGTGTAGCCGGTATAAACGTGCGAGTCGATTCGCACGCCGTGGCCGCCGGGCGCGTAATAAAAATCGATCCGGCCCGGCGTCGCTTGGAAATCCTTGGCTGGGTCTTCGGCATTGATGCGGCACTCGATGGCATGCAACCGCGGCTCGGCATGGGCGATATGAGGCGACAGCGGCTGGCCGGCGGCAATGCGAATTTGTTCCTTCACAAGATCGCAGCCATATACTTCCTCGGTAATCGTGTGCTCCACCTGGATGCGCGTGTTCATTTCCATGAAATAAAAACGCCGGTCTTGATCGACCAAAAATTCGATCGTGCCCGCATTTTCGTAGCCGACTGACTTGGCCAGTTTCACGGCAGCGTTGCCCATTTTCTTGCGGAGTCCCGGCGTCATCAACGGCGACGGACATTCTTCGATCACTTTCTGGTTGCGCCGCTGAATGGAACAATCGCGTTCGCCAAGATGCACGACGTGACCATGGCCGTCGGCGACGATTTGAAATTCCACGTGGTGCGGATTCACGATCAGCTTCTCCAGATAGACCTGTTCGTTTCCAAACGCTTTCTGCGCCTCGTGCCGCGCACTGTGAAAGGCCGATTTCAGGCTCGGCTCGTTATGCGCCGTGCGCATCCCGCGCCCGCCGCCGCCGGCCGCCGCCTTGATCATTACCGGGTAACCGATCTTCTTTGCGATCTTCATCGCCTCTTCCTGGCATGCATGGCGCGTGAAGGCGGCCCGATGAATTTGATGTTGCAGCTTTCGCACACCTCCACGAAGTGCGGATTCTCGGCCAGGAACCCATAACCGGGATGAATGGCATCGACATCGCCAATCTCGGCCGCGCTCATGATCCGATCGATCTTTAAGTAACTTTCCAAGCTCGGCGGCGCGCCGATGCAGATGGATTCATCCGCAAGTTGCACATGCAGCGAATCGACGTCCGCTTCCGAATAGACTGCCAGGGTGCGAATGCCCAGCTCTTTGCAGGCACGAATCACCCGCAGCGCGATTTCACCGCGATTGGCAATCAGGACTTTCTCGAACATCGGAGACGCGCGATTCGGCGCGCCCGCAGGTCGCGCCCTACCATGTTTGTTTTAACGAACTCTGAACAGCACCTGGCCGAACTGCACGGGCTTGCCGTTTTCCGCCACCACTTCGGCGATAACACCGTTGGTTTCCGCCTTGATTTCGTTCATCACTTTCATCGCTTCGATTATGCAGACCACGGTGTCTTCGGTGACGGCCTTCCCGACATCGACAAAGGGCGGCGTGTCCGGAGACGCGGCGCGATAGAACGTGCCTACCATCGGAGAAACGATGTCTCTCAGCGGGACGCTCTCGATTGGCTTGGGCGCGGCAGGCGCACTTTCCGACACGGCCGGCGCGGCCTTGGGTGCAGCGGCAACCGCAGGCGACGCAGTCGTTGCCTCCGCAACGGAAGGGCCTTTCTGAAGCTTGAGACGGAACCCGTCCTTTTCCATCTCAAAGACCGAAAGGTCATGCTTCTTCATCAGATCGATGATGGCTTTAATTTCTTTGATGTCTTTGGGATCCAAGGATGATTCCTTTGGTTAAGGCTGAGGCGCTCTAGGTAAAGCAGTTTTAGCGAACAAGGTCAAGGCAATCGTAGCACAGGCATCTTGCCTGTGCGGCAACCGGGCGTCTCGCCTGGTCAAGCGGACTTCCAATACGCTAAGGTGTTTGCATGCATGTATTGGCCCCATCGCTCGATTTCAGAATGATCGATGAAACCGACGATTACGTTATCGTCGATAAACCGCCGTTTCTTCTCATTCACCCAACAAAGCCGGACGGCACGCCTACTCTCTGGAAAGAATTGCGCGATCTGTTCGCATTCGAGATTGCCAGCGGCGGCCAGGTTTCAATTGTGAACCGGCTCGACCGCGAAACCAGCGGCCTCGTTTTGGTCGCGAAAACTGCCGCCGCCGCCCGCCGGTTCGGACTGCTGATGCAGCGGCATCAATTGCACAAAGAATATCTGGCAATTGTTTGGGGTTGGCCCGAATGGGAAACAAAAATCGTTGACGCTCCGTTGGACCGCCAGGGCAAACATCAACACTCAGCAATCTGGCTGAAACAAATGATCCATCCCGCAGGCGCGCAGGCGCAGACCGAATTTCACATCAAGCGACGGTTCACTCGCGGCGCGCCCGGCGGTCGCGCCCTACCAATCGACAAATTCAGCTTGATCCGCGCAATTCCCCGCACGGGCCGCACCCACCAGATTCGGGTGCATCTGAGCTCCATCGGTCACCCGATTGTGGGCGATAAAATTTACGGGCCGGACGAGCAACTCTACCTCCGGTTTATTGAGACCGGATGGACGCCTGAACTCGAGCAACGATTACTTTTGCCGCGTCATGCGCTTCATTCGGCAAAACTCGCGCTCGAAGGCGAGCGCGAATGGAACAGCGCGCTGCCTCCCGATCTTGCAGAATTCATAGGGTAGGGACAGCGCGCCGCGCTGTCCGGACGCCGCAGCGCGACGTCCCTAACCAATTGCAATCGCATCAACTCCTCCTATGGTAGGCGCGCCGAATGAAAACGCTTCGCGCTTTAATCATTTTCGCGTTTTTTTTCGCGTGTCTGCAAGTATTCGGCGGAACCGAACAACCAAGGTCAGAACTTTCTCCACCTGAACTTAATCCTCGGAGCTTCGAACTCGCACTCGAGTCGGGATATTTGTTCGGGGCCATCAATCCCCCGGCCGATTACCAAATCGGCACGGAGTTTCTGACCGCGCGCGTTCGCTGGGGCGTGGTGCAGCGCAATGTGTGGTTCCGCGGTTACAACCAATTTTATGTCAGCGCCATCGCAGAACCGATCTTTCGTGGCATCGAGAACCACTACTTCGGATTCAATCTCGGCATGCGCTATAACTTTGTTCGACCGGGCAGCAGGCTCGTGCCCTATGTCTCGGGCGGGGTTGGCGCGGGCTGGATCGATAGTCACCCGGAAATTCCCGGCGGGCAGGGGCAGGATTTCACCTTTAACATTTTATCGGCAGCCGGCGTGTCCTTTGAGATTGATGATCACTGGAAACTAAATGCGGGAGTGCTTTATCAGCATCTCTCCAATGGCGGACAGACCGATCCGAATCCGAGCCTGAACCTGTTCGGACCGCAAGTGGGGATGACGTATTCGTTTTAGAGTAGCGCGAGCCTCCGGCTTGCGTTTAAAGATCGCAAGCGAAACGCTTGCGCCACACCAATGAACCCGCCCATTGAAAACGTTCTGGTCATCAGGCGCAATTTGTTCGATCAGCTTGGCAATTTCCAGGGTCTCAACTTCGAGCCGCGGAAATATCTCGACGCATTTCTCTCGAGGGGAAACAACTTCTTTCTGCCGCGTCCCGAGGCAGAAATTAATCCTGGCTACAAACAAATCATTCCCTACGCGCTGATCGCGTTTGGGAACACGGTCGCTTATTACGTTCGTGGCAAAAAAGCGGGGGAACAGCGTCTGGTCGCGAAAGGGTCGATCGGCATTGGCGGCCACATGAACGAGACCGACGAATCGCTTTTTGCCTTGGATGAGCAGGCTTATCGCGCCGGTGTCGAACGCGAAGTGAACGAGGAAATCAAGATCGATAGTCCGTTCGAGGACCGAATTGTCGCGCTTCTCAATGACGACACGACGGAGGTGGGACGCGTGCATCTCGGAATCGTCCACGTCTTCAAGCTGGCCGAGCCGAAGGTTGAAAAACGCGAAGCCATGATCACCGGTCTGACGTTCCTCTCAAAAGAAGATCTGCTGGCGCGTCGCGAAACGATGGAGAGTTGGTCCCAAATTTGCCTGGATTCACTGGAGCGTTTGTTGAGCTAGCCCGCGCGGTGTTTCGAGTTCGCGACGCACGGAGCCAACGCGCGCCTAGCGTTCGGCCTGCGGCAGAAATCTGAAATCATCGATCTGCCAGCGACCAACCGGATGCGAAATGGAGAGGTAAATATCCGCGTAGGTCGCCTGATAATTTATTCGCGCACGAAAGTCCCCGCGCGGCTCGAAAAATTGTGACTGAAATTTAATGTCACCCTGAACGTCAACCGGGCCAACCGGCGCGCCGCGCTTGGTAATATCGGCGAAGGTCTCCTGCAGCACCGAGGGCGGAAAGTTCATGCGCGATGCCGGGCTCAGGTGCGACGAGAAAAAATTCGCATCACCCTGGATAATGCGCTGGGTCGCTTCTTTGGCGAACGCTTTTCCTTCCCTGGCCATCTCCTGTTTGTTGGAGAAAAGCCACCAAAACCCAACGCCTACTAATCCCAGCACAATGATGAGAACAACGATTATTTGCCCGGATGATTTCGATTGAGACTTCAACTTCAGTTTTTTCATATTGGTTAATAAGCGAACCCGAGGCTCTTGATTACTTCGCCATTATGGATGAGCACAGCGTGTTTTTGCTTGCCCGTGTAAGTACCAAACCGATTGCGGGCGTTTACGGTGAAATTGACCAGATAACCATAGACATGTTCGCCTCCCTTGCCCAAGTCGGAGGGTTTGGGTTCCCCATTCCACTCGATCCGTGCGCTCTCGGGGTTGATTAATTGCTTGTTGAGCCACTGCATGACGATGTCTTTGTAGTTGGTCGGATACGGCCCGTAAAGCTCCGTATTCGCAGGCGGCGTTCCCGCGCTCAGACTGACAATGGTACAAATTTCGACGAGCGCGCAGAAATGCAACAGAATCGCCTTCATATTTTGATTTTTAGCTCCGGCCAGCGGTTAGTCCAGCCTAATGAAACAAGACGCATGATTAACCGCTCATTTGTCATATCGCTCTGTGCCGGATTCGTGATGGCTTTGGCGCTGTTATCCGTGCACGGGAATCCGGCGCCTTCACATTCGATCTCAGAAAATGCGACTCCATTCGATCCAGCCACTGCGACACAAGCGTGGCTCGCCACTGTCCCGAAGGAACAGCGCGAAAAATCGGACGCATACTTTGAAGGCGGCTACTGGCTGCTCCTGTGGAATTATGTTCTCGCCGTTGCCATTTCGATTTTTCTGCTGTCTTCACGAGTCTCTGCGCGCCTCCGCGATTTTGCCGAGCGCATCTGTAGGGGAAGCCGCTGGCTTCCCAAAGGACACTGGCAGCTTTCCCTACAGGTAGTTCTCTATGCCATTCCGTATTTTCTCATCGTTTACCTACTCAGTTTTCCGCTCAATCTGTACGAGAATTTTTTTCGCGAACATCAATACGGCCTCGCAACCCAAACCTTCCCTGCGTGGTTTCGCGACCAGCTAATTGGCCTCGGCGTCGTAATCGTCGGCGGCACGATATTTCTGGCAGTGCTTTATGCGGTGTTCCGCCGAGCGCCGCGGACATGGTGGATCTGGGGAACCGTCGTGGCGCTGGCTTCCTCGTTTGTCCTGATCTTTATCGCGCCGGTGTTCATCGAGCCGCTGTTTAACAGCTACAAGCCACTGACGAATCCCGAGATCAGAGATCCGATTCTTGCCATGGCGCGCGCAAACCAAATTCCGGTAAAACAAGTCTTTGAGGTGAACGCATCGCGTCAGACCACCCGCGTAAGCGCGAATGTCTCAGGCATTCTCGGCACGACCCGGATCGCGCTCAACGACAATCTTCTCAAGCAATGCACGCTGCCGGAGATCCGTGAAGTGATGGCACACGAGATGGGCCACTACGTTCTTAATCACGGCGCAAAACTGCTGACGTATCTGGGAATTTTCATCCTCGTCGGGTTCGCGATCACTCACATTCTGTTTGACGCCGCCGTCAGGTGTTGGGGCGACAAATGGGGCGTGCACGGCATCAGCGATCCAGCGGGCCTTCCACTGCTCGCGCTGATCTTCAGCACATTGTTTTTTCTCGCCACACCATTGCTCAATACTGTGGTGCGCGTCACCGAACGAGAAGCCGACGCATTTGGAATCAACACTTCGCGCGAGCCCGATGCCATGGCGAAAGTCGCACTCAAACTCGGTTCTTATCGCAAGCTCGACCCGACGCCGCTGGAGGAATTCATCTTTTTCGATCACCCCAGCGGCCGCGTCCGCATCCGCGTGGCGATGGATTGGAAAGGAGCAAATCTGCCGGCCGGAGAATCGGCGACGGCGGAGCCAAGCTCGCCGTCTCCCTGAGGTCCGCAGAGTGCCGACGTACCAATTCACACCCTATTTCGAGAACGAGGTTCTGCGGAAACGCCCATATCTCACCAAGGAAATGTGCATGCGAGTCGTGCAATCTCCAATCCGAGTCGAACCACAGGAGGACAACAGATTCCGATTTTGGGCAGCGATCCCAGAGTTGGGTGGGCGCTACTTGCGAGTGATCACCCTCGCCGATAAGGTGACGATGCACAACGCATTTCCAGATCGGAGATTGAGGCCATGAAGCTAAGCTACTATCCCGACACCGATTCTCTCTATATCGATTTGTCTGCGAAGCCGAGCGCCGAAAGCCGCGAAGTCTCCGAAGGAGTCGTGCTGGACTACGACATCGAAGGCAATCTCGTCGGGATCGACATTGAAAATGCCAGCCGGAAACTGGATTTGTCGCAAGTCGTCACAAGCCACATCCCCGTCGAAGCAAATCGCTAGCTGCGGAGAGTGTCATGTTTCACAAAAGCAGCAGGCTTTAATGAAGGTCTCTTACTCGATCGCGGATCTGATCCAGTAGTAAGCGATCCCGAGGGCGATAATGATACCGAACAGCCACAAGACCCAGCGCCATCCAAGCCATGTAGCGCGGGATGAAGCTTGCTCTGTGGAAAGAGGCTCTTCGCGCGGGCGCTGCGAAGGCGCGGCGGCGGTGAAAGCGAACTTGCGTTTTCGGATGAGCATCAGATTGCGAATGTAAATCAGTGAGTTTGGCAGATAAGCCAGAATTCCAATCGGGTCCCGCCGGAAAACAAAATAGAGACACATCAGCACGCTTCCGGCAATACTCCAGTACCAAAACGAGACTGGAATCACGCTTTCACCCTGTCGCTCCGAGGCCACCCATTGGACGAGAAAACGCATCGAGAAAAGAGCGTTCCCGATGAAGCCGAGAACCATGAGATAACTCCAATCGAGACCGAGAAATCGGTACTCCTTCCCGATCCACGTGATAGCGATAACTGCGAGTGTGTTCATAGGCAATGTTCTTTCAATACGTGAAGATAATCGAAAAGAACGATTAGAACCGCGCTTTTAGTCGCGCAATGAGCGTGTCAGCGATCGTAGCCGGCGTCTCGGCGACCGCGATTCCCGCAGTCTTGAGCGCTTCGATCTTTCCCGCTGCAGTTCCTTTGCCACCGGAAACAATTGCGCCGGCGTGGCCCATGCGACGGCCCGGCGGAGCTGTCATGCCCGCGATGAAAGCTGCGACTGGTTTTTTGCAATTCGTTTTAATCCACTCAGCGGCTTCTTCCTCTGCGGAGCCGCCAATTTCGCCGATTAAGATCATGGCGTCTGTTCCGGCGTCTTCGTTGAAAAGTTTTACGCAATCCAAGTGTGACAACCCGCCGATGGGATCACCGCCGATGCCAATGCATGTCGATTGCCCATAGCCGCGCGTGGTCAATTGCCACACTGCTTCGTAAGTAAGAGTGCCGGAGCGCGAGATCACACCAATGTTTCCCGCTTTGTGAATGTAACCTGGCATGATCCCGATCTTGCACGCGCCCGGAGTTATGATCCCCGGGCAATTCGGCCCGATCAGCCGCGATTTTTTCCCGCGCATGAGCGCTTTCACTCGCATCATATCCATCACCGGAATTCCTTCGGTAATGCAGACTATCAACTCCACGCCTGCACCGACTGCCTCGAGGATCGAATCAGCCGCGGCTGGTGCGGGCACGAAAACCATCGAAGCGTTGGAGTCGGTTTCCTGGCGGGCTTCCCACACCGTATCGAACACCGGCACCTTGCCATCAAACATCTGCCCGCCCTTCCCCGGTGTGACGCCGGCGACCACGTTCGTTCCGTAATCCATGCACTGACGTGTGTGAAACGCGCCCGCGCTTCCTGTGATCCCCTGCACGACAAGCCGTGTGTTTTTATCGATTAGGATGGACATGATGAAAATGACGAATGACGAATGACAAATGACGAAAAAAATCCGAATTCCGAATTGCGAAATCCGAAACAAGCACGAAACCCGAAATCGGAATTTTTGCAGTGCATGCCGCTAAGCGAATCCACTGGTCGGGGTCTGGAATTTTTGTCATTCGAATTTGTTTCGAGTTTCGACATTCGGATTTCGAATTTGTCCGGTTATTTTTTTCTCTTGTGGATCACCAGCTTATTGCCGTCGGGATCGCGGAATTGCGCCATCCAACAAACCGGCGTTTCAGTTTTCTCGATGTCGAAGGCTACTCCGCGTTCTTTAAGCTTCGCGACGGCCGCATCGATGTCTCCGACCTCGAAGGCGACCGTTGTCCCGTCGCGGGACGGCTTCCAAGCTGGATGACAACCGACTCCGATCGTAGCCGGCCCGAGATCATACTCGACCCACGCGCCATCCATCTGTATGCGGGTGGGCGTTAATTCCAGCGTTTCCTGATAAAATTTTCGCGCGCGTTCCTTGTCAGAAACCGCGATAGCAATGAAGGCCACTTCGTTTGTAATCATGTGCAGACTCCTTTCTCGTTTTCGGGTTTAAGTTTGTGAATTATCAGCTTGTTGCCGTCGGGATCTTGCACGACGGCCATGTGACAGCACGGGGTTTCAAACGGCTCGGCGGCAAAACGCACTTGGCGATCCTTCAAATGCTTGATGGCTTGGTCAAAATCTTCCACCTCAAGTGCAGCGGCAGTGCCTTGATCGGAAGGCGTCCACTGTTCGCCAACGTTTGCGATCGCCAACGTGTTCTCGCCTACCGCGTACTCGATCCATTTTCCGCTCATCATTTCTTCGCTGATGTCTAATCCCAGCACATGTTCATAAAAGTCACGCGCGCGTTTCATTTGCGTTACCGGAATTCCAACAAATGGGAGCTTCTTAATCTTCATGTGTAATTGCTTTGTTCTGCAGCCAGTCGATCAGCAGCCCGATCACCTTTGGATCGAACGCCGCGCGCCTTCCTTTGAATGCGTCGGCAAGACTCAGATAATGTTGAAATGTGTGACCTGTGTTCGGAATTTCATAGAAAGACGCCAGATCTCCATTCCGGTTCACATACATCGCGATCAATTCGGAATCTTCGCGCGTCATGATCCAGTCGAATGCGCCCCGAAGAACATAGGTTGGTGCTTTCACGCGCGACCAAGCGGCCGCGAGATTCAGCTTTTGCAATTGCTGGTAAAACTTCAGCGGCCGGCCATAAAGATGCGCATGATCTTTTCCTTCCGGCCAGAGATCAGCAAGCTGCGGTTGTTCCTTCAAAATATCATCGACCGATCGGCCTTTGATCAGCCACTCGTAATAGAGAGTAGCGGCGCCTTTCATTCGATCATTCACTTCGCCCGGAGATTTTCCCATTAATCCAAAGCGACGCCGCTCGATCTCAAGCATGTGTTCGAACCAGGTTTTGACCCAGCCGCCAACTGAGATGTAACCGCGCACTTGCGCCTGTTCGGCATCCGATTCAGGGGCGAGGGGCGCAAAAGCGCCGCCATTGCTGATGCCCAGGATGTAAACTTGGCGAGAGTCGATGAAGTCGTAATTCTTCAGAGCGCGAAAGGCCGCGCGATAACCGGCCAGCTCCGAATCGAAATCCGTTTCGCCGCAAACTCCTTCGCTGTCACCTACTCCCTGTTTGTCCATGCGAAACAAAGAGAAGCCCGGAAGCTGCGCGAGACCGCGGAACACCAAACCGCTTTCGTCTTTTGTGTTGGCTGGCGCTTCAACGGAATCACAGCTCAACCAACCGGCCACGAAAATCACCGGCAGCTTTCCTTTCGCCGCGGGCGGCTTCGTGATGATTGTGCGCAATCGTTTGCCGTCGGGCGCCGTCACCGAATCGTAGATCACATCCGCGTTCGGATAACTCTCTCGCGGCGTTTTCGTTTTGCGCGGAAGTTCCTCAGACACGGCTGTCGCCGCCAGAGTCAGTGCAACGATAGTTGTCCATATGATTTTCATTGGGACCGACATCTTACTCTACCGAGAAGCTCCCACAGCCGATTGCTAAATTATGGGGAGCGCAGGCTGCTAGCCTGCAGTCGTCGGCAGCTTGCCGACGACACCAGAGGATGCCAAAAGACGTCGGCACCGAGCGTTCAAAGAGCTTTTCGGCAAGCTGCCGAAAACAACAGGCTGGCAGCCTGTGCTCCAGAGAACAGCTCCGTACTCGCGCAAAGCGAAATGTTCGATCTTCAAGATCTCGGGGCTTCGCGCCGTCTTCCATTTTGCGAATTGGGATTTGAACCTTACTTGGGATTTGTAGCTTGGGATCTGGGATTTGCCGCTGCAGCAGCAACCGCCTTCTGCGCTGCATCCGCAAGATCATCCGCCGCGATGAGCGCAAGACCGCTTTCCTTCAACAACTGCTTGCCTGTCTCGACGTTTGTTCCTTCCAGACGAACCACGAGCGGCACGGAAAGCTTTACCGTTTTCGCTGCGTTGATGATTCCCTGCGCAATCACATCGCATTTCATGATCCCACCGAAAATGTTGACCATGATCGCCTTTACTTTCTTATCGGCGATCAGGATCTTAAAGGCTTCGGTCACCTGCTCTTCTGTCGCGCCGCCGCCTACGTCGAGGAAGTTGGCAGGTTCGCCACCATAAAACTTGATGATATCCATCGTGGCCATGGCCAGCCCCGCGCCGTTCACCATGCATGCAATGTTGCCGTCGAGGCCGATGTAATTGAGACCGTGTTTTGACGCTTCGACTTCGCGTGGATCTTCCTCCGCGATGTCGCGCATCGTTGCGATCTCCGGATGCCGGTAAAGCGCGTTATCATCGAAGTTAAACTTGGCGTCGAGCGCGAGCACCTCGCCGTTCGTCGTGACCACTAGCGGATTTACTTCGACCATCGAACAATCGAACGCCACAAATGTGCGGTAGAGTCCCTGGAATAATTTCGAAGCCGATTTTAGCTGCGATGATTCGAAGCCTAGTTGCTTCGCGAGCTTGCGGGTCTGGAATGGTTGCAGACCTGCTAACGGATCGATCGCCTCGCGGATGATCTTTTCGGGCGATTTTGCCGCGACCGTTTCAATTTCCACACCGCCTTCGGTGCTGGCTACAATCAAAGGCGCAGCCGTCGCGCGATCCAGCAGGACGGCAAAATAAATTTCGCGCGCGATATCGGCCGATTCGGCCACGAGCACTTTGTTCACCAGACGACCAACCGGTCCGGTCTGGTGTGTCACTAGAATTTGCCCGAGCATTTTCGAAGCAACTTCACGAACGTTCTTCGGCGTCTTTCGAACATGCACACCGCCCTTGAACCCATTCTTAAAACTGCCCTTACCCCGTCCACCTGCGTGGATTTGTGCCTTAACAACAATATCAATATCGCCCAGCTCACGCGCGATTTGCTCTGCTTCATCGAGCGTGGTCGCGACTCTGCCGCGCGTCGTGGCCACATCGAATTTTTGCAGCAACTCTTTGGCTTGATATTCGTGGATATTCATTGGGCAAATTCCGAGTAGAGAAAGTGGAATAGCCCGCGGAACGCGGCTCGGCAAAGATTTTCTCTTGTGAATTGGCTTGCCACTTTGAGAAGGAGCCAACTACGGTGGCAGCCATGAAAGATCCATGAAAATATCCATTCTGTTCTGCGCCCTGTTGATCACCATGACGCTGCCAAGTACCGCCGGCACGCCCGAGCAGGAGAAGGCGTTTACCGACAAATACAAAACAGCATTCGAAGGCAAGGACACAGCTACGCTCGAATCGTTCCTCTACACGCAGGGTGCCGATCCGTCGATCCTCGGTTTTTACAAAATGATGCAGTCAGCCGAAGCCGGAGAGAAAATTTCCAATATCCAGCTGGTCAATCTTACGCCGGAGGACGTGAAGAAAGCGGCTACGCCCATGGATTCACCCACTGGCGGCAAAGTTTGCCTGACACTCAACCCAACCAAAAAGCTTGTCATCAAAATCGAGAAAAAAGACGCCAACGGCAGCTCGTCGAGCACGAGCGAAAATTTCATCGCCGAGAAGGACGGCAAATTAGTTATCCCCGTGCCAGGCCCGTGTAAGTCTTAGAAGCATTCGCGCAGGCCGAGTATGTATTGGGGTCCGCCGCGTGCTTGGAACAAGCCGGCAACATGCCGGCTTGAGCGAGCAGAATGCTCGCGCTCCCCTTTTTTAAGACGGCAGCCGCCGACGCGGGAGACGACCGTTTGCTCCTTCTAAAAGGGGACCGCGAGCATGTTTCACTTACGTTCCTCACCAAAAAGAGTTCCCACTGTGCGTTGGTCCGCGGGTGGCTCGAGCGAGTTGACAAAATTGCGAAAGCGCTCGGAGAAAACGTCAGGCCGCAATTTCCAATACTGAGCGACGCCAGGCGCGACGATGTAATGCCGGAGGAGTCCGTGCCAGCCTTCGAAAAGCTGTTTGTCCATTAGGCCGTAAACGTAATGGAAATGGATCGTCTCAAACGCTTTCAGGAACTGGTAGATCGCGTGAAAAAATCGCGCTCGCTCTTCGACGGAAAGCGCGCTGAGATCTTCAAGGCCGACCCGCCAGATGCGTTCCAGCTCTGCATTCTCCATCAAAGGTTTCGTGACATCGCGCAATGCGGTGGCGGCCGCGTCTTGCGTGGCAAGCCTGGCCACGCGCGTGCTCTGATGCACTTGCATCGCCAGATAGAGCACAGACAAGACGACAGCTACTGAGCCGACCAATTGCGAGATTGCGCTAATCGCGTCCCAGTTCATTCCATTCTTTATACCACGAGCAGATCGCAGATTTCTACAGCGAGTTAAATAAACTGCACCTAAGCAAGGTGGATCGGCTTCTCCTGAAGACGATGGCCGTCCGGATTCGCCTATTTCGGTTCCTCAGCGACTTTGAGAACGATTTTTCCGCGTGTGTGACCAGTGGCGATTTGTTCCTGCGCTTTCACCGCGTCCGCGAGCGGGAATGTTTTAGAGACGATTACTTTGATTTTTTTCTCCTCGATCAATTTCCCGATTTCGGTCAGCTCATTAGAATCCGGTTCGACGGCCAGCGACGTGCCTCGGATCCCGTGTTTATCCAATTCCGCCTGATCGATTCGTGCGACGAGCGTAACGATGACTCCGCCTTTCTTCACTACGCCGTAGGAACGCGCCAACGTATCTTTGCCA
Source organism: Verrucomicrobiota bacterium (assembly GCA_003219695.1). Lineage (GTDB taxonomy): Bacteria > Verrucomicrobiota > Verrucomicrobiia > Chthoniobacterales > UBA10450 > Udaeobacter. The sequence goes on from QHQA01000089.1 coordinate 14,568, forward strand.
ACCGAATCGAGCACGACATCAACATCTTTCGCGACATCCTCGAATTTTTGCTTTGTGTAATCGACTGCGACATCCGCGCCAAGTTGCTTGAGCAAATTCTGATTAGCGGTCGATGCCGTCGCGATCACTTTCGCGCCGCGTGCCTTGGCGATTTGGATCGCGAAACTTCCTACGCCTCCCGATCCGCCGTGGATAAGCACCGTCTGCCCCGCACTCAGTTTTGCCTTGTCGATCAACGCCTGCCACGCAGTCAATGCAACAACCGGCACGCCTGCCGCTTCGGTAAAGCTGATGGATTTCGGCTTTGCCGCCGCTTCGACTTCTGTCGCGACGGCGTACTCTGCATATCCGCCACCGTCTTTCAGATCGAGATACGCGTACACCGGGTCGCCGGCCTTGAACTTTGTGATCTTCGCTCCCGTCTTCTCAACGACTCCCGCGATGTCGTAACCCGGAATGAACGGCAGCGTTATTCCAAAAAACTTCGCGGCCCTTGGAGAGCGACTCGCGTCATCGACAGGATTTACGCCTGCGGCGATCACGCGCACAAGGATCTGATCTTCCTTCGGCTCAGGACGTGGCGCATCTTCATACTTCAAAACCTCTGGGCCGCCATACTCGTGAACAACAATCGCTTTCATGGTCGGTTTGGCAGACTGCGCACCCGAAATGGACGGTAGAATAGCTGCTACAGTTATCCCACAGACGAATGTCACTTGTCTTGCGATTTTCATAATCAATGAGTCTAAAGCGCGGTGGCTGCTAGCTGATCTCCGACTTCCGACTTCTGTCCTCTTTGGCACGCCATGGGTGCCGTGAGGATCGAAGACGGCTACTCGGCCTTGGTCTCAGTGTGAAACACGCCCAGCCATTTTCCGCCCTCGCGCATCCAAACGCTTCCGCTATTGTAAGTGCCGGACATGTCTTTGCCGTCCGAAGTCGCCTGTATTGTCGCTTTGTAGGTCATCACAGCGACCTTTGGATGCGGGAAGACCACTTTGACGTCTGCGAGTGAGTAATCGCGCAGATCGGTCTTTGCCATGTCCGCAAGTTCAGCGTCCAAACTTTTCACCCCATCCGCATAGACACCAACGTAGTCTTTGGACATAAGCGCCTTGAACGCGTCAGCCTGTTTATTTTTATACGCTTCCCATGCAGATTTTTCCAGATCGGTGATGGTTGTCCCATTTGCAGCTGATTTGCCGGATTTCGCTGGACTCGCCTGACCGAAGCAAACGGGAGCTATCGTAACGAAGGCAATACAACAGAGAATGAATTGTTTTTTCATGACTGTTTCTTTATTCGACCGCTGGCAGCTCGTCGAGACTTTTTGCTGTTCCAAACTAGGCAGGTGGCGCCGCAGGCAGTGGAAGTAGAACAGGCAAAAATTCCGCCGGCATGAAATTCGCCCACACATCGTATTCGGGGCCGAACTGGCGCAGAAACAAGAGTGAGAACGAACGAAGCAGGACAAAGACCGGGAGCAAAATCACTGTTCCGATATAAGGAATCGCGGCGATGCAGCAGGTAGCACAGACCGCGAAGCAACTGATCAATCCAGTGGCGATCGCGAGGACGATCAGAAACAAACAATAGAGAACAATCTCGCCCGGATGCGCCGCGATCAATGCTACCGCTGCGCGAAAAGCTTCATAAGCTCGACAACGACGGCGGTACATCACTGGCACCATGAAGCTAGCGATCAGCGCCCAGGCGACGATCACAAGCAGGATCACGAATACCCACACGGCGATTGCCAATAACACGTAAACACCCAGGCGATCACGATGCAGATACAAATAGTAGCGGCCTTTGATCGCCAAGATGATAAGCGGCAGCGACAGCAATGCTGCGAAAATGACAAAGACCAAAGCAACCACTAACGAGACGAGGAAATAGCTGTTCCCCTCTTTTCGGAAATCACGCCATGGTTCTGCAATGGCGCCACGGTTCTTGACGATGCAGTCAATAAACAGGAACCGACCGCGTGCTCGCAGCCACGCAAACAGGACAATGAGAACGAGAACGAGCGTAATCAGAAGACAAACGGCGATGACGAGAATGGGATGAGGAATTTGGCTGATTGCTTCGTTTAGCTTCTGCATATCTTCGCGACGGTTGTATCGATAGTTGAACCCGCCGCCACTACCCAGGTTCGCCAGCCACGCGGCAAAGCCGATCACGAGCCATTTCTTCAAATCGAACGGCTGAAATAGAATCTTCTTCATCAATCTGAACGCTTCCCCAAACGGTTTGAAGATTTCGATGTTTGGCTCGGTTCCATTCATGCGCGGGCATTCTGAAGCGACTCTCGCACCGTGATCAACCCCGAAAACCTGTATTGCGGATACAAGGAACTAACGAACGAGGCTTGAGAGCCGCGAAACCCTTCAAGACTGTGTTTAGCGCCAAAGGCGCAGCATTCAATTTGAGCCTGGGGCAGTGCCCCAGGATTCGTTGGAGAGCAACCGCAAGCGCTGAAAGCGCGATTCAACTTGGTCAAATGCAAAAGCTGGATGACTCGCGCTTTCAGTGCTCGTTTACGGGAAATTCAATGCCTGGGGCGCTGCCCTCTAGGCTGGAAGTAAAAAGAGCGCCTGTGGCGCTAAGCAGATACGGAAGCCGTTGTTCCTTGGTTGCTTCGTTGCGCCACGCCCGCATCTTGACCACTGATGTCGAAGAGAGGGCGAAAACTTCGTCAGGTAAAGCGCCGCTACCCCATCGGCGCAGAAGTAATTGGCGAAAAGGAAACGCATTTTCGTGTTTGGGCGCCAAAAGCGCGAGAAGTTGGTGTTGTCCTCGAAGACGGCGCGCTTCCGACCTCAGCATGCAGTCCGCTAACGCCCGAGCCCGACGGCTATTTCTCCGGTACTGCGAGCGCCCCCGCCGGTGCGCGTTACCGGTTTCGGATAAATGGCGGAAAAAATTCTTATCCCGATCCGGCCTCGCGCTTTCAGCCGCAAGGACCACACGGCTCCTCCTGCATAGTTGATCCAACGAAGTTCCCCTGGAACGACGCAGAATGGACCGGAGTGAAAATGAAAGGCCAAATCATTTACGAAATGCATATCGGAACCTTCACGAAACAGGGAACGTGGCGCGCCGCGGCGGAACAGTTGGCCGAACTCGCGCGCATCGGAATCACCGTAATCGAGATGATGCCGATTGCGGAGTTCCCGGGGAAATTTGGCTGGGGTTACGACGGCGTTGATCTCTTTGCGCCTTCACATTTGTATGGAACGCCGGACGATTTGCGCGCGTTCGTCGACCACGCCCACTCGTTAGGCCTCGGTGTAATTCTCGACGTCGTCTACAATCATTTCGGTCCCGACGGAAATTATCTGGGTATTTTTTCCGACGACTATCTGGTGCGCGGGAAAGGACACGATTGGGGGGACGTGATTAACTTCGATGGTCCGAATTCCGGACCGGTTCGCGAATTCTTTGTCACCAATGGGCAGTACTGGATTGAGGAATTTCACTTCGACGGATTTCGTTTCGACGCGACGCACGCCATCCGCGATCAATCCGACGAATACATCATCGGCGCAGTGGGCAGGGCGGCGCGCAAAGCGGCTGGCGCGCGGTCAATCGTTCTCATCGCCGAGAACGATCTCCAGGAAGCGAACATGGCGCGCTCGCGCAGCGAAGGCGGGGACGACCTTGATGGGATGTGGAACGACGATTTTCATCACAGCGCCGCGGTGGCATTGACCGGCCGCAACCAAGCGTATTACGCCGATTACATTGGCGCCCCGCAGGAATTTATTTCCGCCGTGAAATACGGCTTCCTTTATCAGGGCCAGGCAACCTCGTGGCGAAAAGCGCTCCGCGGAACTCCTGCGCTTGGTATTGCTCCCGAGGCGTTCGTTTGTTTCATCGAGAACCACGATCAAATCGCTAACACCGGGCCGGGCGAGCGGTTGCGTCTTCAAACTTCACCGGGCCGTTACCGCGCCATGACCGCTCTTCTTTTGCTCGGGCCCTGGACGCCGTTGCTCTTTCAGGGAGAAGAATTCGGCGCGGCCAGCCCGTTCCTCTTCTTCGCCGAGATCGGCGATCCGCCTGTGCGCGAGGCTGTCCGCAAAGGTCGCGCCAAATTGCTCGCGCCGTTTTTATCGGTGACCGAAGAGGAGGCGCTGAAGAATTTGCCAGCGCCGGATGATCCAAGGGTATTCGCCCAGTGCAAACTGGATTTTTCCGAGCGCGAGAAGAAACGCCAGCTTTACGCTCTGCACATCGACCTTTTGAAATTGCGACGGGAAGATTCGCGCTTTCGCCAGCAAATCCCCAGCGGAGTCGATGGTGCTGTCTTGGAACAGGCTAGTTTTGTTCTGAGATATTTTTCGAAGGATAACAACGATCGCCTGCTACTTGTGAATTTCGGAGAGAACCAGGTCTTGCATCCTGCCTCGGAGCCTCTGCTCGCGCCACCATTGGGCTACAGATGGGAAACGCTCTGGACGAGCGACTCGCTGCGCTACGGCGGCACGGACGCGGTCGCAATCGCAAGTCAGGAGCAATGGTTTTTACCAGGCGAATCCACAGTGGCGTTGCGACCGGTAAGCGCTCGCTGCAAGGAACGACGGCTTGGGCAGCCGTCGAGAAAAACGTAACGGCTCGAAAGCCGTCACTCCCAAGCGCGTGTTTGCGCACCTCGGGCTCATAGCCCATAACTTCCGCCGATGAAATTTTTTTTTCTCAATCCTGCGCTCGGCGTGTTCTCAATCGCCGCATCGGAGCGGAAATGTCTTTTCAGCGTGCCCAGTAACTCCACGCTCCCTTTATTTACCGAAGCGTCTGCCTTCTGGACAGCCTAATTCGCGCCGCCAGCCTGCCTGGGTAGCTTGAAGCGGAATTGCTCTAGAAGTCATCTCATAAATAGGAAATGCGACGTTTGGTAGGGCGCGATCACAGCTCGCTCGCCGTGGCGAGGGCGCGCCGAAGGGGCGGACGGCTCAGCGATCCGTCCCTACCATTTTCGAGATGGCTTCTAGGAATAGCCAACTCCGGCCCGGCCAGTTCCCTATGGCCGCGGCGGCGGCGTCGGGTGGGGCCGCGGCGGCGGGCTTGGTGTAGGTGCCCAAGGCGAGACTGGGTAACTTCCTGAGAATGCCACGTTAGGCTGGCCATACTGATCAGTGATCCCCCCAGCGGCAATGCTCGCCGTCAAACTTCCGCCGGTGGGAATATCCAGCGTGAATTCGGTGGTCAAGTTGTCATGGATCACGGCAACCCCAGTCACAGTGGCGCCCGGAATGCCGCTCAGCGTAAGATCGGTAGGTTGAACTGATGCCGGATCGACAGGCTCGTTCCAGTTCACATCATAGCTGTATGTACCCGGTGCTGGCGGGGAGAACGTGCCACCAACAAGCGGAGTGGTCCAAATCACTTTTAACCAGCCGCCTGTAAAGGTGAAAAAACCATTGCCGTCGTTAGCCCAGCCCAGGCCGTTACTCCCGCCCTCGAAGCTGGCGGTATCATCGAGGACAATATCGGGCGAACCATCGCCAGTCATATCGACCAA
>QHQA01000090.1 GCA_003219695.1 Verrucomicrobiota bacterium
GACGTTGCCACAGCGAGCCTGATCGAAGTCTGGATCGATGAAACCGAGCGCCGCACCTGGTTCCTGTTCGAAGCGACGCGTCGCGCGAACTAACCTCCGGCGTCATTCATTCGAATCGATGAAATTGCCTCAACCACAAGAGCGTTGCGCATCTTCGTGTGGCGAAATAGGCTCGTCCCCATGTCTTCCCGAGGCTGTTCTCATCTCGACGCAATCGCGTCAGTGAAGCAACCGTGGCGGCGCGAATGCGAAGAATGCGTGAAGATCGGCAGCTCCTGGGTCCATCTGCGCACCTGCCAGACTTGTGGAACCACGCTTTGCTGTGACAGCTCGCCGAATCGGCACGCCACCAAACACGCGCACGCCACGAGCCATCCAGTCATCGCGTCCGCGCAACCGGGAGAGCGCTGGCTCTATTGTTATCCCGACGACGCGTTTAGCGAATACTAATACCCACATCGTGATTGTGGGGGGCGGTGCGCACTCGCCACGGCGAGCGAGCTCTGGTTGCGCCCTACCAATTGCCGCATTTCCTCTCGGTGACCCGAAAAGCCGTGCGGCGCACGGTGGTTTGACGATTATTAATCGCAAAAATGGCGGCGTTCATTCGAGAGCCTTGTGACGAAGGCATAATCCAATCGCGCCCGGCTGCTGCGCCTTGCTCAAAATCTTCGGGGCGCTGGGTGCTCACGGCCACAACGCTCGCTTCCAGCATGGCGTTCATTGACGGCACGGTCGTAAACGTGGCGTTGTCGGCCCTGCAAGCGAACCTGAACGCCACGATTGTGGACGTGCAGTGGGTCATCGAGGCTTACTCGCTTCTGCTCGCGGCGCTCCTCCTTGTCGGCGGATCCCTCGGAGATCACTACGGACGGCGCCGTGTCTTCTTAATTGGCGTGGCTCTTTTCGCTGTGGCGTCGGCCCGGTGCGGACTTGCTCCCAACATAGATCAATTGATTGTCGCACGCGCAGCACAGGGATTGGGCGCGGCGCTGCTGGTTCCTGGCAGCCTGGCAATCATTAGCAGTTCATTTCCAGAGAACGAACGTGGCCGCGCGATTGGAACCTGGTCCGGTTTCAGTGCAATCACGACTGCTATCGGGCCAGTGATCGGCGGTTGGCTCATCGAGCACGTTTCGTGGCGCGCTGTATTCTTCATCAACGTTCCAATCGCGCTTTTAATAATCGTAATCTCACTGTGGCGTGTTCCGGAAAGTTCCGACAAGGAGAGCAAGAAGCTTGATTGGTGGGGCGCGATCTTCGGAGCGCTCGGTCTGGGCGCCTTGGTTTACGGATTAATCGAATCCTCGCAACTCGGTTTCGGTGATCTATCAGTGCTCGCAGCGCTCGTCACCGCCGCGGCGTTACTCGTTATCTTTCTGATAATCGAGGCGCGAGTTTCTAATCCCATGCTGCCACTCGCTCTGTTCCGATCGCGGACGTTTACCGGCGCGAACCTGCTGACATTTTTGCTTTACGGCGCACTCGGCGGCACGCTGTTTTTCCTGCCGCTCAATCTGATTCAGGTCCAGCATTACTCCGCCACCGCAGCCGGCGCAGCTTTCCTTCCGTTTATCTTGATCATCTTTTTGCTTTCGCGCTGGGCAGGCGGACTGGTCGAAAGTTATGGACCGAAAATTCCATTGGTTGTCGGCCCGTTAATTGCGGCTTTTGGCTATGCGCTTTTCATGCTGCCCGGCGTGAATGCCGGTTACTGGCGGAACTTTTTCCTACCCGTTGTTGTGCTGGGAACCGGCATGGCCGTAAGCGTCGCGCCGCTAACGACCACTGTGATGAATTCGGTCACGCAGAATCGCGTCGGCATCGCATCGGGCGTCAACAACGCCGTTGCAAGAGGAGCTGGACTACTCGCGATCGCAGCCCTCGGAATCCTCATGCTTCACTCCTTTAATCATGCGCTGGATCGGCGATTGGCCGACGGGAATGTGCCGCCTGCGGCGTGGCAATCATTGCAGGCGCAACGTAACAGACTCGCAGCCGCGCCTATCCCTGAAGAATTAAATCAGGCGACCCAACAAATGATTGGGCACGCGATCGTTGAATCCTTTGTGAATGGTTTCAGACTCATCATGGCGATTGGTGCAGCGCTGGCGGTGGTAAGTGCGATCGTTGCGTGGCTTCTCATTGACGCACCGATGCGCAAAGATCCCTTGGCAGGACGATGATTGCCTTTGTGGTATGTCAAGATCGAAAACAAGCAGTCAACTGCAGCAGAAAGATGCAGTTCGGCGGGGTGGTCTATGACGATACGGTGCTTACGATTCGACCTTTGTCTGCTCATTGTCGAGTTAATTCCATCGAGCTTGTAAATTTGTGAAAACGTCACGTGACCAAGTGACCGTCAATGACGATGGTTGGCCAGGGCTGATCTTGCCGCGGACGGCACCTCTCCATTGCAACTTAAACCGAAGGGAGTTCATCATGCCATATGTCACGGTCGGGAAAGAAGACGGAGCTAACATCGGTGGGTGAGCTTGAAGGAAAAATTGCGATCCGGCCGAAATTACTGAACGGCAAATTAAACGCGCCAACGATGGGCGAGGCCGATGAGTAGAAAAGTTCAGTTGATTCTCAATGGCAAAGCGGCCGGCAACGACGTTCTGCAGACAGCGGTCGCCCGGCAACGAGCGATGGGGAATACCATCGAAGTAAGAGTGACTTCGGAAAAGGGAGACGCGCGGCGGTTTGCGTCGGAAAGAGGCGAAGTGGATTTGCTGATTTCGGCCGGGGGCGATGGTACCTTGAACGAAGCGGTTCACGGTTTAATGGATATTCCCGAGGCTGCGCGGCCCGCCTTGGGAGTGGTGCCGCTAGGGACCGCGAATGACTTTGCTACGTCGTGTGGGATTCCAAGCGATCCGGAGCAGGCGCTGTCGCTGTGTCTGGAAGGTAAAGAGGTAGCAGTCGATGTCGGCAAAGCTAATGAACACTGGTTCCTGAACGCAGCGAGCATTGGCTTCGGCGCCGAGATCACAGCGACCACTCCGCCGGAACTTAAACACCTGCTTGGCCCTGCCGCTTACGCTGTGATGGGTGCGATTCTGGCAATGAACGTTCATCATTATCGGGGGAGGCTCACGTTGCCAGATCGCGAAATCGCTGGCAGCGGCCCGGTGGCGATTGTCGGCAATGGGCGTCAGGCGGGCGGCGGCGTCCAAGTTACGCCTCGTGCAAGCGTCAACGACGGGTTGCTCGACGTCCTCGCCGTTCGTGATATCCCAACGCTGGCATTGCTCACCGCCGCGCGCGAGTTACAAGAGCTTTCACCGGATGGCGAGTATATCTCCTATTGGCAAACCCCTTGGGCGGAGGTCCACACCGAAGAAGTAATTCCGGTCAACCTGGATGGCGAGCCGGTGCAGTTTTCGAGCGTCCGATATGAAGCGGTACCGAGCGCGATTCGCCTGATTGTTCCGTCAAATTGTCCATTATTATCGGCGCAACCGTAAGGGCGTTTGCCAAAAGGCAGGTCGTCGATACTACTCCCACCTGATCAACAACAGCAAGCTCGTAGCTAATATTCATGGTGCCTCAACGCCGCTGAGAATTCCACCGAGATGGCCGGTCAGCGTGATCATCATCAGCGCCAGCCCCATTATCGCGAAGTAAGCAATACGAGGCGATGTGCTCTTCGCACGGAGACGCCAGCGCATCCAGCAGAGAACGAAGATCAGTGACGCCGAAGTCAGCGCGCAGATTAGATGCAGCAGTAGGTTGCCCTTTAGCATCGCGCCTTCGAGTTGCCATCGCCAGGCGCCGAGGCCGGTCGCGATTGCCAGTGGAAGAGTCATCGCAGCGCCGATGAGATTGCAATAGGCAACCGATGTTAGAACCGGTTGTTTGCGCCAAATCGCCAATACCTCGAAGACGGCGCTGGCGATAAACAGCGCAATTGGAAAATGAATAATCACTGGATGCTGCGCGTGTCCGGCGAGAAGCGCTGCCTTCAAATCGAATGGATTCAATGAATGGAAATGGGCGAGAAATAGTTTCATAACTCGAAGGAGGGTGCTGAAAATGGGTGTCGATCGCGCGTTGCTATTTCTCGACCACAATTGTCCCGGTCATCTTCGGGTGAACTGAGCAAAAATAGCTATAGGTGCCAGGAGCGCCCGCTGTGATTGTGAAGGTTTGATCCGTGTCGAGTGCCGTCGATTTGTTAAACTGCTTGTCGACGCTTACGACTGTGTGCGGTTCTTCATCGCGGTTAATCCAAGTCACCTTTTCTCCAGACTTCACCGTTAAAGTCTGGGGATTGAAGGCGAAATCCTTGATCTCTATCCTATTTTGTCTCGCGGTTATTTCGTCCGTGTTCTTCATCCCATCGCCAAATACGGCGACCCAGAGATTAAGTATGATGAGAGTAGCTAACAGGACTGTTAGCTTGTTACTGTACGTCCGCATGTTCATGTTTTGTGTTGGTTTAGCTGAGGTTTGAATCGACAACGGCGAGGGCAGCTTTGCCCTGTTTATACTGAACGCTTGTTAGGCCGAGCATGCTTCGCAGCTTTTCAACCGGCACCTTTAAAGGGCCCGGCGACGGCGCGGTTCCAGGCGCGGGCTGCGGGAAGGCAGTAGACATTGCTGTGTGAAACGTGATGTTGCCTTCGATTTTCTGGAGCACCTGGTGGATGTGGCCGTTTAGGACTGTCACTGAGCCAAAGCGTTTCAAGTATCCAAGTGCACGTTCGCTATCGCTGGTTCCCCAGCCCCATTGCGGATAGACCGTCCAGAGCGGGATATGCGCAAAGACAACAATCGGCGTGCTCGTTCCGAGGCCCTTCACATCGGCCTCGAGCCACTCCAACTGTTCATCGCCGAGTTGCCCCAGACCGCCGGCTTGAAGGTCCAAGACGTTAACCAGTCCGATGAAGTGGACTCCATTTTTATTAAAGCTGTACCAACCTGAGCCCTTCGCCTCGACACCTTTTAAA
>QHQA01000091.1 GCA_003219695.1 Verrucomicrobiota bacterium
ATCGTTGCTGTTTAGTAGCTGTACCAGATCGGTACCTTTCGGAACGTTGATGTTAATCTGCTTCGATAAAGACTCAGTGATTTTAAAGCTGGATTTTCTTAGCGCCGTCTCCATGTATGTCGTGCAATTAAATTTTTCGCCCGCAGCGTCGCTCACTTTGAGGCCAGGATTCGTGTCGTAGCTACCCGTATCATTTTTTGCCCTACCTAAGAGCCTTTCTCCGTCATTTTTCGCCTCGACTTGACTCGGTTTGTTATCCGGTTGAGGCTTGTCGGCCGAGGGGGCAGCGTGTGGCTTCGCTGCCTGCCACAGACGCAAGATGGCCTCTGCGTCGGCCACACGTTCTTGATAGGCAGGATTAGTTTGCGCAAGCTGTTTGTAACGCTCTACCCACTCCTGGGATGCTTCGATATTTTCTTCGATGTCTTGGGAAGTTACCTGTTGCTCGCGGAGTCGTTGTCGCACCTCGTCCGGAGTGGGCATCCGGCCAGCCTCTACTACGCGACTAGTTCCAATACAGGTCAACACAGCGAGGCAAACGATCGGAAACGCGCGATAAGTACGGGGCATAGGCCTAACGAGAATTCGGACCAAAAAATGGGTCTTTCAAGAGAAATGCCCAATTTTTGGACCTAATCCCGCTTTGAATCCTAGCCGCCATCAAATCCGTGACCTGTTTGCCATGGTTTCCTGTTTGTTCCACGGCGCATCGCGAACGTCTATCGGCGAGCATCGCTTGACCCCGTAGGGCCGAGGGCGTTGGCGTCCGGCGCGATTTCCCATTTCTCCTGATGGTTCCAGGGGAGGGATGAATCGTGGCGATCGTCCGGATCATCAACCAGGCGAACGTCGTGTTGACTCGCGCACGAGGCGAGCATCATCACCAATGCGTAGAAGAGCGGTGCGAGGATTTTTTTTCGTCGTTTAAGGACTTGTGCCAGCATAAATGACTGTATCTCCAGGTTGCGCTTGGACGCCGCGCGCCAAACTGCTGGTGATCATATCGCCGATGGCAGTCGCCGGTTCAACTGTGGAAATGCGAATTTTTCCAATCAGCGTGCCTTCGCGCAAAACCAGCATCTCCGAGTTCGGCTCGACTCCCTGACGAGCGCCGAGATTGAGCACGACAAAATTGTACGCCTGATTGACTGCAAGCACGGTGCCGCGCACGCCCGTTCTGCGCGGGGCCGGTTCCCGGCGTTTCTTTTCTTCCTGCTGAACCTGGGCCGGGCGTCCCTGCGCGCTCTGGAGTTTTTCGGAGAGAAATGCTTTTTCTTTTTCCGCGCCATCGAGCTGACGCCGGAGATCATCGACTTGCGATTGCAAATCAGCGACCTGCGCGCTGTCGCCGGGAGAACTGCCGGCGACGGGGGCATTCGCGTTCTTCCCCGCTTCTTCCACGCGCTTTTGCAGGGAGGCGATCACTTGCTGATTCGCGTTCAACTTGGCCTCCAGATCGGCCTTCTCTTTGTGGACCTGCGCTAGCTCTGCTTCCGCTTTGGCCGCTCGATTTTCTGCCTCGGCGACTTTGCTCTGTTGTTCCGATCCGGCCATTGCGACAGTCGGACCATTCAGTTTCTCCTGCGTCGCACGGCGCGCAGCTACATCCCGCGCGGCCTGCGCGGCTGCCGCGTTCGCGCGGAGTGCTTTCACTTTTTGGCTGTTCAAAAATCCGAAAACAGCTGCCAGAACCAGGAACAGGATGGCAAGGCCGGTCACGCTTTTCGGCGTGACCAAGGAAACCGCCGACTCCCTGGGCGTCATAAAGCGTGCTTTTAACAACGAATCATATAAATGCAATCGCAATTTCGGCTTGGCGTCTGAATCCGGATTGCGTTTCTCGATGTTTCAATCGATAGACAGTGCGTGGGCCAACAGCATCGTGTACGCGCCAAGCGCAAGCGACGGCGAGCTTATGTGGAGCGCAAGAAAGCAGCGCTGCGGGCTAGCGCGACGCGGCCGGGCGCAGCAGGTAAGCAGCGAGCCCAGAGGGAATCCAGCAGCGCAGATTGATGCAGGAGCGTGCTCGTTATCTGCTCGTTGATGGTCACAGCATTATTTTCGCCTGGCCGGAGCTGCGCAAACTGCACGCGCGCCGTTCCGCCCTCGCGCGCGACGCGTTGATCAAGCAGTTGCGCAATTACCAGGATTGGACCGGGGTGCGTGTGGTCGTTGTTTTCGATGGCAAAGGGACAAAGATCGAGACGACTTCTGATCCGGGCGAGGTGCAAATCTTTTATTCGCGCAGCGGACAATCAGCCGATGCGATCATCGAGCGATTGGCCAGCAAATACGCACAATGCTTCGAGCTGACGGTGGCTACTGGCGATTCCATGGAAGCTGAAACCGTGCAGGCGTGCGGCGCAGAACGGATTTCGCCAGAAGCATTGCGCGAACTCCTTGCGAGTGCGCGACGAGCTTAGCGCATCACAAAAAAAAGGCACGTCGCCTATTTGTTTTGCCCCTTCAGGGCAAGTGTTCTTTGGGTCATCGGAATCCAGGGCGTTGCGCTGGGCTACCATTGTGATCGCGCTTTCAGCCCGGCAAATCGCGCGTCTCGCCTATCTTCACCTTGCGCGGCTAGTCTCTCAGTTGCCTCGTGCTAAAGCACATGGAGTCCCAATTTCTTTTCGATCTCTTTCACTCGCGCGAAGAGTTTTCCGAGCCGGTGGATCCAGGCAATTTGTCGCTTTGCTTCTGCAAGCGGAACCGCGGGCGACGCCCACCATGTCCCCCCGCTGATGTTCTTTGAGATGCCACTTTGCGCACCGATGGCGGTGTTATCACCAATTTCGATATGGCCTACAATGCCAACCTGTCCCCCCATCATGACGCGCTCACCTACGCGCGTACTGCCGGAGATTCCGGTCTGGGCGGCGATCACCGAATTTTTTCCGATCACCACGTTGTGCGCGATCTGCACGAGATTATCGATCTTCACGCCTTGTTGGATCCATGTCCGGCCAAAACGAGCGCGGTCGACCGTCGTGTTCGCGCCGATTTCGACATCGTCATCGATTTGGACAATCCCGAGCTGCGGAATTTTTTCGTGTCGGCCATCGACCATTTCAAATCCGAAACCGTCTGCACCTATTACCACGCCGCTATGAATGATTACCCGCGAGCCGATCCGGCTTCGCTCCCGAATGGTCACTCGCGGATAAATGAGACACGCCGATCCGATCACTGTCTCATGCCCGATGTAACTTCCTGCACCAATGATCGTGTCGTCGCCGATTCTCGCCCCGGCCTCGATGACCGCGTAAGGCTGGATCGAGACACGCTCTCCGAGATCGACGCTTGGATCGACAACCGCGCTGGCATGAACACCGGGCACGAATGTGATCGGTTTGGGCGCGAATTTGAGCACGATTTGCTCGAATACCTTAATAGGATTGGCAACGCGAATCTGCGCGGTTGCAATCGATTCGGCAAAATCCGGCGGAACAAAAACTGCCGACGCGCGCGTTTTGCGGAGTTGTCCAATGTATTTCCGATTCCCGAAGAAGCTGATTTCGCCCGGCGTTGCTTCCGCCAGTGAAGCCGCACCGGTGATTTGCAGCGACGGATCGCCGATCAATTCGCCGCCGGACGTCGCGGCCAGTTGTTTGAGAGTAAAAGTCACAAAAGTTAAATCGTTAATCCGTTGAACCGTTAAAGCGGAAATGCGATGCAACGATGTAACGGGCCGTTCATTTGGCCCCTCATTTTTTTTGCCAGCGCGGCGGACGCTTTTCGATGAAGGCTTGCACGCCTTCTAGGGCTGCTTCGTCCATCATGTTGCAGGCCATCGTTTGGCTCGCGGATTCGTACGCGGCAGCGATACCGAGTTCGGCTTGTTTGTAAAAAAATTCTTTTCCCATGGCAACCGCCATGCGTGGCTTGGCGATGATGTTCGCGACGAGTTTCTCCAGCTCGGCATCGAGTTGGTCGGGTTCGGCAACCCGGTTAATCAGACCGCGCGCTTTTGCTTCTTGCGCGCCGATAAATTCTCCAGTCACGAGCATTTCGAAGGCAAGCTTTCGCAAAACATTTCGTGAAAGCGCGACTCCCGGCGCGGAGCAAAACAGACCGAGGTTCACGCCGCTCACGGCGAATTTGGCTGTGCTCGACGCCACGGCGAGGTCGCACATCGCCACCAATTGACAACCCGCCGCGGTGGCAATCCCTTGCACGCGGGCAATCACCGGCACCGGTAGGCGCTGGATCGCGAGCATCATATTAGAGCATTGCGCAAAAAGCCGCTCGTAGTAATCGGGCGAGGGCGTCGCCCGCATCTCCTTCAAATCGTGACCGGCGCAGAAAGCTTTGCCGTCGGCAGCAATGACAACCACACGCACGGAATCATCCCGCGCGATTGCGTCGAACCCGCGCTGCAACGCCGCGAGCATTGCTTCGGATAAAGCATTGAAAGCGCGCGGCCGGTTTAACGTCAGCGTGACTACGCCACGCGCGTCTTGGCTCCGCAATACGACGGGCTCTTCCGCCTCGATTACTGGAGGCGGTCCCGGTTCGATTGTCACTGGAGAAGTTTTCACAAGCTGAGACGAGTAAACGCTACTGCTGAAATTCCAAATCTGAAATTCGAAAAGTTTAGTTTCCGTTTGCTGCGGCTGGCAACATCATCTGGCGACTCCTGCACAGACAAGAGAATTTCGTTCCTGAATGAGAATCGTCGCGATCGCAAATCAAAAAGGCGGCGTCGGCAAAACGACCACGGCCGTGAATCTCGGCGCTGCGCTCGCGGAACTGGGCCGGCGCGTTTTGATTATCGATCTTGATCCACAAGCAAACGCCACCAGCTCGTTTGGCTTGCAAGGAGTCGAAGACATCAGTCTTTACGAGCCGCTGCTCGGCGGCGCCTTGGTGACAGAGAAAATTTTTCCGACGCAGCGCGAGGGTCTTTTTATCGTGCCCGCAGATCTCGATCTCGCAGGCGCTGAAGTTGAAATCGCCCGCATGCCGAATCATCTCACGCGCCTGGCGGAAACGCTCAAGCCATTGCAGGAAGATGAGACGTTTGATTTCGTTTTTCTGGATTGTCCGCCGTCGCTCGGGATCCTGATGAGCAACGCGCTTGCCGCCGCGGACGAGCTTTTGACTCCGATCCAATGCGAATATTTCGCGCTGGAAGGATTAGTGAAAATTGTGCGGTTAGTAGAACAGGTGCGCGATTCCGGCGCGAACAAGCGCCTCGAACTCGCCGGTATTGTCATGACCATGTTCGATGGTCGGACGAACCTGAGCGAGCAAGTTGTTGCAGAGGTGCGCCAGCATTTCGGCGAGCGCGTTTATGAGACGGTGATTCCACGAAGCGTGCGCTTGAGCGAGGCACCGAGCTTTGGGAAATCGATTCTGGAATACGCGCCAAGCGGTGCTGCCGCCCAGGCATATCGCGCGCTCGCGCGCGAGTTCATCCAGCGCCACTCGCCTCCGGCGGCGAGGGCACTCGAGGCTCCCGAGCAATAGCGAAAACCAGATGCTGGATCCCGCGAAACACCGTTTCCTTTTCAAGCTTCATCCCGATTTTCTCAGCGACGCGCCGTGAGGCGATGTTGCTGGGGTGAATCAGCGAAATCACGCGCGGCAATTTTAGATTATGGAACGCATGGTCGCGCACGGCTCGCGCGGCTTCGGTGGCAAGCCCCCGGTTCCAATAATCAGGATGCAGCCGGTAGCCGATTTCGATTTCGTCCATTCCATCGACGTGCTGATGAAGGAAACCGCAATATCCGATCAGAGCGTTGTTTCCGCGAAAAATTACTGCGAATGGCGAAGGCAAACCAGCTTCACCCCAAGAAAGGAATTTCTGCAGCACGGTCTGTGCTTGTTCACGCGAGTACGGACCGAGTGAAAATCGCATAAAATCCGTGTTCGCCATCAACGCCGCTAACGCATCGAGATCGTCTTTGCGGAACGGGCGCAGAATTAGACGAGGTGTTTGCAGTTCCGCACGGATCAACATGTAATTCTTGTAGGGCGTTTCTGTGAAGCGCGTCGGGTGGCGTCTGACACAGACGCCCTACAACATCGGTTTGATATCGTCCTGCAGAGCGAGGGTGACTGCAACATGCGATACGGGCTCGGATTACGATTCATAAAGAGATGCCGGAAGAAACCGAAGAATATGCGCGGCCGGCGCGACCACCGGATACGACGAGCTTGTCGGCGGTGCGCGAGGCCGCGAAAGACTGCGAGGCATGTCACCTCCACAAACGCGCCACGCAAACGGTGTTTGGCGAAGGCCCGCAGGGTGCAACGATGATGTTGGTCGGCGAACAGCCGGGAGATTATGAAGATGTCGCCGGGAAACCGTTCGTTGGACCCGCCGGGAAAATCATGGATCAGGCGCTTGAAGAAGCTGGGATAGATCGGACCCAGGTTTATGTCACAAACGCGGTGAAACATTTTAAGTGGGAGCCGCGCGGGAGACGCCGGATTCATCAGAAACCAAACTCGCGCGAAATCGCGGCGTGCCGCCCGTGGTTGGAAGCGGAGATGCGAATTGTTAAGCCGAAGCTGGTCGTGGCCCTGGGTGCGACGGCAGCCCAGACGATTTTCGGCCCATCATTTCGCGTCACGCGCGAGCGCGGCAAGGTGTTGTCGTCTAAGCTGGCGCCGAGGGTCCTCGCGACGGTGCATCCATCGTCTCTGCTTCGGCAGCCCGACGAGGCATCGCGGCAGCGCGAATACAAACATTTTGTCAGCGATCTTCGCGTCGCATTACGCGCAGCTGGCGAAGAATGAAAGATCAGTCTGCCGTCATCGTATCTCGCGTTTTGTAATCTGCGACGAACGCCTTACGAAACTGATCGAATGTTCCCCTTTCTATTTCAGCGCGTGCCCTGTTCGTGAGATTCAAATAGAAATGCAAATTATGCAGCGTGATCAGACGAAGACCCAAAATTTCCTCCGCCTTAATGAGGTGACGAATGTAGCCGCGCGAAAATTCGCGGCAGGCAGAGCAGGCGCAGTTTTCTTCTATCGGATTCTTGTCGAAGGCGAACGCTGCATTCTTTAAGTTGAGCGTGCCTGCAGCGGTGAATGTCGTTCCATTTCGGGCTAGGCGCGTCGGCAGCACGCAATCAAACATATCCATCCCCCGCGCGATCATCTCCAGCAATTGCGGCGGTGTGCCCAGTCCCATCGCGTAACGCGGTTTGTCCGGAGGCAAAAACGGTTCAGCCGATTCAACCGCTCGCATCATTTCCTCTTCCGGCTCGCCCACGCTTACCCCGCCAATTGCGTAGCCGTCGAAATCGAGATTCGCAATGGCCTGCGCCGATTCGCGCCGCAGATCCTCAAATGTCGCCCCTTGAACGATACCGAACAGCAGCTGGCATGCTGTAGTGTGTGCTGTCCTCAGCGCATCTCGCGGCGAGTCCGCTGAGATAACGGACGCTACAGCCTCTTCCGTTGAGCGTTGGAGGTTCGATGTTCGGCGTTCGACGTTTTCTTGGTTCCATTGCCTGCACCTCTTCGCCCAGCGCGTGGTCATCTCCGCGCTTTGCGCTGCGTAATCGTATTCGCACGGATACGGAACGCATTCATCGAGCGCCATCGCGATGTCGCTTCCGAGGGTCGCCTGAATTTCCATGGCGATCTCCGGCGAAATGAACGCTCGCGTCCCGTCGATGTGGTTTTGAAATTCGACGCCGTCCTCGGTGATTTTGCGCAACTTCGCGAGCGAGAAAATCTGGTAGCCACCGCTATCGGAGAGGATCGGCGCCTCCCAATTCATGAATTTATGCAGGCCGCCAAAATGTTTGATCACGTCAATGCCCGGTCGCACAAATAAGTGATAAGTATTCCCGAGGACGATTTGAGCATGAAGTTCGCGCAATTCGCGCGGAGTCACCGCTTTCACGGTTCCCTGCGTTCCCACCGGCATGAACGCCGGCGTTTCAACCACGCCATGCGCAGTCGTTAAGCGACCGCGCCGCGCTTTCGTAGTTTGGTCAGCAGCGAGAAGTTGAAACATCCGAGGTCAGTCTGGCCGAAGAGCATCATCTCTCAAGCGAGCCTGTTCATATTTTCTTGCTGATGGATGGATTGATCGACTTGACTGTAAGGGTGGGCTTTCGAGATCGCGCTCGATTTTGGGCCTGGGGCGTTCACAAGATGCAGATATTTTCGGGCTACATCGCTCTGCTTGCTCTTGCTTCCGCGATTTGCTCAGCTGGAACGCAGCCTGAAGCACAGGAAAAAGATGGCAAATCATCATGGTCCGCTTCCTTCGCTACCGAATACGACAGCAAATATATTTTTCGCGGAGTCAATTCTTTGCCGGGTAGCGGCATTGCCGTGACCGAGTTGGAGTTGGCTGCCGGCGATTTTTCCATCGACATCTGGCAGGCCATTGGTTTGAGCAAGCACTATGACGAATGGGATTTCACGCTGACTTATGAGCGCGAGATCGCCCCGTTTACGCTCTCCGCCGGATATGTCAATTATTACACGCCCGACGATGATCACCTAAAATTGGGCTATGCGGATACGCAGGAATTTTTCGCGACAGTTGCCTACGACTTTCGTAAGCTCTTCACGACAAAGCTGACCTACAATTATGACTTTGATAAAATCGGCGGCGGATTTCTTGAGCTAAGGTCGAAGACGAGTGTCTCGGTCGTAAAAGACAGAGTAAGCCTGGAGCCGTATGTTTCAATCTCCTACGATTTTCATTACAACTCCGACACGCAAGGCTGGAACAGCTTTCAAATCGGGCTCGACGTGCCCATCTCGCTGGCTGCCCATTTTACGATTAAGCCTTTCGCTGCTTTTAGCTTTCCATTGTCGGCGATCGATGAGTTCGCCAAAAAAGAAGGATGGGGTGGCGTCAGTATCGCGATTGAGTTTTGAAATTGCGCTTTGCAAGACTAGGATAGTCGCATGCGCCGTCGTCATGGCCGCCGTGCCGCGCTTTTGAGCAAGGAGCCTGCGGATTTATCTGAAAATTGGGGAGACGTGGTCATTTCTTCGATTGGTTATGCCATGTTTTCGAACTGGACAGCACGAAATGGCCTCAAATTTTGTTGTTGACAATCGACCGACTAATCTTGTCCAATTCAGCCGATGTCGAAAGCTTGCCAGACTATCAGCCGTGGCGTTCAGTTCTGGCGGAGCTTCCGTCTTTGTAAGCCATAGCAAGAGATTATTGCCATGATTCACCCCTACCCAGAACGAAGCAAGACTTCATTGCTCCATACCGATGATATATCGAGCACCGATATCAGGTGTGGCGTGGTTCCGCAATCAGGCTCAAGGCAGATCAAGATGACCGACAAAATCTTAACGTAGTGTAGGGCTGCGTCTCACGACGACAAATCGATCAGCGGCAAACCGGTTTCCTCGTCGTGCTTGCGGCGGAGATGGATTGGCATTTCGGAGACGATCATTTCCAATGTGGGCCAGACTCGTCCCTGCAGAAAATGGCCGCCGTGCGCGGTGCCGTCAATCTTGCCTACCACCACGTGCGCATGAAGCATCGGCTCGCCATCTTTTTCCACGATGTTCCCGGCAAACGAAAGAACTTCTACCTGCTCTTTCATTGGAATCTCGCGATAGCTTTTCTTTTCTCGATCGAAGTAACCGAGGGTGACTTCACTGAAAGCGCCGATAGCAGTCACCTCCGCGCCATGGAGACGATTTTCAGCAGCGAACCGCATCAGCGACTCTTTGACTTCGTCATCCTTATCGAATACGAGCGCAAAGGTTTTCAGACCATTTTCGTCAGTCAGTAATTTCGATTTCACGAGATGCTCTCAAAGTTAGTTCTAATCTCGCTGTGCAGAACAACCGCGCACAGTCGGGATTCTGTAATCGCCTCTTTTTTATCGTTTGTTGAACAGTGAGCGGTTTTGTCTCGCTGAGGCCACGTGCCGTTATCCTGGGCATCATCATCGGGTTAATTGCCTGGGGTAATGCCATGACAAAAGCGCACGCAATGGCGTAAGACAAAGAAGAAACTGCGCACGACGCGGCCGGACCATCGTTAAAATCGTAGAGCGACTCCCGCGCAGCAGCGCTTCGATCGAATGGGCGCGCTTCCGCTCGCCCAGATCGATCGTCAAAGGGAGAGTTCTGCGCTCCTTTCCTTTTGGAATCGCAGGTGGCGTGCAAGGACTGAAAAGCGGGCAGTCCCACGCCGGCTAGGCGCGATGATAAAAATTGCCAGCGGCACGAAATCAGAGCGTAAGCTTCCAGCTATTGAGCGATGGCATGGGCAGCGTCGCTTTCCATCTCCTTAACTGACGTGGATCGGTCGCGCCCAGCCGGCTGCGCAATTCTGCGTTGACGCGCTCCGGCCAATCCGCTGCGAGTACCGAGAGCGCCTTTTTGTAGTCACGTTCACACCGGTCTGCAACCGCTTCCCATTGGCGATAGAGCCGCTCGGCACGAAACTCGTAACCAAATTCATCGAAGAAAAAACCGCGCAGTTGCGGCTGCAAATCGCATGGCGCGTTCTGCATCATCTGGATGTAGTCCACCGCAAACCTGAAGCGATGCTCCGCAATGAGCCAGCCGATTCGCTTGTGGATCGCGCGGTGTAGCGCTTCCAAAAACCAGCTTTCCAGCACGGCTGCGAGTTGCTGGTTTTTTTGGCGCAACGCTGCGAGCTTCCGATTAATTTGCGGTTCGTCGCTCTTACCCTGCCACCGATCAAGAAAGGCCCGCATTTCTTCGACTGCCAATTTGAGGTGTGCCACATCGTGTTGCTGTATGCAGCGCTGCGCCGAGCTTCGATGCTCTTGGAGTACATTGAATTCTTCAATCAGTTCTTGTCGCATAGTCACTCCATTTAGTACATCGCGCGAGAAACGTTTTCGGCCTTGCACCCGACTTGGTGGGACGTGGGCGACGCTGCCGGAGTCCACTGGACTCGCGCAGCCGCTCGCGCGCAGCAGCGTTGCGATGTAAAAGGGCGCGCTTCCGCTCGCCTAGATCGAGTCTGGATAGAGTTTTGTTAATCTGCATCAGGCGCATGAGGATTTTTATCATGGCTTAATCAGGCTGCTCTCCGATTGTCGCCAATGCGCCAGCCGTTACACTTCTCGCGCATTAAATTTCTTCGATGTCTAAAATCGAACAATGGGTGGCTATTCAGCGCATTGACATATATTGGGAAGCGCATCCGCGCAGCCCTTCAGCCGTCCGGCAGCCTCACTTGTTCAAGCGCGGTAATCGCTGGGTTGCCCGGCTCGGCGCGAACGACAGCGACGAGATCACTGGCACCGGCCGCACGATCGAAGCCGCGCTGCACGCTTTCGACACTGCCTATCTCCGTCGATTGCATCCGTCAGTCTGCGCCTGATACAACTGCGCTAAATGCGGAAGTAATAGGATCGAGTTCAATCCGGCTTAATTTTCTCGCGCCATCGTTGCACTGAGCGCGCTGAATCTACGTTCCGGGTTACAATTTCAATTTTTAGTGACCCAGACGAGTTGCGCTGTCGCTGCACATAGACCGCGCCCGTCTAGCCCGGGGCAGCCGAGATTGTGATCGCCTTTCTTTCTTATCGCTTATTACAAGGGCGCCCGGTTTTCGCCCGCTGGCACAACGACAGAAACTCTCGCGCGAACAGCCCAAGTTCGCGCCGTGACGAAGCCTGAATGAATCCAATGTGGCCTTGGGACGCGAAAACTTCTTAGGACGCGCGCTCGCCAGAAGCGGATCGCGCGTAGCAGAAGGGATTCGACATGTTGGGTACCGATGTCCTACCAGCCACAGAATCACCGCGGCGGCCATCCCAGGTCGCAGTTGAAGATCCGGGTTCGTCCGCTGATTTAGCTGCGGCGCTGCGCAAGCGCCTGCGCGGCGAAGTCCGCTTTGATCCGGGAGCGCGTGCGCTTTACGCAACTGATCTTTCCATTTATCGACAGGTACCAATCGGCGTGGTGATTCCCCGGACAATCGATGACGCAATTGTCACGGTCGAAGAGTGCCGGCGTCGCGGCGTTCCGATCCTCGGTCGCGGCTGCGGGACCAGTCTGGCGGGCCAGTGTTGCAACGTCGCAGTGGTGATCGACTTCTCAAAGTTTCTTCACCGGCTGCTTTGGCTCGATCCGGAACGGAAACTCGCGCACGTCGAACCGGGAATCATTTACGATGATTTGAATGATGCTGCCGAGCATCATCACCTGACTTTCGCTCCAGACCCGGCGACGCACCAGTATTGCACCCTCGGGGGCATGATCGGAAACAATTCCTGTGGCGCACACTCCGTGATGGGCGGACGGACTGTCGATAACGTCGAAGAACTCGACATCCTCACGTACGACGGGCTGCGGATGCGGGTCGGCCCGACCAGCGATGCGGATCTGGAGCGAATTATTTCCGAGGGCGGACGGCGCGGTGAGATTTATCGCAAGCTCCGCGATTTGCGCGACCGTTACGCGAATCTGGTGCGCGAACGCTACCCGCAAATTCCACGGCGCGTTTCGGGTTACAACCTCGACGAACTGCTACCCGAGAAAGGATTTAACGTCGCGCGCGCATTGGTGGGCACGGAAGCGACGTGCGTACTTGTGCTCGAAGCAACTTTGCGATTAATGCACAGCCCGCCGCATCGCGCCCTCCTCGTCATTGGCTATCCAGATCTTTTCCGCGCTGGCGACAATGCCGCGCCGATTCGCAAGTATGGCCCCATCGGGCTTGAAGCAGTTCAAGCGCACGTCATCAAAAACATGAAGCGCAAAGGGCAACCCGTGTCTGGCGAGAAATTTCTTCCGGAGGGCGACACGTGGCTCATCGTGGAGTTTGGCGGCGACACTCGCGAGGAAGCGCGCGATCGCGCGTGTGACGCGCAGCGTGAAATCGAAAAAGACCTCCAGGGTCATATTGGGATGAAGGTGATTGACGATCCCGCAGCGCAGAAAGCCGTCTGGCACATCCGCGAATCAGGCGTGGGGGCAAGCCGCGTTTCGAACATCGAGGACGCCTGGCCTTCGTGGGAAGACGCCGCAGTGTCGCCCGAAGTTCTTGGGAATTACCTGCGCGATTTCGACAAGCTGCTGGATAAATTCAATTATCGCTGGACGATTTTCGGCCATTTCGGCGACGGCTGTGTTCATTGTCGTATCACCTTTGACTTGAAGACAAAAGACGGCGTGCGCGCGTATCGCTCTTTTATGGAAGAGGCCGCGGACTTGGTTGCCCGCTACGGCGGATCGCTATCCGGCGAACATGGGGATGGGGCAGGCGCGCGCGGAGCTTCTGCCAAAGATGTACGGGCCGGAACTGGTAGAGGCATTCCGGGAATTCAAATCCATCTGGGACCCGCAGTGGAAAATGAATCCGGGCAAGGTGGTCGATCCTTATCCGCTGGATACCAATTTGCGAGTTGGACCTGGCTACCAGCCTCGAAAAGTCGAGACGTATTTTCAATTTCCTGAAGACAAAGGCAATTTCGCCCTCGCCACGGAACGCTGTTTCGGCGTGGGGAAATGTCGTGGCCTCAATGGCGACACGATGTGTCCAAGTTTCAAAGCAACGCGCGAGGAGATGCACACCACGCGCGGCCGCGCTCACCTGCTTTTCGAGATGATGCGCGGTGACGTCCTCGCCAACGGCTGGCGCGATGAGCACGTCAAGGAATCGCTCGATCTCTGCCTGGCGTGCAAAGGCTGCAAGAGCGATTGCCCGGTCTCGGTGGACATGGCCACCTACAAAGCCGAATTCCTCGCACACTACTACAAGGGGCGAATACGGCCACGCCAGGCTTACGCGATGGGACTGATTTCAAACTGGGCGCGCCTCGCGTCGCTCGCGCCTGGACTCGCAAATTTTCTCTCTCACGCGCCGCTCCTTGGCCAAATCGCAAAGACGATGTCGGGAATTTCGCCGAAGCGCGAGATTCCAGCGTTCGCGCCGGAGACCTTCAAGGCCTGGTTTAAACAACGCGCTCGCGCTGCTGTAGCCGGGGGCGACTTGTCCGCCGTAGCCTCGGCGAAGGCGGATGACCCCGGCCTGCGTGGATCTGCGCAGCGAGCTGCGACCGGCGTCAACGCCGCCGGCTACAGCTCCGCGGTCAACACGCGCGTGCTTCTGTGGCCGGACACGTTCAACAATTATTTTTTGCCCAAGACGGCGAAAGCCGCCGTCGAAGTTTTGGAGAATGCCGGATGCCAGGTGGCGATTCCGCAGCGCGTTCTCTGTTGCGGTCGTCCACTCTACGATTACGGGATGCTGACGAAAGCGAAGCGATGGCTGGAGGATATTCTGAAAGTGCTCGGCGAGGAAATTCACGCAGGCACGCCGGTCGTTTTTGTTGAGCCCAGCTGCGCGGCGGTTTTCCGCGATGAGTTATTGAATTTCTTTCCAAGTCGTGAAGATGCCCGGCGGCTCTCCCAACAGACGTTCCTTTTCGATGAATATCTCCAGCGCATCGGGTATCATCCGCCGCGATTGGAACGTCGCGCGATTGTGCACGGTCATTGCCATCGAAAGGCGTTGATGGGAATGCAGGCGACTCAGCAACTCCTCGATGCGATGGGAATGAATGCCGAGATGCTCGATTCCGGTTGCTGCGGCATGGCCGGTTCTTTCGGATACGAACGCGACCACTACGATATCTCGATGAAAGTTGGTGAGTTCCAATTGTTACCGCGTGTTCGCAACAATCCTCGCAACGACTTGATCATCGCCGATGGGTTTAGTTGCCGCGAGCAGATCGCGCAAACAACCGATCGGCGAGCGCTGCATCTGGCGGAAGTGCTCGCCATGGCGTTGCGCGATGGGCCGCGAGGACCTACTCAACAGCCGCCGGAAGATGAGTTCGTGCAGAAACCTGCACGGCTTGGATGGAAGCCAGTTGCAGCAATCGCGGCGATTCTTGCTGCGGTTGGCTGGCTAACTCGCCGGCGGCGATAAGCGCAGCAATGAAACAGGAGCATGAGATTTCGGGCGACGGCTCGGTGAAGATCGGCGGAACCGACACGATTACCACCCCGCGCCTAACGAACGCCGCCCTGGACGACGCCAATCCCGATTCGAAAGTGCCACCGCTTTCCGATGTCGGGAGTTTGCCGGTGTTCAAGTATCCATTCTCATTCGCGAACAAGCGCGTTTATGCGGGCGGTTGGTCGCGCGAAGTCACGATTCGCGAGCTACAGATCGCAAAGGAACTCGCTGGCGTGAACATGAGGCTGGAGGCCGGCGGCATCCGCGAACTGCACTGGCACAAAGCCGCCGAGTGGTCGATCATGCTTTACGGCGGCGTGCGACTCACTGCGATCGATGCCGAAGGCCGCAGCTTCGTGCGCGACGTCTTCGAAGGCGACCTCTGGTATTTCCCAACAGGCATCCCGCACTCGATTCAAGGATTGGAACCCGATGGCGGGGAGTTTCTGCTGGTGTTCGACGATGGCCATTTCTCCGAACACGAAACGGTCCTGCTATCAGACATAGCGGCGCATATTCCGCGCGAAGTTATGGCGAGAAATTGTGGCGTTGAGCCAAAAGTGCTGCGGAAAATTTTCGGCCAGGAGCTTTTCATTTTTCAGGCGCCAGTTCCCGGCCCGCTCGCTGAAGACCAAAAGAAAGCAGCCGGAACGTTCGGCCCGTCGCCATGCGAATTTTCTTTCCGCCCCGGCGAAAAAAGCATCGTGAAGAAAACAAAAGGCGGCGAGGCCCGCGTTGTAGATTCCAGCACATTCAAGGTCTCCACGACGGTCGCCGCCGCAATTGTGACTGTGCATCCTGGCGGGATGCGCGAACTTCATTGGCATCAAAACGCGGACGAATGGCAATACTACATGAACGGCAAGGCACGAATGACCGTCGTCGGCACCGGCGAGCGCGCACGCACGATGGACTTCGAAGCGGGCGACGTGGGCTACATCGAGAAAACGCTGCCGCATTACATCGAGAACACCGGTGACGAAGATTTGCGCTTCCTCGAACTGTTCAGGTCGAGTCGTTTCGAAGACCTGTCGCTTTCAGAATGGCTAAGCCACACACCTCGTGAATTGGTGATGGCCCACCTCAACATCGATAAAGCCACTTACGACAGGATTCCGCGGGAAAAGCTGGTCGTGCTGCCACGCTGAGCGAAGCACGGCGCTGTTCTCCCAAGCGAAAATTGGAGAGACAAATTTTCCAAACGCAAGCGGTCCCGCCGCGGGATACGACCGGCAAACGTTTGAAACCCGTCTATAAGTTGATGGGAGACCCACGAAACATCGCACACGCCAAGAAAGTCACTCAGGAGAAGCAGCACAAGGCCAAGCATGCTCAAAAGGCTGGTGCATCTCAGCCGGCCAGGGAAGCTCAAGTCGAGGAAACTAAATCGGCTGCTGCCACTGAGAACGCGCCTGCAAAGACCGAAGTTGAGAAGCCGGCGCAACCACCAGATTCAGGCGATCTGGAAAAATCACTCGCTGTTCTCTCCAAGCTAAAGGAGTTGGAGTTTCACTCGCGGGCTAACATCGAAAAGCTCGCCGAGCTCAGCTTGACGATCGAGGAAGAGCTAAAGCAAAAAGCGTTTAGTGACGGCATCGGCGCGGTCTATGCGGCGCAGGACGCGTTCCAATCCAAAATTCTGAAACTGATTGAAGATTACGAAGCGGAATGTGCGCGGTTGTCAGGTTCTACCTGAGATGCGGTGCTGATCGGCTGAGCGTCGATTTTTTTGCAGTCTTTTTCTGCGCCAATGAGCGCTCAATTTCGAACGATACTAAAAAGCTAACAGTCAAAACTTAACAGACATGAAAACG
>QHQA01000010.1:0-1597 GCA_003219695.1 Verrucomicrobiota bacterium
AGAAGATTTCCCGCCACAGCGGGTAAACTCCATGCGGAGACCGGACACATTTAACCACGAAGGACACGAAAGAGTTCTCTTGGTTTTTTTCCCTGCGCGCTCCGCGATCTCTGCCTCGGCCTCAATACAAAATAGATGGGAGGAAGGCGTCCGCAGGTTCATTATAAAGGCCGAGGCTCATCAGCGTCATTGGTTGGGTGACACGCAGGCCGCGCTGCAAACACCACCGGAACAGTTCGCCGTTGCGTGTCGGCAATAGGAAGCCGGGACCTGCGAATTCTTTGGCGGCGCCAATGAGCGCTTCGATTTCTCTGTTTGTCTCCCCCACCGCGTGACCGAAAAAGCCGATGATTGTCGCGTAGCCGGTGACACGGCCACCATGTTCGACCACCGTGGCACTGCCTTGTTTGATGGCGTCAACTAATTCGCCGCCTCGATCGTGGCCGTGGACTTGCCGGCAGACGCGGTTGCACGCTTCGAGGTCGGATTCGACCGCGGTGCGGACGGTGTAGCTGGGAATAGTTACGTTGAGGGAGGGACCTTGCATGCAGGCCAGCGGTTCGCGCACCTCATAGCCAAGCTTAGCGTAGAGCGAAAGCGAGCGCGTATGGAATCCTGACTGGATCAGACGCACGCCGGCAAAATTTCTTTCCGCGACGCGCTTGTGCACGTCCTGCATTAATTGGCGACCGATCGCTTTGTTTTGCACCGCTGGGTCGACCGTAAGCGGGCCGACGCCGGCAATTGGACTGCGCTCGTCGAGAAAATTGCTCCCAACGATGCGACCGTCAAGTTCGGCCACGACGGAATAAAAAGCCGGGTGCGACAACATCCAGGTGAGCAACCCGATCGCCACATCGGCCGATGGGAAATCGGGCGTAAAATTATGCGCTTCCGAAATTGTCTTGAACGCCTCGAAACAAATCATGCCACAAGCGTTCGCGTCTTCAGCGGTTCCCCGTCGCAGAGTAAGATTCACGGCCAAGAAAATGGCACTGCTCCGCGATTATTTCCTCGGAATTCTTTGGCCGCAGTTCAAACGAATTGCGGATAGCGGAAGCCGGAGAGTGGAAAGTTTTCTGCGAGAAATAAAGTTCGCGATAGCGAAACGCTACGCCGACACGCGAGGCGCGTGCGCTGTCCCGTTCGCGCGTTGAAGCTATGATCGGTGTGCGCTTTCCAGAATTTGCGGCTGACACAGCCGCCTCTACAGTTTGGTGCTTTGAAGCGTCGTTGGTTTTTCATCAGTTCCCTTCTTGTTCTGCTCGTCGCCGTGCTCGCCGTGCACATCGACTGGACCTGGAAACGAAAACTCTCGCCGCGCGGCGGGCGTTATTTTTTCCATCGCGTCGAGCTGGCAGTGCCGTCGTTCCGCCAGTCCGATGAAAAGTGGCGTGACGATCCGCTCGGCGGGATCGAAGCGAACGGCACTCTCGGCGGCGAAGGCTGCGCCGTGGCCGCCGCGGCGATGGTATTCAAGTTTTACGGCGTCGAGACCGATCCGCAGCAGTTAAACTGGTTTTTAACAGCTGTTAACGGATACACCGAGCAAGGCTGGATTTATTGGGACCGCGCGGCGTGGTTCGCGCCGGACCGC
>QHQA01000010.1:1742-2000 GCA_003219695.1 Verrucomicrobiota bacterium
AGCGACATCGAAGGGCTACGATTTTACGAGCCGATCGCGAATGCGCATTTCCACCTCTCCGTGCGACGGTGAGCATAAACTCCTTCCAGATCGCAGATTTCAGACTCCGGATTGCAGATTTCGAAATGCGAAGTGGATAGCACTGACATTTAACCACCCGCCGTCGGCATTCTCCTTCGCGAGGCTATGGCGTGGCAAACGAAGAACCCGAAGAACGCTAACGCAATTTCGAAGAGCGATATCGGAAACCGGAGAGCA
>QHQA01000093.1 GCA_003219695.1 Verrucomicrobiota bacterium
TGCCCGGCATGATGCCAAGCAATGCGATTTTGCCGCCGTGAAACATGTTCGGCAAAATGTCGGCGAACGCTTTCGGGTTGCCGGACATTTCCAGCGCGACGTCAAAACCTTCTTTCATCCCGAGTTTGTGCATCGCATCAACGACTTTTACGGTGCGCACATCCAGGGCAACATCAGCACTCATTTTTCTGGCGAGATCGAGACGATACGGATTCACATCGGTGACCACGACGTGTCGCGCGCCGGCGCGTTTGCAGACGGGAATCGCCATGCAACCGATCGGCCCCGCGCCGGTGATGAGCACATCTTCGCCGACCAAATCGAACGAGAGTGCAGTATGCACGGCATTGCCAAGCGGATCGAAACAGGAAAGCACATCCAGCGGAATCGACGGATCGGCGTGCCAGCAGTTGTCTTGCGGGATGGCCACGAACTCCGCCCACGCCCCGGGACGATTCACGCCCACGCCTTGCGTGTTCGGGCAAAGATGACGCCGCCCCGCCAGACAATTGCGACAATGTCCACAGGTAATGTGTCCCTCGCCCACCACGAGATCGCCGCGCGCAAAGCCTTTCACATGATCGCCGACTGCATCAACGACGCCGACAAACTCGTGGCCAATTGTCATTGGCACGGGGATCGTCTTTTGCGCCCAGGCGTCCCAGTTGTAAATGTGGACGTCCGTGCCGCAGATGGACGCTTTCAACACGCGGATGAGCACGTCATCGCCGCCGACAGTTGGAACGGGAACTTCCTCAAGCCACAAACCGGGCTCGGCTTTGGCCTTCACAACGGCCTTCATCATTTTTTGCACACAAAGAAATTAAACAAATCGGTCCAGCAGGAAAGCAGGAAAGATCGCCGCTGGGGTAGCGCATGAAACACACGGCGAGGCCTCGCAGCTTTTCCGGACCAAAAGCCCCGATCGGCTGGTGGCCGAGGCGGAAGCGCCGGAACGCAGACTCAAACGTGTGCTTGGCCCGGTCGCGCTCACGGCCATCGGCATCGGCGCGATCATTGGCGCGGGCATTTTTTCGCTCACCGGAACGGCGGCGGCCGGACAAACGTTTTCGTCGCGCCTGGAAACGCCGGTGATCAATTTTATTCAGGCGTGGTTGTCGGGCGGCGAAATGGTTTTCGGCCGGTCCGGCGCCGGCCCGGCGATTGTGGTTTCATTCATCGTGGCAGGGATCGCCTGCGGTTTCGCCGCGCTCTGTTACGCAGAGCTCGCGTCGATGATCCCGGTGTCAGGCTCCGCCTACACCTATTCGTACGCGACGCTGGGCGAGTTGGTGGCGTGGATCATCGGCTGGGACCTGATCCTCGAATACGCGGTGGGGAACATGGCCGTGGCAGTGAGCTGGTCCGGCTATTTCGTGCAACTGTGCGGCAGCTTCTTTCATCTGAAATTCCCGCTCTGGCTAGTGAACGACCACCAGACTGCCACTTCGCTTATCGCCGCAGGCGGCGCGCCGCTGCAAGATTATTCGTCAAGCATGCTGCCGGTCATTGCCGGGCATTCCATCGCGTTCAATCTGCCGGCGCTGCTGATTGTTGCCGGGGTTACCGCCATTTTGGTTTACGGAATCCGCGAAAGCGCGAGCACCAACACTGCGATCGTGATGATCAAAACCGCGGTCGTGGTTTTCGTAATCGCCTTCGGCGCGTTCATGGTGAATCCATCGCACTGGCATCCGTTCGCGCCGCACGGATTTGCCGGAGTGATGAGCGGCGCGGCGATTGTGTTCTTCGCCTTCATCGGGTTCGACGCGGTTTCAACCACTGCTGAGGAAACGCGAAACCCGCAGCGCAACATGCCGATCGGGATCATCGCCAGCCTGATCATTTGCACGGTGCTTTATGTGTTGATGTCGGGTGTGCTGACCGGCATAAAAAAATACACGGTGTACACGGGCGACGCTGCTGCGGTGGCCACGGCGTTCGCCAGCAAACCGTGGGCGCAGGCGCTGGTGAGCGCAGGGGCGCTGGCGGGAACGACTTCGGTGCTGCTGGTGTTTCAACTCGGACAGCCGCGCATTTTCATGGCCATGGCGCGCGACGGATTGCTCCCGCAATATTTCGCAAAAATTCGCCCGCGCTTTCGCACGCCGCACATCACCACCATTTGGACCGGCGTGGTTGTCGGCATCGTTGCCATGATTACAAACATTGGTGATCTGGCTGACCTTACGAACATTGGCACTCTTTTCGCGTTCGTTTTGGTTTGTCTTGGAGTGAACATATTGCGCCGCGCGGCGCCGGAACGATTGCGCCCGTTTCGTGTCCCATTCGTGCCAGTTTTCCCCATCCTCGGTGTCCTGCTTTGCGTCGTGCTAATGCTAAGTCTGCCTGTAATGACCTGGATCCGGTTTGTGGTCTGGCTCGCAATCGGCCTGACGATTTATTTCCTCTACAGTGTGCGCCACAGCAAACTCCGCCACGGCATTGACGTCGGACCGACCGAAGATATTCCGCCGCCGCTGATCAAAACGTAGCTGTAATGTGCGCTGTCCCTTGGCACGCCGTAGTAATGCGAAGGCGGCTCAGCGTATGCAATAGGCGCGGCCTGCGTAATCGATTGTGCGCTGCGACAGCGGACGCTACAGCAGTTTGCCAGTTTAGTTAGATTTACCCGGCGTGCCGCGCTTCTACCGCGATTATATAGGGAATGACAGATGCGCCGCAAAACGGAACTGCGGAAATTCCATCGAACAAGCTGAAAGCGAGCTGGCAACTGCTCCAGCTCACGTTTAGTGAATGGTGGAACGACAACACGTTCGAGCTGTCGGCTGCGCTGGCGTTTTATGCCACATTTTCCATCGCGCCTGTGCTGCTGATTACCGTCGGCATAGCGAGCTTCTTTCTGACGTCTGACACGGCAGAGAACCAAATCATCAGCGAGTTTCAGGGAATGATCGGACCGCAAGGGGCACAGGCGATCCGGCAGGTCATCGAGTCTTCCCGTGGATTCGGCAAAGGGATTTTTGCGGTTGGCGTCGGAATTATCACACTGATTATTGGCGCGACTGCGGTTTTCGGTGAGCTACAAGCTGCATTAAATCGCATCTGGGACGTCAAATCTAAGCCGGACTCCGTCGTCATCGTGCGGCTGATCATCGAACGGGTGCGCTCGTTTTCTATTGCGCTTGCGGTTGGATTTCTCCTTCTGGTTTCCCTTGTGATCAGCGCGGTGATCAGCGGTTTGCAGCACTACATGAGTAACTGACTGCCGGGCATCCCATGGTTTTGGCAAACAGCAAATGTGGTCGCCTCATTTGTGGTGGTCGCGGTTCTTTTTGCCATGATCTACAGATTTTTGCCCGATGTGCGGCTCGCATGGAGCGATGTGCGGATCGGCGCGGTGGTGACGGCGCTCCTGTTTACGGGCGGGAAATACGTTATCGGGATTTACCTCGGGCAAACCGCGCTGGGGAGCGCGTTCGGCGCCGCCGGTTCTCTGGCCGTCCTGTTGTTTTGGATTTATTACTCTGCGCTGATCGGCTTTTTTGGAGCGGAATTTGCTCAGGTTTACGCTCGACGTTATGGGTCGGGAATCCACCCCCAGAGACACGCTGAGCGCATCGGCAAGAAGAGCGACAGGATTTAGCTTTTGCCCCGGCTGCATTTGAAGCATTTTGAACCTGCCTGATATGACAACAGCCCAAACGGGTCGCATAATTCGATATGGTCAAAGTCGATATTGAATACACCGGCGATCTGCATTGCGACGCGACGCACGGCCCGTCGGACTCAAAAATCTCCACCGACGCGCCGACTGATAACAAAGGCAAAGGCGAAGCGTTTTCGCCGACCGATCTGGTCGCCACGGCGCTGGGCACATGTATGAGCACCACGATGGGAATCAAGGCGGAAGAGCTTGGCGTCGATCTTCGCGGCATGGCTGTGTCCGTGCAAAAAGAAATGTCCGAAGACGCGCCGCGCCGGATCGTAGGGCTTCCGTCGGAGGTCCATATTCCGCTGCCGCCCGATTCGCCACACCGCGAAGTGCTGGAGCAGACTGCGCTCAATTGCCCGGTGCATAAAAGTCTGCCGCCGGAAATCCATCGTCCCACGAAATTTTTCTGGGAAGGGTGAGGTGTGTTTGTCGTGTCGAGCGAAGTCGAGACATCTCTCGATATTTCTGTGCTTGACGGCGACAAAAGTAATTAGAGATTCCTCGACTCCGCTCGGAATGACAGAGGACTACGTTTTGTCAGGATACAGCCACTGCATGTAATCGCGCACGCCGTCTTCAAGGGAAAACCGCGGCTCGTAACCGAGCGCACTTCGCGCATTGGTGAGATCGGCGTGCGTGAAATTTTGATAGTGCGCATGCGGATTATCGAAGTAATCCGGCTGAAAACTTGTGCCCAGACATTTGTTGAGCACGTCCACCAGCTCGTTAAACGAGCGCGCCTGGCCCGAGCCGAGATTGTAAATTCCGCTCGTTTTCGCATCGAGCGCGCGAATGCTGCCGTCCACTGCGTCCTTCACGTAAACAAAATCTCGTTTCTGTTCGCCGTGCTTGAAAATGCGCGGGCGCTGCCCGGCCTTCATTTGTCGGGACAGATGATAAACCATGCTTGCCGGCACGCCTTTGTGCGCTTCACGCGGCCCATAAACGTTGAAGTAACGGAGCCCAATAATGATCCAATCTGGATTCTCTCTGGCCTCGCGCATGGCGATGTTGTCCATGATCACTTTGGAAAACGAGTAAACATTCGCTGGCGCGGCACGGGTTGATTCCAGGCTGGCCTGGGTAACAGCGCCGTAGGTTGACGCTGACGAGGCGTAAATAATTCGGGTCTTTGTCGGGCGCGCAAAATTCAAAATCCGCCGAAAACTTTCGACGTTGTCATGCACCTGAACAAACTGATCGTGCAACGTCGTATCGGTTATCGAGGCGAGATGAAAAATTGCGTGGAACTTCTCATCGCCGAATTGTCCGTGCCAATCCAGGGCGGCAAGATTTTGGGCGATGAAGTCGCCGCGGTAGCCGGCGAGATTTTTGAAATCGCCAGAGCGAAAATCATCAATCACCGTAAGACGCGCGTCTGGGAATTTTTCTTGCAACGCGAGCGTGAGATTGGAGCCAATAAAGCCGGCGCCACCAGTGACGATGAAGTTGGCAGAGGATCGGGCCATTGTCAGATAACTCTCAGAGGGCAGGGGTTGTTGTCATTCCGGGCGAAGTGAGGAATCTCTAATTTGGTAGCCAGAGATGTCTCCAGACCTTCGCATAAAGCGACGGCTTGGCAGGCGACTTTGCTCGACATGACGGAACGGTTGATAGCGGATTAAATAATCTTGACGTTCGAAGCGCAAGCCGCTAGTCCTCGGTTTCAGTTCTTTGCGAGCTTGGAAAAGTGGATCGGCGCAAGAAATCCCGTGAGAATCGGGAGCAGTTGCGCTGCTGTAACTGGATACGACTTCCCACTGGGCCAATCCCCGAAAGAATTTCGGGGGTGAAGGCGGGAAGAAGGATGAAGCCAGGAGCCAGAATATTTGTCCGGTCCACCTCATTCGTTCGCCGCGGCGAACGAAAAAACTTCTTCGCAAAAAGAAGAATGAGAGCTGGGCGATGCGGCCTCGGCCATACAAGTCCGACTCTCGGAGTTGGAGGTAACTTGTTATGCAAAATCGTCCAGTTTGGCTCAGTTTGGGTAGCGCGTGCGTCCCGCATGCTGGCGAGCGCGTCTCGCGATCGCGGACTTTTCTTCCAGCAGACCACCACCCAAAATCCACGTTTTTAAAAAAGACTGTTTCGGCGCGACGCCCCTTCGACTTCGCTCAGGGCAGGCTTCACCAACACCCGAGACGGGCGCGCTACCCAATCCGGCTCGCCACGCTCTTCGCCTTTGCGCCGTTCTTTTGCTTCGCGCAGGAAGTCTCGCCGACTCCTTCGCCAAGCGAAGCCGAGGCCGAGCAAGTCGTGGTTTCGGCGACGCGTTTTGAAATTCCGCTCGAGCAATCGCCTGCGAGCGCGAGCGTGATCGGCTCGGAAGATATTGAGCAAAAACAAATCGAGCGCGTGAGTGACGCCCTTCGCGAAGTGCCCGGGCTCTCCGTCGTGCAGACCGGAACGGCGGGCCAGTTGACCTCCGTTTTCACCCGTGGATTGCGCAGCGAGCACACGCAGGTCCTGCTCGATGGCATTCCGATCAATCAAGGTTTGCAAGGCGCATTTAATTTTGCCGACTTCACTACGGACGACATCGACCGGATCGAAGTGGTGCGCGGGCCGCAGAGCACGATTTACGGGCCGCGCGCGCTCGCTGGCGTCATTCAAATTTTCACGAAGCAAGGGACAGGAACACCAAGCGCGACGGTCGCGGCCGAGGGCGGTTCGTACGACACATTTCGCGAATGGGCTGAGAGCGATGGCAAAATCGAGCAGTTCGATTATTCGATTGGCACGAGTCGTCTCGACACCGAGAACGCGCGCCCAAACAATAATTACCGCAACACCGCCGCTATCGCTGATATTGGCTGGTCGCCTAACGATCAGCTGCGGATCGGCAGCCTGTTTACCTACTCGCTAAGCGACACCGGAAATCCAAACACAATTTTCGATCCCCGTCCTATCGATCATTTCCTTACCGAGCGCTGGTTGATTGGCCCGCACATCGATTGGAAAGCGACCGACTGGTGGGAACATAAATTCGTTCTTGGCTACGATCATGAGCGGCAAATCAACAACCCGAACGAGGACGGCTTTGTGGGCCCGACCCGCGCACTATTCGAGCGGACGCAAATTGATTATCAAAACGATTTGCGGCCGACGTCATGGCTCACACTGACCTCGGGATTTTTCTACAGTCGCGTCAACGCCGGGCAGGAACGGCCATTCGTAATCTTTGGCCCTACAATCGTGAGCGATCATACTGAGGAGATCGCGGGATTTTTGCAGGCGACGCTTACGCCGATCGAAAACCTGATCTTCGTCGCCGGCGGGCGTTTCGATCACTTCAACCAATTCGGCGGGGTCTGGACTTATCGGTTCGCTGGGAGTTACAAGATCGACAAGACAAACACAACGTTGCATTCGAGCGTGGCGACCGGATTCAGCCCACCTAGCAGCCAGGACAAAATTTTCGGGAACAATTTCGGACTCAAACCGGAACGCGACCTAGGCTGGGACATCGGGGTCGAACAACGTCTCTGGGAAAATCGCGTCACGGTCGGCCTGACTTATTTTCACAACGACCTGTCGAACGTGATTGGGTTCAACGGCCTTTTTCAAACGCTCAACCTCGGTGCTGGCGAAACGCAAGGGTTGGAAGCGGAATTGTGCGCACAACCCATCGCTGACCTCCTCTTCACAGCGAGCTACACGTATCTGGAAGCGGAGAAAACTTCGTCGGCGGACATTTCACAGCCACAAGGCGCGCGTCTCCCGCGCCGGCCGCGGAACGAAGTTTATCTTTCGGCTTCGTATCTTTGGTGGAAAAAATTGCGCACGACGATCGAAGCCAAGTTCGTGAATGCGCGGGAAGAAATTAATTTCGGCGGACCAAACTTCGACATCGAAGATTACTCGTTCGTAAACTTCGCAGCCGAATACGAAGTGAACCCACACCTCACGCTCTTCGGCCGGATCGACAATTTAACGAACGAACATTACTCGGAAGTGTTCGGTTTTCCCGCGCTTGGGCGCGCCGCTTACGGCGGTGTGAAGCTGCGGTTTTAAGTAGCGCGAGCCTCTGGCCCGCCAATCGGACGGACTCGTCCTGTGGCGAGCTTGCGAGTTTGTCGAGTCACAAGCGAGACGCATGTGCTTGTGCTACTCTCTCACCATGTCATCAAAACTTTCCGACAGCAGACTGGCCGTGCTCGGCGCTGGCAAACTGGGTGGCATTCTGCTGCGCGCCTATCTGAAGCAAGGACTCTTTGTCTCCGGCCGCGTTGCCGCGACGGTGAGGCACCCGGAGAGGGCAGCCGCGCTCGCAAAAGA
>QHQA01000092.1 GCA_003219695.1 Verrucomicrobiota bacterium
CGCAACGACACTAATATCTGACTTTTGTGGGGGCAGAGATTACTGCGATTCTTCGTGCCGCTTCCGAGCGAGGGCTACCCAGTCTTCTCATCGGCGCCAACGCGATCGTCCTCCTCGGTTATATCCGCAATACGGTTGATCTGGACCTTCTGGTTCCAGAACAATCGCGCTCGCAATGGCTCGATCTGCTGCGCGAACTTGGTTACCGCGTTTTTCACGGCATCGAAGCCTTCGCCCAGTTCGAGCCAGCGGATAAGACTGGCGCTCCTGTCGATCTCATGTTCGTAGAAGAGGCAACCTGGGAAAAATTAATCGAAAGCGCCAGAGAAATGGATCTATCGGGTCAACGCGTCCTAGTCTCCCGGCCGGAATATCTTGTGGCCCTGAAACTACACGCCGCGGCGAGCCGACTCGCAGCAAACCAGAAGTCGATTGGGAAGATTCGACAGATTGTCCGCATCTGTGCGCTTGACCCGGAACGCGATGACCCTTTCCGCGAGCTTATCCTGCGCTATGGTAGTGAAGATGCCCTCGCGAAAATACAGAGCTTCAGCCGACGGCGATAACAAGCTCACCACGGATTTGAAGCTTCTGGTTTTTGCGCAGCCGCCTGTCGAGCCGTGGCCGATGAAAATGTCGTGGGAGACCGCGATGCGCGCTTTTGCCGCCACACGCGAGCATTACATGCGAGAGTTTGATTCTCCGGATAGACGTTGGCGCGACAAGAACCCGACGCGATTTCGCCTGTAGCCCTATTCTGAGTCGCCTGCATTCATTACCTTTACTTCGGATTTTTGCCTCGATCGCAGTACGCCGCCTAGACTAGACGGAATTCGATGCCCCGCTCCGGGAGCAGCCCGCGGTTGGCGCATAACTCGCCGAAGGCGCACAGCCCTTCCCTTTCTTCTTCGCCAAAACTGAATCGAAGATAATTGCGGTAATAGCGACCAAGAAATTCGCGAGTGAGTTTTCGGTAGCCGGAGTCACCGACTCCGGCTACAGCGTCTGCGATTAACTGGTCGAGGTTGGCAAGATTTTCGTCACGCAAGGCGCGCAGCCGTTGGGCCAGCGATTTTGGATCTCTAATTTCGGGGCGAATCAGCCAGAGGGCGTAGACGAACGGAAGACCGACAAGTTTCTTCCATTCCTCGCCCAGATCCCAGAATTGAAATTCGCCAGCGTGCTTTTGGCGGAACTGAATCGCTTGATCGCCAATGAGCAGACGTGCGCGGAACATAGGCATGTTGCCTGTGCGTCCAGCAGAGATGTTCTCTGGTGCGTCCGGGTCAGCGGGCTGCAAACCCACTGGGCGCGCAGACTGCAAGCCTATGTTTCGAACCAAGCGCGGACTCAACCCGAGTTCCGCGAGCAAGCAACTCAACAGATTAACCGCAGTTAGCGAGGCGAGATCGAGTTCGATTTCTTCGATTTCGGAAATGTCCCCACGGTGGGCGACCACGACGCTGTAAACTGGGCCATCCGACGAAATGGAAACGTCGTTAACGATCCGGTAGATCGGGTTGCGCAAAAATTCGAAGCTGGAAACAAGCGCAACGCCAAGCTCGCCGCTGGCGAGTCGCTGACATAGCGCCGATGGGTGATCGAACTCAACGGCATCCGGCCAGCCGTGAATGAGCGGGCGCGCGTTGAGATATTTTACGCAGCCGATGCGGAGTGAATTCAATGTGAGATGTGATTAGTGAGAGGTGAGAAGTAAGAGGACAGTAACTCTGACTTCTGACTTCTAACTTCTCACTACCGATCACGCGCAGGCCAGTTCTGACGGCACCGACGCCGCAGCTGTCTCATTAGTCTGACGGGGAGAAATATGGCGATACAGGCTATCGCGTTGCACCGGCTCCCGACCAGCTTCGCGAATGGCGTGTTCGAGCGCGGCAACGGTTTGTTGTTGCGGCGTGGTCGCGCCGGCCATGTGGAAAATTTTTTCCTCCAAGATTGTGCCGTGCAGATCATCCACGCCGTAGCTGAGTGAGACTTGTGCCAGCGGCAGTCCCAGGCTGACCCAATAAGCGGTCAGGTGATCAATGTTATCCAGGTAAATCCGGCTCACGGCGAGATTGCGCAGTTGTTCAAATGCGGAGGCGCGCTTGATGTGGGCAAGCATGTCGAGGGCTGCGGACGGCTCAAAAGCAAAAGGTACAAAACCGGTGAATCCGCGCGTCTCATCTTGCAAGTCGCGGATCTGGCGCAGGTGATCGACGCGTTGAGCGAGCGTTTCAATGTGTCCGTAAAGCATGGTGCACGTGCTGTGGCCGCCCATCGAGTGCCAGGTGCGATGCACGTCGAGCCACTCGGCGGCGGTCTCTTTGCCACGGCAGATTTTTTCGCGCACGGCCGGATCGAAAATTTCGGCGCCGCCGCCGGTGATCGAATCGAGTCCGGCTTCGCGCAGAGTCTCCAGTGTTTCGCGGATCGGCGTCCGAAAGATTCGCTGGGCCAAATGGCGGACCTCGATGGCAGTGAATGCCTTGATGTGCAGCTGCGAATCCAGCGCGTGCAGGCTGCGCAACAGATCGAGATACCACTCTCTTTTCAGACTCGGATGCAGTCCGCCCACCATGTGCACCTCGGTGATCCCGAGGCGCAGCGCGTCCGTCACTGCGCTGACGATTTCATCAATCGCATATTCGAAGGCGTGTGCATCGCGTTTCTTGGCCGCGAAAGCGCAGAACTGGCAGGATAAAATGCAAATGTTCGAGTAATTAATGTAACGGTTGTGGATGTAGGTCGCGTAATTGCCGTTCTTTCGTTCGCGCACCACGTTGGCTATCATGCCAAGAGCGTTAAGATCATTGGCCCGGTAGAGCACGAGCGCGTCGGCCTCTGAAATCCGCTGCTGCGCCTCGACTTTTTCAGCGATCGGCCTGAGTTCTTTCGGGATAAGCTGATAATTCATCGAGGCTTCAGCGGGTGATTCGGCAGTCAAGCATGCACAGGCCGCTTCCGCCTTGCAACAAAAACCGTGGCTACGGCGGAGCATCGGAGATCATGTGGCACTTGGCGAGCGAGCTACAGGTGCCAGGAATTGATAGTGTCGGAATCTGGCCGATATTGACTGCGAAATGGTTGGTTGGATTTTGAAGAAAATTCTAGGCTCGAAAAATCAGCGCGAGCTTAAGCGCCTGATGCCGATGGTCCGCCGGATTAACGAGCTGGATGAGCAGTTCAGGAGCTTGTCCGATGACGAGTTGCGTGCCAAGACCGCAACGTGGAAGGAAGAGGTCTCCAAAATTCCCGAGCTTGAGGATCAGTGGAAAAAGCTGGATGAAATTTTGCCGGAGGCGTTTGCGGTAGTGAAAAACGCTGCGCGCCGGTTGAAAGAGCGCCAGCACACTTTCACGGTGTGCGATCAGCCCATGGTCTGGGACATGGTGCATTTCGATGTGCAATTGCTCGGAGGAATCGTGTTGCACCGGGGCCGGATTGCGGAGATGGCAACCGGCGAAGGCAAAACTTTGGTTGCGACGCTGCCGCTTTACTTAAACGCGTTGACCGGCCGCGGCGCGCATCTTGTGACTGTGAATGATTATCTCGCGCGACGGGACGCGGAATGGATGGGGCAACTCTACAATTTTCTCGGCCTGACGGTTGGCTGCATTCAACACGACCAGGAGCCGGATGAGCGTCGCGCGCAGTACGCGATGGATATCACGTACGGAACGAACAGCGAGTTCGGGTTCGATTATCTGCGCGACAACGGTATGGCTACCACGCGGGAGCAACAGGTCCAGCGCGGCTATCACTATGCCATAGTCGATGAAGTCGATTCCATTTTGATCGACGAAGCGCGCACGCCTTTGATCATCAGCGGGCCGGCGACCATTTCCACACATCAATACGACAAATGGAAACCTCTCATCGAGCAGCTCGTCCGGAAGCAAAACATGCTTTGTAATCGTCTCGCCAGCGAAGCGATCGAGAAATTTGAGCAAGGTGATGTCGAGATCGGCGGGCGGCTGATGTTTAAAGTCAAACTTGGTCAGCCCCGCAACAAACAGCTTTTGCGAATGATGGAAGACCCGGACAAACGGCGCGCCATCGATAAAGCCGAGCTTTCGTTTTACCAGGACACGCGAAAAGAGGAATTGTTCCAGCTTAAGGAAGAGCTCTTCTTCACCATCGACGAAAAATCGAACGAAGCCGATCTGTCGGAGCAGGGCCGCATCTTTGTAAACCCCGATGATCCCAACGCATTTGTGCTGCCGGATTTGATCAACGAATTCACTGAGATCGATCTGGATGAGACGCTCCCGCCGGAGGAGAAGGACAAGAGAAAAGCGGAGCGGCAACAGCATTGCGACGCGCAGGCCGAGCGGATCCACAACATCTCGCAATTGCTCCGCGCCTACTGCTTGTTCGAGAAAGACGTGCAGTACGTGATCGAAGACAACAAGGTCGTCATTGTCGATGAATTCACTGGACGCAAAATGCCGGGCCGACGCTGGAGCGATGGTTTGCATCAAGCGGTCGAAGCGAAGGAAGGGGTCCAGATTGACCGCGAGACGCAAACTTTAGCAACGATCACGATCCAGAATTATTTCCGGCTATACCAAAAACTGGCCGGAATGACCGGCACGGCTGAGACGGAAGCGGCCGAGTTTCATGATATTTACAAGCTCGACGTCAATGTGATTCCCACCAATCGGCCGGTGCGGCGCACGGATCACAACGATCGCATCTACAAAACGCGGCGCGAAAAGTACAACGCGGTCATTAAGGAGATCAAAGAAGCTCACGCGAAAACTCAACCGGTGCTGGTCGGCACGGTGAGCGTGGAAGCCTCCGAGTTGCTCAGCCGAATGCTGAAGCGCGAGAAAATTCCGCACAACGTTTTGAACGCAAAATTTCACATGCAGGAAGCCGAGATCGTGGCGCGCGCCGGTCAACCGGGTACGGTCACGATTTCAACGAACATGGCCGGACGCGGCACCGATATTAAGCTGGGTCCGGGTGTCACCGACTTGGGCGGGCTGATGGTGGTTGGGACCGAGCGCCACGAGGCGCGTCGGATCGATCGGCAATTACGCGGGCGTTGCGCACGCCAGGGCGATCCGGGCGGATCACGGTTTTACGTCAGTTTCGAAGACGATCTGATGCGCAACTTCGGCGCTGCCGATCGGATGACGAAAATCATGGAGCGATTCGGGCTCGAGGAAGGCCAGGAGCTCGAGCATCGATGGTTGAACAAATCCGTCGAGACCGCGCAGAAACGCGTGGAGCAGCGCAACTACATGATCCGGAAACGCACGCTCGATTTCGACGACGTGATGAACATGCAGCGCGAAGTGGTTTACACCTATCGCAACGAAGTCATCGATTCCGAAGAACCGCGCAAGCTCATCTTCGAAGTGATCGACGAAGCCGTGCCGGCAAAAGTGAAGGAATATCTCGATGTCGATGAACCCAACTACACCGGTCTCGTCCATTGGGTGAATACGACGTTCCCGCTCGGTCTGACCAAGGACAAAGCGCAATTCGACACGCGCACCGTCGAGGAAAATGCGCAGTTCCTGATCGAAAAGATCAAGAACGCTTACGAGCGGAAATCGAGTCACGAAGAGCCCACGGCGGTGAAAAGCCTGGAGCGCTACATCATTCTGAACGCGATCG
Organism: Verrucomicrobiota bacterium; assembly: GCA_003219695.1. Classification (GTDB taxonomy): domain Bacteria; phylum Verrucomicrobiota; class Verrucomicrobiia; order Chthoniobacterales; family UBA10450; genus Udaeobacter. The sequence continues at coordinate 5,632 of QHQA01000092.1, forward strand.
ACCGGCTCTGGCAGGAACATCTCTACGCCATGGACGCGCTGCGCGAGGGCGTTTATCTGCGCGGCTACGCGCAAAAGGATCCGCTCATTGAGTACAAGACCGAAGCTTACGACATGTTTGTCGAATTAATGGCGAATATTAAGAACGAGGTGTTAAACAATCTCTTCCGTAGCACTTCCAATTTGCAGGCGTTCGAGAACTTCCTGGCGACGTTGCCACAATTCCTATTGCGCGAGCAAGCGCCAATCGCGGGCGGCGACGCGCGCATCCGTCAACCTGTTGGCGCCATGGCCGCAGTTGGCGGCGGAGATGGCGACGGCGCAGGCGAAGTATCAATCGATCTTCCCATTCGTCGTTCGATGCCAAAGGTTGGCCGCAACGAACCGTGTCCCTGCGGCAGCGGAAAAAAATACAAGAACTGCTGTGGCCGCGTGGCCTAACGAGAACAAGCTGAGCGACCGCCGCCGAGAGCGCGCATCGCTTGTGGTCTGTGGTCAGTAATCTGCTGTGCTAGTTTTCACGCAGGCGGCGGTTCGCTCCAGCGCTTGGTTAGGTCCGACGCAGCGTAAAATTGCAAGGTATTTTTATTGGTACATCCCCCTTTTGAATTGTTTTTGCAATTGGATCGTGTTGCCAAGGGGCGATCTCAGCAAGGTGCTTTAATCCGCCTGGCTTGAAACGCCACTGGCTAAAGGCACGCACTGCCGCTTGGTCTAGAATTGGGTGACCGGTGCTCCGATCAATGCGCACTTGAGCCACTCGTCCCGTGTTCGGATGGACAATTACGATAAAGACTCCCGAGCCGGTGAAATGCGCGGCGCGAGCTTCAAGCGGATAATCGGGCTTGGGCGAGTATTCCAAAACTTTCACAGCTTCCCTCGCGAGCGCACCGAGCTGTTCGCGCGTTGCCGTGGATATCAGACTCTGCGCGCAAGCAACAATGATCAGGGAGCCGAGAAGAACACGCAGTTTCATAGACCTAACGAGAATTAGATCTATTTCTTGCGCCTTTAACGGCGTATTTTTTGGACCTAATACCAATTTCGTCACGTGGACCTGACCGAGGGCCGCAAGAATTAGGTTTGCTCGTCCAGTTCATAGGTCGTGATCTCGAGTATGTGGCCGTCGGGATCACTGAAATAGATGGAGTGCGAAATCTCGTGATCTTGAAATTCGAATTTGATCCCATGCTTTTCCAGCTCGCGCTGCGCGGCGACAAAATTCTCACGGTTCGCGCGGAAGGCGAGATGAAGCATGCGGATGTCGCGGTGACGTGATGACGGCAGCCTTGCATCCGAGTCCGCTGGGAACAACGCAATCCCGGTATTTTTTTTGCCAATAAAAATCGGCACCCGGTTCCACACGTCTTCATAAAGTCGCTCGAACCCGAGAACCTCGATATACCATTTCGCCGAGCGTTCCATGTCGCGCACGCCCAGCGCGACGTGATCGATCCCTTCAAGCTGCATCAGTTGCTCGAATATTTAATTTGCTGCCTGCGCCAGTTAGCTCGTCCATGCCACAGCATGAGCGCGGACGGGCCGACTGAAACCTCTCAGGGCGACTTCTCCAACGTCTTGGAACGAAAATCCTTTGCCCAAACAGAGTTCAGCAATTGCGTTGGACACCAGGATTTGCTCCGGAGCTGCATACGCGCACAGCCTCGCGGCAAGTTGAACTGTGCATCCGAAAAGATCGTTATGATCCTCGACCGGCTCGCCTGCGGCTGCTCCGATTCGAACTTTAAGGGAGCGATCCCGGTTTTTTTCATGTTCGGCAAGCTCGCGTTGAACACGGCTAGCGCATTTGACCGCTCCTGCCGCTGAGGCGAACGACGCCATAATGCCATCGCCGGTGTGCTTAACTTCCCGACCGCCCAAGTTAGTCAACGCGTTTCGGACAACAGTGTTATGTAAGTCGAGAAGCGCCATCGCTGCTTCGTCGCCTAATGTTTGAGTTAGTGCAATCGAATCCACAATGTCAGTGAATAGGACCGTTCGGATTCCCGGATCTCTTTCATTGCTTGCCCCAGGGACTAAGGCCGCTCCCATCTCGTTCACTTCGACGCCGCCAAGAAATCCTTCCGCGAGCTCGGGCTGTATCTCAATGACCTTGTCCGCAACCAAGCCGTGCGCCTCGCGATGGACCTGGACGGCGGCTTCGGCGTTTGGCGCGTGGCAAAGACAAAAAATCTTTCCAGCCTTTTCGTTTACCCAATATTTGTGATAATGAACGCCGTACTTGTCCTCGATTTTAACATCCTCGGCGTGAGCTTTGGCGACATCCTCGGCGCTGACGCCTCCCGGAATCTCGTGAATGTCCATGTATAGCGGCATAGCGAGTGAATTTACTGCGATGCGACATGGTGCAAGACGCTAATCGCGGCGGGATGACTCAGCGTCTGGTAAACAACGCAGTAGCGTTCGGTCAGGCGAAGCAATGTCGCGATCTGTTCTTCGCTCGCGTCAGTATCCAGATCGAAATGCAATCGAATCTCCTTGAAGCCTACGGGCACATCCTTGGAAACGCCGAGCGTGCCGCGAAAATCGAGGTCGCCCTCGGCACGAATGGTGGCGTCGCGTAGTGGAATATTCAGAGCAGTAGCGACCGCGCGGAGCGTGACGCCCGCGCAGCCCACCAGCGCTTCGAGCAACATGTCGGCCGAGCATGCGCTCTGTCCATCGCCTCCCGTCGCGGGATGAAGCCCGGCTGCAACACGCGCTTTTCCGGTCTCGATTTTGCAGGTGATATTTTCGCCGATTCGTCCTTCCGCCCGCAGAGTCACAAGCGCGCTTTCGGGATGCTCGCGATACTGCGCTTTCAGGGGTGCCTGCAATGATCTCAGTTCGTCCGCTGTCATCGCTAATCGCTTTCCGTTGTAGAGGCGTTTGTGTCAAACGCCTGGTTCCGGCTTCGGCGCTCGCTCGCAGCGAGCGCCAGTACGATTACTGCGGCTTAATGTTCTGGTTCACTCTAAAAAGATTATTTGGGTCGTATTTATTTTTGATCTCGACGAGGCGCTCGTAATTATCGCCGTAGCTTTTTTTCACGCGCGATTCACCTTCATCCCCCATCAAGAAGTTTACGTACGCGCCGCCGGCTGAATACGGATGCAGCGCATCGTAATAACTCTTCGTCCACGAAATAATTTTCTCGTTGTTCGCCGGATCGGGATCCACGCCGACGATGACTTCCGCCCATTTGGCGTTGCGATAATTCCAGGCCGTATCGCTTTTGCCAACGCGTGATGCAGCGCCGTTGATCGGATACAAATGCATGGTGGAATGCACCGTTCGAAGCGCTTCACCGAAGCGAATGTGCTGCGCAATCGCGTCATCGCTCAACTCATTGAAGAAATCGGCGCGCCAATACCACTGCAGACCCGGTGGATAAAAGGGGTCGAACATAGTTTGCAGCGCCGGATGCGGAATCGGCCCTACAAAATCGAGCGCGGGTTTCTTGAAAGCGCGGATCGGCTTGAAAGTTTCTTCTGCTTTGTCCTGAACTCCGGTGTACGCCCAGATTACGCCGCACATTTTTTTCATGTGCAAATGTTCGGGGAAAGGCGGTGCCGGTGGCACGGTGAGAAATGCAAAGAAGCCACTCAAATCATCTGGGGCACCCGGAATAAGCTCGCGATACCATTTCATGACATCGGTTGTTTCGCTCAATTCGTAGAGCATCGGCCCGCCGTAAAGTATATCGACGGGATGTAGTTTGAACGTAAACGAAGTTACGACCCCAAAGTTCCCGCCGCCCCCGCGAAGGGCCCAGAACAAATCGGAGTTCTCATCAGCGCTCGCCTTCACAAATTTGCCGTTCGCCAATACCACATCGGCGGAGAGCAAATTGTCGATGGTCAACCCGTATTTCCGCGTCAGGTGTCCGACTCCTCCGCCAAGCGTTAGCCCGGCAACACCGGTTGTGGAAATGAATCCGCTCGGAGTCGCCAGCCCGAACACATGCGTGGCGTGATCAACATCACCCCAGACGCACCCACCGCCGACGGTGGCGGTGCGACCCGCGGGATCCACACGCGTATATTTTATCGGTGCGAGATCGATGACCAAACCGTCATCGCAGATTCCCAAGCCTCCGGCGTTGTGGCCGCCGCCGCGAATCGCGAGAAGCAAATCGTTTTCTCTCGCAAAGTTTACGGAACGAATTACGTCCGCGACGTCCGCGCAACCCGCGATCAAGCGCGGTTTCTTGTGGATCATTCCATTGTAAACCTTGCGAGCATCATCGTAATCTGTGTCACCCGGCTGGATCAGTCGTCCACGCAGGTTTGCTTTGAAATCGGCGATAGAATTTTCGTTGAGCATGATGGATTGTCACTGAAACCTTCAGGCGGTCAACATGTTGAGTCGCATCATTTTCGTTGAGCTAGTCGCTGGCAAATAGGTAGTATCTGGGAACGCAAAGCTAAAGCGATGTTGCATCCGGATCGATTCTGGACACGGCGAGATTTCTTAAAGCTCGTGGGCCAGGCTGGATTGGTCAGCGCATTTCCGACGCTGGTTCGCGCGGCCGCCGCGGTTGAGTCTGACACAGTTTGCGTCTCGATCCTGCACACGACCGATTTGCACGGCCATATTTTGCCGACGTCCGACTACGACGGAATTGCTGACCGCGGCGGCCTGGCGCGATGCGTCACGCAAATCCGACGATGGCGACGGCAGAATCCAAACTCGTTATTGATCGATGTGGGCGACGTGTATCAGGGCACCGACGTTAGTTTGCGAAACAAGGGCGAGCTGATGATCGATCTGTTCAATCACCTCCAATACGACGCCTGGGTCGTGGGTAATCACGAATTCGATTGGGGGATCGAGCCGTTTCACCAGGCTTTGCAAAGATCGGCAATGCCGGTTCTGGCCGCGAACATGGTGTTGGAGGCAAAGCCCGCTGGCGAATTTCCCGACGCAAGACATCCGTTTGCAAAGATTCAGCCGTTCGTTACGAGGGAAATCGCCGGGATAAAACTTGCGATCGTCGGGATCACCACGCCGGGAATGTCGTTCTGGCTGCCGCGGGAGTTTACGACAGGCATCGATTTTCAGCAGCCTGTTGAGCCTGTGCGCCGCGCGATCGCAAAAGCAAAGAGCGAAGGCGCGGATGCCATTGTGCTGACCGGCCACATGGGATTGAAACCGCGTACCGGCGGCGATGATTTTGCCAACACGGTGATGGCGTTGACTTCCGAATTTCCGGAGGTCACGGTCTTCATCGCCGGCCATACGCATCAGTCGATTCCCAGTCGCCTGACCAACGGCGTGCTTTTCACGCAAGCAGATCACTTTGGGATTCATGTGGGCCGCGTCGATCTTTTATTTGATCGCCACTCTAAAAAGTTGCTCGGTCGCGAAGCGATCTGCGAACTGATGAACGACCATATCCATCTCGATCATGTGGTGATTTCTCGGGCGAAACCGCAGCTTGCCGAATCGGACGCCGTTCTTGCGGCGCCGATCGGCGAGTTAGCGGAAACTCTGCGCGCTAGAGGTCGGCCTGGCCACCCGAGCGACGTCGAAAAACTAATCGGCGCGGCGATGATGGAAGCATTGTTGGAACGCAACGTCTCGGTCGATGCCGCAATGCACGGCGTGTTCGACGATAACGCACAACTCGTCGCCGGCCCGAAAACTGTGAATGATATTTGGAACGTGATTCCTTACGAAAACTACATTGTGACGGCGCAACTCTCCCCCGATGAAATCAAAGCTGTAATGGAAGAAGTGTGTGTCAGCCACGAACGGCGCAGCTTGCTCGGCTTCGAAGTGAAACTGGAAGGACGCGGTTCAGATTGGAAAATCGCCTCGATGAGATTGGCGAATGGCCGCCCACTTGAGCGCGGAAAGAAATACGTCATTGCCTTTAACAGCTTCGACGCGCGCAGCGCCGGCCATCACTTCATGAAGCTGCGTGCGTTGCTCGAAACGCCAGCAGCGAACTGTGTCATGCACCCTGTGCAGACGCGCGACGCGCTCATCGATTATTTCCGGCGTCACAAAATCGTACACAAGATTGCCGAAGCGCGGGCCTGGCCGGTTGCTGCTTGATTTAATCGGTCATCCTGAGCGGAGCCCACTCGACTCGCTTCGCTCGCTCAGGGTAAACTCCGCGGAGTCGAAGGATCCCGTGGCGTTACCGGGAGGTTTCATTACGGGATTCCTCGACTTCGCTCGGAATGACGAAACGCTCTGCGCTTGAACAAAGCGACGCGCTCCGCTTGTATAAATGCTCGATGCGCCCCTTTGCTTTTTTTCTGATGGCATTATCGATTGTCGATCCTGCTGAGTTGAAAGCTGCCCAGCCGCGGGTTCGACCTGCGCTGACCGGCAACGCTCCAAACGCCCTGATCAATCTCATCGACACAAAGAAACTGATGGAGAAAGGCCAGGGTACCGGCCTATTGAACTTTCAGTGCTTCGTGCGCACTTCGGGCCAGCCAGCAAACACTGCCACATTTCGCGCCACGCCGGAATCAAAGGCACTGGAGAGCGAGGTGAATTCAGCGCTCAACCGCTGCCGCTTTATTCCCGCAATTTACAACGGTAAGCCTACTGCAGTGGCTTTCATCGGAACCGTCGTCTTTATCGTCGCAGACGGTAAACCGCATTTGCGTATTTATGCGAATCAAAACCGTGACGACGTCGCAAAAGGGGATGATTTCATCGCTCCGCAGCTGATCGCGGGAACCGCGAATAAAGTGCCGCTGAAAGACGAGCTCGCGAAGGCCAGAATTTACGGTCGGACAGGCGTTGTCGAACTTGCAATTACAGTCGATGCAAATGGGAATCAGAAACACATTAGAGTCCTCTCCGAGGATCCGCCGGGCTTCAATTTCGGCAAGGCTGAGTTGGAATTTTTCTGGGGCGCAAAATATATCCCGGGTTTTCGCAACGGGCACCCTGTTGACTGCACTTTTACCCAGTACGATTGGTTCTGGCCCGTGTATAGGAGATGAATCTTGATGCTGCGTAAATGTGCAGATTCTCGCTTGAAAAACTGAATCGCTCCGCTTGCGTATTTGCCCATGCGCATTCTCGCACTTTCTCTGATCGCATTGCTCTCGATTGTTAATGTTGCCTGGTCGCAGGGAATCGCCGCGCCCTTGGGACGGGCGAGCGCTACGCCACCCGCACAGGCGGCTGCCCTGCCGATGTATCGCCCGGTATTAATCGGGCAGGGGCCAACCGCATTGATCAATCGCATCGACGAGCACGACCTGGTCAGGAAAGGCCAGAAAGATGCGCTGGTCATGTTCATGTGCGCGGTGGCAAAGGATGGCAGCGTAGAATGGAGCGCCACGTACCGCGGCACACCGGATTCGGATTTTCTAAAACAGGAATTGCAGAAAAGAATCTCACCGGCGTCGAATCCCAGATTTATCCCGGCGGTATATAACCATCATACCGTGGATGCGATCTATTATGGCACGGTCACGTTCCGGCTTATCAACGGAAAACCGCGGCTGCGCATTTTTTCCAATCAGGAAGCCGACGAGCTGGAGAAGGAACACGATTTCATTGAGCCGCAACCGTTCTTTGGCGATGACTCGGGCTTTACGGGATTCCATTATCCACCGGCGGACAAAGCGCGGGTCCCGGTGGACGGCATGGTCGAGCTCAAGCTGAAGATTGATGCGACCGGCAATTTGCAGGAAACAAACGTGGTGTCGGAGGAACCGCCTTTTCTCGGGTTTGGCGACGCAGCTCTGTCAGATTTTAAGAACGCCAAGTTTATTCCCGCGTTCCGGGATAGTAAACCGGTCGCATGCGAAGTGACATTGCCAGTCTTCTACAAAGCGGCGGGCTTTTGAGGCGTATGTGAAGACTGCGGCCTCATTAACAAAGAAACAACTTGTTCGGCGTCCTTTTTTTCAGCGTGATCCCCTCACCTGTGCGCGCGAACTCATCGGCGTCGAATTGATCTGGGGCGACTGCTCCGGGATTATCGTCGAAGTAGAAGCGTACGCGGCAATTGCTGACGAAGCCGCGCATACTTTTACGCGCCCAAGCGCGCGCAGTTTCATCGAGCGGAACCGAGCCGGCGCTGCCTACGTTTATTTCAACTACGGCGTGCACTGGATGTTGAACGTGCTGGTGAAAGGCGAGGCGAACGGTTTCGTTTTGATCCGTGCGCTAGAACCGCGGCGCGGCATCGAGTTGATGAAGAAACGCCGACGCGTTGACGATGTCCGCCGGCTTTGCTCTGGGCCGGGGAAACTTACGCAAGCGCTCGATATCACTGATCGGCATCACGAAAGGGATTTATGCGCCGATCCGCGCCATTGCTTTATGTCGGACACCCAGGCGACTTTCGATGTTGTGGCTGACAAGCGAATCGGGATCACTCGCTCGGCGCATTTGCCATGGCGATTTACTTTGCGCGGGAGTCCGTTCGTGAGCCGGGCGGTCAAACTGTAGCGAAGCGTCAGATTCTGGGGAGCGCAGGCAGCTTGCCTGCAGTCGTCGGCAGCTTGCCGACGACATTTCTTTTCAGCAGGCTGCCGAAAAGCACAGGCTAGCAGCCTGTGCTCCCCAGAGGCATTGACTCGCTTTGTGCTTGATCGAAATTCTTAGCTCGCATGAATCAAAACAAACAGCGCGTGTTACTCGGGATGAGCGGGGGAGTGGACTCCAGCGTTGCCGGATACTTGCTGCGCGAACAGGGCTACGACGTCATTGGCGTTACTATGAAGGTCTGGCCGCAGGACTGCATCTCGCGCGCGGAAGACAAATGCTGTGGGCCGCAGGCAATCGCCGATGCGCGCGGCGTGGCGCACGCGCTGGGTATTCCGCATTACGTGGTGGATGAAGCGGACCAGTTCGAGCGCTTGGTGATCGATTATTTCGCCAGCGAATATCAGGCGGGACGGACGCCGAACCCGTGCGTGATGTGCAATGAAAAGCTGAAGTTCGGCAATCTATGGAGCAAGGCGAAGGCGCTTGGCTGCGATTACATCGCCACCGGACACTACGCAATCATCGAGCACGCTGTAGCTGGGGTCGGTGACCCCGGCCACGCAGATGCACCGACCGAGTCTGAATCCTCCGGGATCATCGATCCCAGCTACAGGTATGCTGTCCTTCGCAAAGGCGTCGATCCGCGCAAGGATCAATCGTATTTCTTGTTCAGCTTGCGCCAGCCGCAATTACGTCGCGCGCTGACGCCGGTGGGGAGGATGACCAAGCAGCAGATTCGGGAAATTGCGCGCTCGTTAGGTCTAAAGGTCGCCGATAAGATCGACAGCCAGGAAATCTGCTTTGTGCCTGGGAACGATTACAAGGAATTCCTGCGCTCGCATCTTGGCGAAAAAGCATTTCATCGCGGTGAAATTTACGACGTCGATGGAAATTTCGTTGGCGAACACGACGGGGTCGAGCTTTTCACCATCGGCCAGCGCAAAGGACTGCCCGGCGGTTCCGCTCGCCCGCGTTACGTGGTCGATCTCGATCCGGAGACGAATCGCGTGATTATCGGCGACGCCGATGATTTAATCGTGGACGAATTCGAGATCGATCGCGTCAACTGGCACCCTGTAGCCGGGATCGCTGATCCCGGCAGGGCGATCGGCACACAAGGAGCTGGGGTCAGCGCCCCCGGCTACAGCGAAAAAATCGAAGCCATGGTTAAGATCCGCTACAACCATCCCGGCACCATTTCGACAGTCACGCCATTGGAAAACAATCGCGCGCGCATCCGCTTACGCGAACCGCAGCGCGCGGTAACGCCCGGGCAGGCGGCGGTGATTTACGACAGCGATATTATTCTCGGCGGCGGCTGGATTTGCCGGTCCGCCATCTGTCATCCTGAGCGCACCGCTGCGAAGTCGAAGGATACCGTGATGGTACTGTGAAGCAACGCAACGGGATTTCTCGACTTCGCTCGGAATGACTGCGCGCTTGTAACAAATGTCAGAAAAAATCCTGCTCGCGCTCAGCACGTTCCCTGATATCGAAACGGCGCGTCGGATTTCGAATCAGCTCATCACAGAAAAATTCGCCGCGTGTGCAAACATTTTACCTGGCGTGGAGTCGATCTACCGCTGGAAAGAAAAAATTGAGAGCGGCAACGAGACTCTCGTCTTTTTCAAGCTAAGCGAGGATCGCCAGTCAGCATTTCAGAAGAAGTTGCGCTCGCTTCATCCTTACGAAGTCCCAGAAATACTCTTCGTCCCAGTTGCCGGCGGATTACCGGATTATCTGCGCTGGGTCACGGAGAATTGACGGGAATAAGGGGCCGATCACAACCATTTTTTTGCAGGCCGATGCGCTCGAGGAACACTTCGCGTCTTGGATCGGAGCGGAGATTATCGAAATACGGCTGAGCTTTGAGATAAACTACGCCTTCAGCATGTTGTTCGCGGGCCTTTGCCATCCATTCAAAGGCGTGGTCGGCATCGTTGAGACGGGCGTAAACTATCGCCACAGTACTTGGGTCGAACTTGATTTCTTTCTGCGCGCTTCTTCAAGTCATCAAGAGTCCTTTGTGCTTCCTTCTTGTCGCCTGACATCGCATAAGCGTGTCCGAGTCCGACTGTCCCTGAACCTGCCGGTGAAATTTCGTCTGCCTTCCGATATTCAGTAATACCCTCCTGGTACATTTCTTTTCGGTTATTTCCTATGAACGCGAGAACGGAACTGGTTCCGAGAATGAACATCAGCGCATTCGCGCAAATTCGCCCGCCTGCGGCGATATGGGCAGCATTTTCGGCAGGTGCAATTGGTGTCCATGCCTTCATTTTCGCCTCTTTTCATTGGACAGTGTCGCGAACACGGCATTCCGGCTCGAATTTTTCTCCAGCGCGGCTTGCGATCCGTCGGGCTTCGGCAAGGGACAAGCCTTCCTCGGCTCTACCGCCGCCGTGACAGATGGCGACTACAACGCCAGCTTCGGCCCCGCTGATGTTTCCGCTGCCGACAGGCCATACGGTCGTAATTGCGACGGCGACCAAGTTAGATGTCAGTGGCAATTTCGGCTTTGAAACTCCAGTCGTCGGCGATGGCCGTTGGCAAAGTGTCCCGGCTTACGCGGCATGGACTTTCACCTGGCCCGCGGGAATCAGCGGCAACCACAGCGGATATACTTCCGGCAATCCGCCGGCACCAGAGGTGTTCAGGTAGGAATTGTGCAAGGCGGTCCGCCATCTGCAATCTCACAATCGTTCACGTTTCAATCGGGCACTTCATACACAGTGACGTTTGCCGCGGCCCAGGGCAACGATCTCGAGGGACAGACCATTGAGGTTTTTCTTGATAACACGAGTCTGGGGACATTTACTCCTGCGTGGGGACATTTACTCCTGCGAGCACTAGCTACGCCAATCTTTCTACTGCTCCATTCACCACCATCATGGGCATGCATGCTCTGAAGTTCGCAGGCGTCGTCAGCGGCGACCATACAGTATTTATCGACAACGTGCGTAGCAGCCCTGCCGCGACACCTATTTCGACGGCGCTAGCTGAAACTTCCGAGTTCTCCCAGTGCGTGTGCGTCTCCGGCGCACCGTCACCAACTCCGACAGCCACAGCGACTCCAACATTTACTCCGCCCCCCACGGCTCAAAAAAGCCGCGATACGACCCTCCGGCACGCAGGAATGTAACCGCATTTTCCCGGTCACCGGCAGCAGTACGTTCAGCCCTGACATTTCTCAGGCGGTCTCTTTCTAAAAAAAGTCTTGCAAAGTTATGAAAAACTGTCATAAAGATCCACTTTTCTAATAATCCTTAATAATCATGAAGAATTCCCCCCATGAAAAATCCCCCCTATTTCGCTTCGTACGTCGAACATCGAAAACAATCCAAAGCACCACCTTCCAGAATGCCGGCTTTATCCGGCATGCTGCTAATCCCTAACGAGCTGCTTGCGATCCTGAGAAAAGCCTTTTCCCAGGGCCAGAGAATCAACAGGGCAATTGGCATCCCGTATTTGCGACCACTGGTCGGCTCTCTGCCGGCTATCGTCGCCGCGGTTCTGCTCTATGCCTTCAACCACGCCAATGCGCAGGCGCCTCCGCCCACACCCAGGCCGCGACCCACGCCTCCGCCCAGGCCGTCCTCAGGCATCGGGATCATGTATCTAACGCATAGCGATGCAGTGGGAGACCCGATACATAATTGGACCAACGATCCCGCACCGACAAACCCATACGTGCAAGGCATTGCCCTGCGAACGCACTGGGATAGAGTCGAGCCACATGAACACGCAAACGCAGATGACTTTTACTGGGATTATCTCGATCAAGGCGTGGCCCTGGCGGCCGCTCACGGGAAAAAAGTTTCCATTTCTGTAACGGCTGGGGTGACATGTCCGCAGTGGCTTTTTGATGCTGGTTCTCCTGCTTTCTATGTAACGGAGGAATATGGTTATTCGGCGATCACAGATGGAGTGACTACTGCCGGATCAACTACGGTGATAAGTGCCGGGGATACGGCTGCCTGGGATTCTGATGTTAGCGAAGGGTTACAGATATCGGGGGGCAGCATACCGGCCGGAGCTACTATCGTCACAGTTAATTCAAGCAGCAATGTTACGATTTCTG
>QHQA01000096.1 GCA_003219695.1 Verrucomicrobiota bacterium
GCAGTTCCGCGCAGCGCTTCAACACCTTCTTCGCAAATTACACGGATGCGAACTTCCGGAACGGCGATCCGAGCAAGTGGGTCGTTATCTCCGGCCCGCTGTTTGCCGAGGTCTCGGCATTCTACAAGCCGATCATCGCGGACCCCGTCGTTGCCGGGACGATCTTCCTAGGCGAGCAAAGCGTGTGGCGGACGCAGGATTGGGGGGGTGACCAGACATTCCTCGAACTGAATTGCCCTGAGTTCACGACTCCTGGAGACCAGCCCGGGTGCGGTGACTTCGTAAAAATTGGAAACGGCGTGCCCTCGACCGACCTGACATCGGCCCTGTGGGGCGATCGCTCCCTAGGCACTGTTGCGCAAGTTGCCCGGAGTTCAACCGATTCCAATACAATGTGGGCGGCGACGTCCACCGGCCGGGTGTTCTTCACGAGCAATGCCGATGCAGCGGCAGGCTCAGTCGTCTGGGAACGCCTCGACTCCTCATCAAGCGTCGATCCGGGCCGGTTTGTGAGCGGTATCACGATCGATCCGGCGAATCCCAATCACGCCTGGCTGTCGTACTCGAGCTATAGCTCCCTGACCACGGAGACGCCAGGCCACGTCTTCGAAGTGACTCGCACTGCCCCTTCGACGGCGACGTGGACGAGCCTCGACAGCCCGGGTGGAACCCCGTTCCCGGACTTCCCAGCGACCGGCATCGCTCGTGATTCGAACGGCGACCTCTACGTCTCAAATGACTGGGGCGTTCTGTTCCTTGCCAACGGCGGGGCTTCATGGGTGCCCGCTGGCACGGGACTGCCCATGGTTGAGGTCGCAGGCCTCACAATCGTGCCCAGTGCACGGTTACTCTACGCAGCAACGCACGGGCGGAGCGCCTGGCGGCTGAGACTGCCATAAGGGTTCAGCTAAGTTTCGTGGGCGGGATAGTGAAAATCTATCCCGCCCATTTTTTATGTTGGCACAGGCTTCTCCACCTCGGCACGGATTCGCGCCGTGGCGAACAAATGAACACGCGATGCGATTGTGCATCTAATCGTTGGAGCAGTAAATTCCAATGGGCTGCTGTCATGTCTTCGTTCGTTAAGTATCTCATCGCGGTTTGTATCTTTTCGGTGCTCGCTGGCGCGGCCGCCGAGCCGCCGGGATTCATGGAAGGACATTTGAAGATCATTTCGCCGAGAGAGGTCGAGCTTGCCGACGGGAACGCGCCTGCGATCACAGCTGAAAACTATGCCAAATATCCGTTGATCGTCTTGAGCCGTGACCGAGAAAAAGAAATTGCGCGGGTCACAGCGGACCAGAACGGAAATTATCGCGTCGCGTTGGTGCCCGGTAATTATATTCTCGATGTTCCGGACCGCAGGCGCCGGCACGTCCGCGCGACGCCGCAACCGTTCACAGTAACTTCAAACAAGACTGCGCACGTGGACATGAATATCGACACGGGCATTCGATAAGATACGTACGGTTCGCAATCGCGAACCGAATAGCCTCTATGTCGCGTCAATACACGCTGCAACGCGCGCCGAGATCGATGTCGTCAAGATTGCCGTCATGGGCTGTATCATGAACGGCCCGGGTGAAATGGCAGACGCAGATTTTGGCTACGTCGGCGGCGCGCCCGGAAAGATAAATTTGTACGTCGGCAAAACGGCGGTGAGATTCAACATCCCCGAAGCCGAAGCAGTCGATCGGCTCAAAGATTCAATTTGCGAACACGGCAAATGGGTGGAACCTGCGCCGCACACAGCCGTCCTCGAAACGGTTTCGTAAACGGAGAGGCGGCACCCCGCGACCGGTGTTGATCCGAGCGAAGATAATTTCGCTTAAAGCGTCACATCATTTCGACCGTACCAACAGGACTGGTCAAGTGAATCCAAAAAGGACAAAGATACGACCAAGATGCTTTAGATTTGCGTTTGATACGATGGGGATCGTGGATTCTCCAAATTCACCCAAACTTCAACTCCTTATCGCCAGGTTCAAAAACATATGAAAACCCTTCGTCAGTTTACTCGGAATCATCTCCTATTACATCTGCGCATTCCTGCCGCACTCACGCTTATCGCAGCCGCCGTGGTCAGCGCGATCGCATCCTTCCACCCTGATTCGCCCAACACGCGGCTCACGAACGACAACGGGGCAAACGGGGGGTACGTTAGCGACTACACCCTAGTCACAGGGCAGCCCTACACGGATGACGTCCTGACGGCCTGCTCCCAGAGCCGCGGCCGGCAGAATGAGCCCTCGGTCGCGGTGGACCCGCGCAACCCGCAGGTGATCGTCGGCAGTTCGAACGACTACTGCGGCGTGTTCGCGTCCGACGGGACGTTCATCGGGCTCGGCAACGTCTGGCTCGGCTACTACCGCTCCGAGAACGGAGGCGCGAGCTTCACGAGCTCGCTCGTCCCAGGTTACCAGAGCGACACGTCGCCGTACGCCGCACGCTCGCACGTGCGGACGGCTGATTCGGGCGATCCAGTACTCGCCTGGGACAACCACGGCCGCCTGTTCGCCGGCTCGGAGAGCTCGACCAATCCCGAACGACCCACTCAGACCTTCGGGGACGTATGGGTGGCGACGTACGAGAACCCGAACGGGCCGGACGGTGCGACGACGGACGACGGCAAGGAGTTCGTCACTTCCGTCGACGTCGCAAGGGGCTCGGCGGCGCCGAATCTGCTCGGCAAGTTTCACGACAAGACTGCAATCGAGGTCGATCGCACCAGCGGCACGTGCGACGGCAACGTCTATTTCGCCTGGGCGCGATTCACCGGGAACACGCCGAATGGATACAACTCAAGCATCTACTTCGTCCGCTCGACCGATCATGGACGGACGTTCTCGAGCCCGATGAAGCTGAGCCAGACGATCCACGATATCCAATTCCCGGACATCTCGGTGACCGGTAACGGGCACGTTTACGTCACCTACCGGCAGTTCGCCGATGTCCGCGGCCACCAGTTCAACGACGCAATCATATACAACGCGTCGTCCGACTGCGGGCAGACGTTCTCGGCACCGCAAGTCGTGCAGACCTTCGAGCCGTACGATCCAATCGACATCTTGGCGTCCGGCGGCACCACCGGCGAATGCGGCGACTTCGCCCTCGAATGCCAGTCGGGCTATACCTTCATGCGCGGCGGTACGCAGGTGCGGGCCACCGCCGACCAGACGGATGCGACGCACGACTACCTGTACGTCGTCTACGATCCATCGATCCCAGGCACGGAGGTCGCAAGCGGGACGACCTACGGATCGATCGTGTCCGAGGACCTGCCGGACAGCTACCACCAGAATGTCGGCAGTCAGTCCGGGATCTACTTCTTCCGGCTGGACGGCGCTACCGGCGCGCATACGACGCCGGTGCTGATCGATGACCCACAGACGCACGGCGGGCTGCAGCGATTCCCAGATATTTCCGTGGACGCGGGCACGATGCACGCGCTCTGGTGGGACAGCCGCAACGATCCGTGCTACGATCCCCGCCGCCCGCTGGGAAACTGCGCCGACGGGAGCACAGGGCCGTCGCTCGACGTGTTCGGTGCTTCCGGCTCGACGGCGACACTGACCTGGTCCCCCTCAACGCGGCTCAGCGACGCCACCAGCAACCCGAACTGGGAGCAATTCAGCGGGCGCACGGTCCCATTCGGTGGCGACTATCTCTACATCAGCTCGGTCGGGCCGTTTTCGTACGGCGTCTGGACCGACTGGCGTGACGTGGTGCCCGGCGATGACCCGCGGGAGGGCGACGACAGCGACAACGACGGCGCCGACGTCCACCAGTGTCGCACGCAGAATCCCGACGGAAGCTTCGGCCCCGACACCTGTCCCTGGGAAGGAGGTCTCGACCAGAACATCTACGGCGACACGACCCCGTAACTGACGAGACGAACGGGGTGGCGGTGGACAGGCGCCCTGCCATGTCGATTAGCCGAATGGGCGGATTCCACTTGCGATAAAATCGGAATACTCATTTCCGTCGCACGAAATTGACGAGGATTCCAATTTGAGCAAAAATGCTGCATGAAAACGACGGTCAATATTCCCGATAAGATGTTGCGCGACGCGATGCGGCATACCAAAGCCAAGACCAAGCGCGAAGCCATTGTGAAAGCGCTTGAAGAAATGAACCGCCGCCACAGCCAGGCCGAGTTATTGAAGTATACCGGCAAGTTCGAGTCGCTAATGACCAACGAAGAGATCGAAGCATTGGATGAGGAGGACTGGAAAAGTTGGACGAATACTTCCAAGACCTACTCGTTTAACAAAAAGAAGCAGTGAGACTGATCGATACGTCGAGCTGGGTGCACCAGATGCGGCGGGTCGCCGATCTGGGCGTGCGCGAGCGGGTCGAGCACTTACTTGCAGCCGGTCTCGCAGCGTGGTGCCCAATTGTGCGTCTGGAACTTTGGAGAGGCGTAAGGGGCGAAGGAGAACGCGCCGCGCTGCTGGACTACGAGCAACGGATTCCAGAATTATCGATCAATGATGAAGTGTGGCAGGCGGCGTGCAAACTGGCGGACCGCTGCCGCAAAGCGGGCAAACGGGTGCCGACAAACGATCTGCTTATTAGCGCGTGCGCGCGTCATCATGGCGTGGAAGTGGAAGCGGCCGATACGCATTTCGACTTTTTGAAAACGCTGTAACTGCACCGCGCCGTTCAACGCGGGAACGGTTTGCACGGAGACGATTGCTGCGGTTCTTTGCAATCCGCGATCTACCCGCCTTCGCCGAGGCTGCGGCGGGCAAGCAATCCGAAATCCGCAATTGTCATGTCTCGCCAATACACGCTGCAACGCTTTCCGGTATCAACATCGATCCATGTCGATTACGCCGCTGAGCTGAACGAACAGCAGCTTGCAGCGGTGACTGCGCCGCCTGGACCCATCCTTGTGATTGCCGGCGCGGGCTCGGGAAAGACGCGCACCCTTACGTATCGCGTGGCGTACCTGCTCGAAAACGGCATTGATCCGCGGAACATTCTGCTGCTCACATTCACTAACAAAGCTGCGCGGGAAATGCTGGGGCGCGTTGCGAATTTGCTGCCGGTCGATGCCAATGGGCTTTGGGGCGGGACGTTTCATTCAGTTGGAAACCGGATTTTGCGCAGGCACGGGAGCGCGCTCGATTACTCCAGCGGATTCACCATCATGGACCGCGAAGATCAAAAGGATTTGATCGATACGGTCGTGGCCAGCGCGGGAATTGATCCAAAGGAAATTCGATTTCCGAAAGGCGACGTGCTCGCAGAGATCTTCAGTTTCGCGGTCAATACCGAGAAGCCGCTCGAGGAATTGCTCGCAGAAAAGTTTCCTTATTTCCTGCCGCTACTCGGCAAGATCCAAGACGTTCATGAGCGCTACGAAAAAAAGAAGAAGGCCACCAATTCGATGGATTTCGACGATCTGCTGCAAAAGGCGTTGCTGATGTTTCAGCAGCACGAGCGGATCGCGGAATTTTACCGGCGGCAGTTTCAGTTCATTCTGGTCGATGAATACCAGGACACGAACAAGATTCAGGCTGACCTCGTGGACCTGCTCGCCTGCGATCATCGCAATGTGATGGTCGTCGGCGACGACGCGCAGTCGATCTACTCGTGGCGTGGTGCGAATTTCCAAAACATCCTGGAATTTCCGAAGCGCTATCCGGATGCGCAGGTATTCAAGATCGAAATGAATTACCGGAGCGTGCCGGAAATTCTGGAGGTGGCGAACGCAGCGATCGCCGCAAACGTCCAGCAATTCCGCAAACATCTGAGCGCGACGCGCGAATCAAAAGCGCTGAAGCCGGCCTTGGTGGCGCTGAACAATGGTGCGGAGCAAGCGCAGTTTGTCGCGCAGCGGATTCTCGAATTGCGAGACGAAAATGTCGATCTGAACGACATCGCCGTGCTTTACCGCGCGCATTATCACGCGGTGGAACTGCAACTGGAGCTTTCCCGGCGCGGCATCCCCTATCAAATCACCAGCGGTATCCGATTTTTCGAGCAGGCGCACATTAAGGATGTCACGTCATTTATTCGCTTCGTGGCGAATCCGCGCGATGAAGTCGCGTTTCACCGGATGGTGAAATTGCTCCCCGGCATTGGCAATCGCACGGCGGAAAATCTTTGGCGCAAATGGGAGACGGATGTTGTAGCCGCGGGAGTTGACCGCGGTTCTGAAGCAACGTCAGCGCCAGCCGGGGTCATCGCGCCCGGCCACAGTTTTGCGGAGCGTCTCCTGGCCATGAGCGTTTCGGCAAAATCAAAGAAAATGTGGATGCAACTGGCGCATACCCTGGATGAGATCGCGCCGGGCGGGCAACCGAATCCGCCATCGGAAATGATCGCATCGATCGTGGAAGCGATTTACGACGACTACGCGAAAGTGAACTTTGCAAATTACCAACTGCGCCGTGAAGACCTCGACCAGCTCGCCGTATTTGCGCGTCAGTTCAAAGATGTGCATGAGTTTCTGGCGCAACTCGCGTTGATTAGCAATGTCGATGCGGAAGCCGGGCCAACTCAAAGCGCAGACAGGGAAGCGGTGAACTTGTCCACGGTGCATCAGGCGAAGGGTCTCGAATTTCACACGGTGTTCGTCATCTGGTTGACTGACGGCATGTTCCCAAGCAGCCGGTCGCTCGATACGCGGGACGCTCTTGAAGAAGAGCGACGCTTGTTTTACGTAGCCATCACGCGTGCACGCGACGAGCTTTATTTAACTTATCCGCTGATGCGTCTGAGCGGCGGTTACGGCGACGTGTTCCAACGGCCATCACGTTTTCTACAGGAAATTCCTAGCGATCTCATCGAAGACTGGCAAGTGCAGCGACGTTGATTTCCGTAATTGTCATTCCGAGCGGAGCGAAGCGAAGTCGAGGAATCTCTGATTCTTTCCCATTCAACGGAATTCAAATTAGAGATGTCTCGACTCCGCTCGACATGACATACTAGGTTCCCTTTTTTTAATGGAGCTATCTCCGGAAAAGAAGATCGCTGGCGTCCTCGCACCTCTGTTTGCGCTGCGCGGGAAAGATGATTTGGGAATCGGCGACGTTGCGGCGTTGCGCGAGTTTATTGATTGGGTCGCCGCAATTGGGTTCGAAGTGGTTCAGCTTCTGCCGATCAATGAAACCGGAGCCGATAACAGCCCATATAACGCCATCAGTGCCGTCGCCATCGAGCCAACGACGTTGCACCTCGTGCCGAACTCGCCGCCAGATTTAACGCGCGAAGACTTCGATGCTTCACTGGCTGATGCGGACCTTCCCAGCCTCCGCCGCGGCGCAGTAAAATATCGCCAGCTCAGGAAACTGAAGCGCCGCCTGCTGGAGAAAGCGTTTGCGAATTTCTCCGCTCACGCCGGCGATGAACGGCAAACGGAATTCCAAAAATTCTGCGAACAGGAATCCGCGTGGCTGCGTTATTACGCGTTTTTCCGGGCCCTGATGGAGGAGAACGATGGCAGTGCAGCATGGGATCGATGGCCGGCGCAGCATCAGACAATCGAAAGTGCGCGCAGTTGGCTCCGCGATCTGCCGCCCGAGCGCCAGGCATCCCTGACGTGCCGCCAGGAATTTTTTTCTTACGTGCAATGGATTGCGAATGAACAATGGCAGGACGTCAAAGCGTTCGCCGAGCAACGCGGCGTGGCGTTAATGGGCGATATTCCATTCGGCGTCAGTTTTTATAGCGCCGACGTTTTCGCCCGCCCGGATGAATTCATGCTCGACTGGTTCGGTGGCGCGCCTCCGGAGCCGCACTTCAAGGACGACGCGTTCACGCAAAAATGGGGACAAAACTGGGGCATCCCGCTCTATCGCTGGGACAGAATGCGCGCTAACAAGTTTCAATGGTGGCGCGAACGGGTGCGCGCCGTCCGGCGCGTCTTCCATCTGTTTCGGATCGATCACGTCCAGGGGTTTTATCGCATCTATGCCTTTCCGTGGCGACCGCGAAAGAATAAGGAATTCCTCCCACTCGATGGACAACAGATGCTGGAGCGAACCGGCGGCCGCGCCCCGCATTTCGTTCCCCGTGACGACGACACACCTGAGAATCGCGAAACGAACAAACACGAAGGCGAAGAATACCTGCGCGTTGTTCTGGAAGAAGCCGGGGCCGCACGCGTGATCGGCGAAGACCTCGGCGTTGTGCCCGAGTATGTGCGGCCAAATTTGCGATCGCTCGGCATTGCCGGATTTAAAATTCCGCAATGGGAGATGCACAATGGCATGATCATTCCTGGGCAGATGTACGAACGGCTGTCGGTGGCAACATACGCAACGCACGATCACGAACCGATTCGTGCCTTGTGGATTGAGGCGTTCCAGCAGCCACCTTCGAGCACCGGACAACAAGCGCGAACTACGCTCGAGAAGATCGCTCTGTTTGCCGGACTGAATTCAGAAATCGACCAGCTCGATTTCGAAAAGGATTTTTATCCGGCGATCATTGAAGCGCTTTTTAGGTGCGAGTCGTGGATTGCGATTATCATGATCACCGATCTGCTGGCGCGGACCTATCGTTTCAACGTGCCTGGAACAAAAGCGAACCTGAATTGGACCCGGCGGATGAGTCGCTCGATAGCGCAGCTCACTTCGAGCCGACAAGAACAAAAGCGAATGCAGTTAATCCGTGAACTGCTGCAAAAAACCGAGCGGACTTAAATAGCACGCTCCGATTTTTCAATTGGCGCGCCGACCTTGTTGCCCCACTCAGTCCACGAACCGTCGTAATTGCGGACGTTGTTGAGGCCTAACAAGTAAGTGAGCACAAACCAGGTGTGACTGGAGCGCTCGCCGATCCGGCAATAGACGATCGTGTCCTTGTCGGGCCCGATTTCACATTGATCGAAATAAATTTTTGCCAGTTCTGAGGCCGGCTTGAACGTGCTGTCATCGTTGGTGGCGGTCTTCCAAGGCATGCTCCTTGCACCGGGAATATGGCCGCCGCGCAGCACGCCTTCCTGCGGATACTCCGGCATGTGCGTGATCTCGCCCCGGTATTCGCCCGGCGAACGCACGTCAATTAACGGCTTGCCGCTCTTGCTTTGATCGAGCGCTTCATTGAAAAAGGCGCGAATCTCTTTGTCGAAGCGTTTCTTCGGCACCGGATAATCTGTCTTCGGATATTCGGGAATTTCCCGCGTCATGGGCCGGCCTTCCGCTTTCCATTTGTCGCGACCGCCGTTGAGGATTTTCACTTTCTCATGCCCGAACAACCGGAACGCCCACAGCGCGTAGCAAGCCCACCAATTGGCCTTGTCACCGTAAAAAATACACGTGGTATCCGGCGTGATTCCATGCCGGCTGCAAAGCCGCGCAAATTTCTCTGGCGAAATGTAATCGCGAATCACCGGGTCCTGCAGATCGGCGCGCCAATCGATGTGCACGGCTCCGGGAATATGCCCGGTGTCGTAGAGCAAGATATCTTCATTCGACTCGACGATATGGATCCCCTCGTCGTTAAGATGTTTTTCCAGCCAATCGGTCTCCACCAGCGCTTCCGGATGCGCGTATTGCGTAGGATGAGTAGCCATAAGGTACAAAATTTCAGGCCGCTCTCACAAGCGGGCAAGGAATTTTACGTCGCGCTCAACGCGCTAGCGCCACCACTCTGGGGAGCACAGGGGTCTCGCGTGTTGGCGAGCGCGTCCTCGCGATCGCGAACTTGTCTGTCAGCTTTAGCCTTCGGGAGCCGTGATGCACAGGCGAAGTTCGTTTCGGCGCGACGCCGAAACCAGCACGCGAGACGCGTGCGCTCCCCGGATAAGGCCTCATCGCAGGATCGAATCAGCCGGATAGACCACTCCATTTTTGATTACAGTATCGATATCTGACGCGTTCTTGATGTCGTCCAGCGGATTCGAATTGAGAATGACAAGATCGGCGAAATAGCCGTTTTCAATTTTGCCGATGTGCGCGCCGGTTTCACCGCCAAAAAGTTTTGCGGCATTAACCGTGGCGCATTGCAGGATTTGCATCGGCGTCAGCCCGGCTTCTTTCATCAATTGAAATTCGCGAAATAGCGCAGGCCCGTGAATTGTGCCGATGTTTCCCGCGTCTGTCCCAGCGGCAATCGTGACACCGGCATCTTCCAGTCTTTTCAAATTCGGCAGCGCGACTTCATAAGTTTTGTTAATCTTATCGAGAGCGGCTTTTGGATCGGCCAACGCATCCTTGATTCTTTGCGGCAATTTGTCCGGGGGAATTTTCGTGACGTCGAGCGCCGCGATCACCTCCGGGTTACCCCACTTTTGCTCCTCGGGAGTCAGATTCAGCTGGTGCGAAAACGTTCGGCCGTAACGTTCGAACACTACCAGCGTCGGACACAAAATAATATTTCGCTCTTTCAAGAGCTTCACGAACGCCTCGTCCACCGGCTTGTCGATCACACTGTGAACGAGGATGTCTGCGCCCTCTTCAACCGCGGTGCTCGCAGTTTCCAATTCAGTCGCGTGCACCGCAACGCGAATCTTATGTGCGTGACTCTCTTCAATTGTCGCGCGCGCGATTGGTCGGAAGCTTTCAACGGGATGATCTTTATCGACGATGTACCAAATCTTGACCAGATCGGGATTTTGCGCGGTTAGTTTGCGCACGAACTCGCGCGCTTGCTCAGGAGTCTCGATTTTAACAATCGGCGGATCGCCTAGATCGAGTTGCGGACGCGAGACACTGGAGATCAACGGGCCCGCCACGGCCACGCGCGGCGCTTTCGCAGTGGCCTTAGCGGTCTTGCGCACTTCAAAATTCCAAAACGGCCCGCCCACATCTACCACGGAGGTGATTCCACTGCGCAGGTAACGACTGAAAACGTCAGGCAGATGGCTTTTGACCCAGGCTACTTCCTCTGCGTAAGGTCGCACTTTCGTGAGATCGGCAACGTCGGGTCGCGTGAACAAATCGCCAGATTGAAAAAAGTGAATGTGCGTGTCGATGTAACCCGGTAAAATGAATTTGCCGAGGCAATTGATCGTGCGTCCGGAATACTTCATAACCATACCCGCGGCGATGCTCGAGATGCGCCCGTTGTCGACGAAAACCGTGGCGTTACGGGTAATTTTTCCGTCGGCGGGATTGATGACGGTTCCCCCAACGAGCGCGATGTGCTCGCCACCGATCGTAGGCCCGGGAGAAACTTGACCGCTTAAAGCAGTCAAGTTTGCAGTGGCGAGTAGTGCCACCAGTTCAAGCAGCGCGCGTTTCATTGCGTTATTCCTTCGATTCAGGCACTGCTTTCTCCGCGGCTTGAAAGCCGATCTTCGAATGCGTGCCGTCGCAAAACGGTTTCTCTGTGGACGCGCCGCAGCGGCAAAGCGCCATTCGTTTTTCCACCGGAAATTTGTTTCCATGGGCGTCGATTAGTTCCACTTCCCCTGTCACGATATAAGGGCCGTTCTTGATTGTCTCGATTGTTACTTGAGCCATGGCGTTAATCTAAGTGTCATCTCGACCGAAGTGGAGAGATCTCTTGATGTTTTTAAAATAGTTAGAATTCATCGACGTCGCTCGGAATGATGAGGCAAGGCCGATGGACCTCTGCGGTAACGCGCGTGCGTGCGAGACGCGAGATGCATGCGCTACCTCTTGACTTTTTGCGCGGCTCGCGCATTAAGAACGCCGTCGAAACTCATATGCATCGTTCGGTCCTTGGTCTTTTGCAGGCAGGTTTCTCTGTCGGTCTCGTTTTACTCATCGCAAGTTGCGGTGAAGACGCGCGTTTCTCCGGCAACACGCAGTATTTGGGTGGCGTTTACGGCGGCGCTCTCGCGGGTCCGCCGCGCGATACCGTTTCCTACTGGGACGGAGACAATGCCGGTGGCAGTCCCTCGATCAAGATCAGCCTGGGCGAACAGCGGGCCTATTTTTACAAGAGCGGCGTACTCGTGGGCGTCTCGCAATTATCAACCGGCCGCGAAGGGCTGAACACGCCATTGGGTCATTTCAAGATCATTCAAAAGGACAAGGATCACGCCTCCAGCATATTTGGGGACTATGTTGATTCGGCGGGCAACGTGGTCGTGCCCAACGTCGACGCGACCAAGGATCCGAGACCGCCGGGCACACACTTCAGAGGCACGCCGATGCCGTACTTCATGCGCATCGTGTCGGGGACGGGATTGCATGCAGGTTATTTGCCGGGTTATCCAGCGTCGCACGGCTGTATCCGGATGCCTGAATTCATGGCGGAAAATTTCTTTAAATCAGTCTCCGTCGGAACGCCCGTCACGATTACGAATTAGAGGATCCTTGGGAGGGCAGTATCTGGGCTTGCAGAAAATTCCCGGTACCGGCATTCTGATGATTCCGCTGCCAGGAATATGATTGTCATCACCCAACCAAACGCCACCGAGGAACAGATCCAGCGGATCGTCACGCGCGTCCGCGAGTTTGGACTCGAAGCACAAATCAGCCGCGGCGCCTCGCGTGTGATCATCGGCGTAATCGGGCCGGACACGCTCCTTCGCGAAAAGCCGCTGGCGTCGATGGCAGGCGTGGAAGCGATCATCCCCGTCTTGAAGCCCTACAAACTTGCCGCGCGCGATTCGCGCGGCGCTTCCTCTGTGGCAATTGGCGACGTACGCATTGGCGAACACGAGGATGTTGTTCTCATTTGCGGCCCGTGCTCGGTCGAAAGCAGAGAACAAATTCAGTCGATCGCGACAGTAGTAAAAGAATCTGGTGCGAAAATTTTGCGCGGCGGCGCGTTCAAACCGCGCACATCACCATACAGTTTTCAGGGACTACGCGAAGAGGGACTTCGCTTTCTCGCGGAAGCGCGCGCGAAAACAGGGCTGCCGGTCGTCACAGAAGTGATGGACCCGCGCGATCTCTCGATGATCGAAAAGTACGCAGACTGTCTTCAGGTTGGCACTCGCAACATGCACAACTTCTCGCTGTTAAAGGAAGTGGGCCGCAGCAGGCTTCCGGTGCTGCTCAAGCGCGGATTCAGCGCCACGATTTACGATCTGATCATGAGCGCGGAATACATCCTGAACGAGGGCAACTCGAACGTGGTTCTTTGCGAGCGCGGCATTCGCACGTTTGAGACCGCCGCGCGCTACACGCTCGATCTGAGCGCTGTGCCCATCTTAAAATCTAAAACGCATCTGCCAGTCGTTGTTGATCCCACGCATGCGCTCGGCCTGCGCGAGTTTGTGCCGCAAATGTCTCTCGCCGCAGTCGCCGCCGGCGCAGACGCGCTCATGATCGAAGTGCACGATTCTCCGGAGCTTGCCAAAAGCGACGGCAATCAGGCGCTCACACCTGAAATCTTCGCCGGCCTCGTTCCGCGCCTCCGCGCCGTCGCCGCAGCCATCGGCCGCGCGCTGTAAAATTCGGTCTCGCAAGCCGCTTGCAGCATTGCTCACCAACGCGTTGAGGACAACGCGTTCCACCTTGCGCAAAGGTGGATCGGCTTCTCCTGAAGACGATGCCGAAATCAATCGCCGAAGGCGCAAGAACATAGAGACGCGGCTACAACTCTGCCAAAACTTGGCGTAAACTTTGCAGTGGAAAGATCGATCCGGACAGAGCTTCTAGAAACTGTTGCGGCGAACGGACCAATCGCGCACAAACTTCACGCGATACAAACCGCTCGGTGGCCAGTTCAGTTTTCGCACGTGATCGAGCCAGCCCAGCCATTTCTGACCGCCATAATCGCGCAGACGTGGTATCGCCTTTCAGTTGATGATCCGCACGCTGCCGATTCCATGATTTGGGTCCTCTGCCCCACTGTTCATTCTCAGGAACTGTTTTTTGAAAGTCTGCTCAACTGGCTGCCAGATGCGCTTTTCCTGCCGGAAGCCGAGTTTGCGGCTGTAGAGAATGTTTTGCCCGACCCCGAAATAGCGGCTGAACGGCTGGCAGTGCTTATGCAAATCGAGCGCGGAATCGGTCGGCACATCATCGTCGCAACGCGCGCGAGTCTCGATCAAGCTGCGCCAACTCGTGGCACGCTTCAATCCGCGCTTACACAGCTTCGGCGTGGAGCAAGCATCCAGATGGAACGCCTTCTTGAGCAACTCGTAGCGAGCGGTTATGAGCGGGTCGCCCAAGCCACCACCCGGGGACAGTTCGCCGTTCGCGGCGGGATTGTCGATCTCTATTCGTGGCAGGCGCCATTGCCCTTCCGGCTGGAACTTTTTGGCGACCAGATTGAATCGCTGCGTGAGTTCGACATCGACACTCAAACTTCGGTGCGGAATCTGCGCTCGATAGATATTTTGCTCAACCAAGCGGCGGCGGCTTTCCAGCCACCGGGGCGAACTGGAGATCGCCCTTCCTTGATAGACGATCAGGACGGTCTTGTTCGCGGTTACGTGCGCGAGCGCGATCTTATCATCGACATCGAGCCTGCCGAAACCTCCACTCACGAAAGCTTTCCGAGTCAAGTCGCGCGCGGACACATCCAGATCAGCGAAGGCTGGATTGAAACCGGTCCGGAGGACTTCAGCGGCGCGTTCCAGGATTGCGATATCGGAGAGTTTGCGGCCGGCGATCTCGTGCTCGCGGAGGCGAAACGGGCGCAGTTTGTCCAGCGTTTGAAAGAGTGGCGCGCAAACAATGCGAAAATCGTCATTTATTTTCAGACCGAGGGCGAGATTGAGCGCTTCCGCGAAATCATGGCCGGTGCCGTCGAGGGTGTCGATTTTGTCGAGGGGACTCTCGCGCGGGGGTTTTGTTTCCCCGCAGGCAATCTCGTTGTTCTCTCTGCTGCCGAATTATTCGGGCGGTTCGCGGCCCACGCACGCCGTCGTCTGCGCCGCGCGGAACGCCATCGCGCACAGATCGATTTCAGCGAATTGACCGAGGGCGATCTGGTCGTGCACCTCGAGCACGGCGTCGGTCGATTTCTGGGGCTGATAAAAATTGGTAGGGCGCGACCGCCGGGCGCGCCGGAGCCTCAACTACCGGACCGCCCGGCGGTCGGTCCCTACCAGGATGAAGAGCAGGAAGTTCTCGCCCTCGAGTTTGCAGACGAAGCGAAGCTTTATGTCCCGCTCGAGCAAGCATACCTCGTTTCCCGCTATATTGGGGTCGGGAAAAAATCACCGCCGCTCAGCTCCCTCGGCGACGGGAGATGGGCCCGCGCCAAAATAAAAGCTGCGGCTTCCATTTTCGATTACGCCGGCAAAATGCTTGTGGTTCAGGCGGAGCGGCAAACACGTCCCGGTCACACATTCGCTCCGGACACAAGGTGGCAGGCAGAATTTGAGCATTCATTCCCGTTTCGGGAAACACCCGACCAAATGAAGGCGATCATTGATACGAAGATCGACATGGAGCGCCCTCGACCGATGGATCGCCTGATTTGTGGCGATGTCGGTTTCGGCAAAACCGAAGTCGCCGTGCGCGCCGCCTTCAAGGCTGTGATGGACGGAAAACAAGTGGCCGTGCTGGCGCCAACCACTGTTCTGGCTCAACATCATTTCGAAGTGTTCCGGCAGCGGATGCTCGATTACCCCGTGCGCATCGAAATGCTCAGCCGTTTTCGTTCGCAATCCGAACAGAAGAAAATATTGCAGCTCTTGCGTGAAGGTGGCGTCGATATCGTCATTGGCACACACCGGCTTATCTCCGGCGACGTCGTATTCAAAGACCTCGGCCTGGTGGTGATCGATGAGGAACAGCGCTTCGGCGTCCTGCACAAGGAGAAATTCAAAGAGCTCTTCAAGCTCGTTGATGTGCTGACGCTCTCGGCCACGCCGATTCCGCGCACTCTCTACCTTTCGCTCGTCGGCGTAAAAGACATGTCCACGATCGAGACGCCGCCGCTCAACCGCCTGCCGGTAGAAACAGTGGTGTCAGCGTACGATGAGCGGCTGATTCGCGCCGCGATTGATCGTGAGCTGGAGCGACAAGGGCAAGTATTCTTTTTGCACAATCGTGTAGCGACCATTGAGCGTGTCCGAGACCGGATTATCCATCTGTGTCCGCAGGCCAGGGTTGAAATCGGCCATGGCCAGATGGATGCGGACGAGTTGGAAGCTGTCATGGCGCGATTTATCGCCGGGAAAACCGACGTGCTCGTTTGCACGACCATTATTGAAAGCGGCCTCGATATCCCGAATGCGAACACGATCATCATCGATCGGGCCGACCAGTTTGGCCTCGCCGACTTGTATCAATTGCGGGGGCGCGTCGGCCGCGCCGAGCACAAGGCATATGCATACCTACTTCTTCCGCGCGAAATGATGACAATAGGCGCAGCGCGCAAGCGGATCAGCGCCATCAAACAATACAGCTCGTTAGGCGCCGGATTTCGCATCGCCATGCGCGACCTGGAGATTCGCGGTGCTGGCAGCATTCTCGGCACAGCGCAGAGCGGCCACATCATGGCGATCGGTTTCGATTTATACTGCCAGTTGCTCAAGCAAGCGGTGGCGCAACTCAAAGGCGAAAAGCCCAGGCTTCGGCTCGATGTCGATCTGCGTCTCGATTTTGTCGTCACAAATGAAGCAGAGTTCATCCCGACTACAACAAGGAGCGGCGGTCTCCAGTCCGCCGAGGCGCTTGTTAAAGCGCCTCCCCACGAGCGTATCCCAGCCTTCATTCCGGTCACCTACATCAGCGACTCTGCCCTGCGCATCCGCGCGTACCGCGAAATTGCAGAAATCACGTCCCACGAGCAATTGGACCGTTTGCGACGCGACTGGCGTGATCGCTTTGGCCCGTCACCTCCGGCAGTTGACAATTTGTTTACGCTGGTTGAAATCAAGCTCGCAGCAGCAGAAGCAGGGGTGAGCCGCATGGAAGTGCGCGATCGCAAATTGATGTTGACCCGGCGCGGGGATTTTATACTTGTCGCGGGCAAATTCCCTCGTTTAGTTGGAGCTAAAATGGAGCCGCGGCTCTGGGAAATTGTGGAACTGATAAAAAAATTATGAAACACATCGCGCGTCCGTTTGCGGTTGTCTTGCCGGCCGTCTTCGGGCTTGTTTTATTGCCCATTTGTTGCGCCGCGTTTGCCCAGGAACCGCAGGTGGTGGACGGCATCGCAGCGATCGTGAATGGCGATGTCATCACATATTCACAGGTGCGCTCCTTGTCCGAGCCTCGGGAAAAGCAGCTAAAGACGCAATACACCGGCGAAGAATTGCAAAAGCAATTGAAAGCCACGCGAGAATTAGCTCTGACAGACCTGATCGACCGGCAGCTTGTCCTTCAAGCGTTCAAAAAAGAGAAGTACGAAATTCCCGATCATTTCGTGGACGAACGGGTGCACGAGATCATCCGGGAGAATTTTGGCGGCGACCGAAATACGTTTATCAAGACGCTGGAAGCGCAGAATTACACGTTGGGCGAGTTCAGGCAAAAGGAGATGGAGCAAATGATCGTCCAGGCGATGCGCAGCCATAACGTCAAGACCAGCAAAATTATTTCGCCCACGAAAGTAGATGATTACTACAAGAAACATCGCGACGAGTTTACCACCAAGGAACAGATCAAGTTGCGCATGATCATGATTCCCGGTCAAAAAGATACCGCGACCGCCCCGGCGCAAAAGGCGCTGGCGGAAGAAGTGCTCGGCAGGCTGGCCGCCGGCGCGGAGTTCGATCGCATCGCGCAGATTTATTCCGAGGATAGCACGCGCGACAATGGGGGCGACTGGGGCTGGATCGACCGCAACACGCTCGCTGCGCCGCTGGAAAAGTTCGCCTTCAACATGCCGCTCGGCAGAATCAGTAACATTGTCGAGTACGCCGGCAATTATTACATCCTCAAAGTTGAAGATAAACACGGCGGCACCACGAAATCGCTCGCCGAGGTGCGGCCCGAGATTGAGAAAAAACTGATCCAACAGGAGGCGCAGCAGATTCAGGAACGCTGGATCGCCAGTCTCCGCGAAAAAGCCTACATCAAGACGTTCTGATGTTCGACATTCGGCGTTCGGCGTTGGATGTTGAGCGTTGAGCGCTCTCCTGATGCCCCAGCTCGTAATCGCTTAAATAAAATCCGATTACGATTACGAGCATGATCAGGGAGTTTCGCATTGGCATCACCCTGGGCGATTGCGCCGGGATCGGGCCGGAAATCGTCGATCGTGCTTTGAAGTCCAATCGCCTTGCGCGTAGAGCTGAATACGAGATCATCGGCAAATATCCTGATTGCACACCGGGACATCCCACTGCAGAAACTGCGCGCGCCGCCGCAACTGCACTGGAAGAAGCGCTCACACTGGCGCGGCGCGGTGAGTTCGATGCAATCGTAACAGGGCCGGTTTATAAAGCCCGGATGTACGACGTGGGCTTCCGGTTCCCTGGACAAACGGAATTTTTCGCCGAGCGCTGCGGTGTCACAAATTTCGCGATGTGTTTGACCGGCGGAAAAATCACGGTCGCGCTCGTGACTGCTCACCTTCCGCTGCGCAAAGTCCCGCGCGCGCTTAAGCAATCGGAAATTGTCCGCGTCGGCCTGTTGCTCGCCGATTTTTTGCGCGCCCGTGGCAACAACGTGCCGCGCATTGGCGTTGCGGGACTGAATCCACACGCCGGCGAATCCGGCAAACTCGGCCGCGAAGAAATCGAAATTATCAGCCCCGCTATCGCGGCGCTGTAATCCGAAATCCGAAATTCGAAATCCGAAATAACAGGGCCTCACTCTCCGGACACAGTTTTCCACCGCGCGATCCAAGGCGAATTTGATGCAGCGCTATGCATGTATCACGATCAGGGCTTGATTCCGCTGAAGCTGCACGCATTCCACGAAGGTGTGAACGTTACGCTAGGGCTCCCGTTCCCTCGCACGAGTCCCGACCACGGCACCGCATTCGAAATTGCCGGCAAAGGAATCGCGCGACCCGACAGCATGATCGCCGCAATCAATCTCGCGGTCGAGTTGGCAGCATCTCATGCCGAGCGGAGCCGAAACATCTGTGGCAAATAATGACGAAGCACGAATGCCGAATGTCGAAGGAAACTCGAATGTTCAAATGACCAAGCACTACCTGACACGATTTTTTTCCCATTCGGATTTCGTCATTCGTTCGTCATTCGTCATTCGGATTTCGTCATTCGCAGGCGACAGGAGAGCAGGAGCAAGAGTATGAGCAGGAGTATGAGCCTGCAGAAATACGGTTCCGTCTTTAACATCGGGCTGCAGAACACGTTCGTGTATCGCTGGAATTATTTCCTGCGCGCGCTCTTTGGCCTGATCCCGCTTGCCGGCACGGTTTTCCTCTGGGGCGCGGTGTTCAAGGAGCGCGGCGGCGGACTGCACGGTTACAATTACGGCTCGATGATTTATTATTATTTGCTCACCCTTTTGGTCAGCAACCTGGTCGTGCCGACAGAGGATGAGTGGCAAATCGCCGCCGACATTCGCGAAGGCCAGATCAATGCGCTGCTGACCAAGCCGATGAGTTATCTCGCATACCGGTTCAGCATTTTTTTGAGTGGCCGGCTTGTTTACAGCCTCGTCACGCTTCCACCGATCGCGCTGATCTTTATTTATTTTCGGAATTACATCGTGCTGCCGGGTGATCCGTTGATCTACGTGCTAACCGTCATCTCGATTGTGATGGCGGCGTTCATCCAATTCTTCATCACCTACAGCCTTGCGATGTTCGCCTTCTGGATTTTGGAAATTTCCACCATCGTGTTCATCGTTTACTCATTCGAATATTTCCTCGGCGGGCAGATGTTTCCCATCGATATCATGCCGACCGCAGTCCAGGCCGTAATGAAATGGCTGCCGTTCTACTACGAGCTCTTTTGTCCGGTCGCGATCTTTCTTGGCCGATTAAAAGGGCCTGATCTTATGCAGGCGCTGGCTATCCAAACCGGCTGGCTGTTGGTCGCGTGGTCCTGGGCAAACTTCATGTGGAAACGCGGCCTCGGCCATTACCAGGCTGTCGGCGGATAGGGTAGCGCACGCGTCTCGCGTGCTGGTTTCGGCGTCGCGCCGAAACGATCTTCTGGGGATGTCATTGATCCTCGACGGCGGCAAGTCAAAGGAGAAGTGCGTGATCGCGAGACGCAATCACCAACATGCGAGACGCGTGCGCTACCCCCGGAAATTTGCTACGCTCAACGCGATGGCAAGGCAAAGCGATTCTCGCTGCGAATGGATTTAAGATCCCGCATGGGCGTGTTGGATTAAGCGCCAATGAAGCTGTTGCAGCAGCGAAAGAATTAGGCAGCGAAGCTTTCTTCGATTCCCGAACTCGTACGCCTCATTGCTTCGCATCATTCGGCGCAGGCGAGGCGGCGAGTTTTTGGAAGCGCGGATCGTTGCGGAGCGGATCGAACATGGGATCGAGCCGGAGCAGCGCGGGAGTGAGCGGCACGTTTTCAGCCAGCGCACCCTGGCCGGGGATTGAGAGCAGTTTCTGTAAAGTGACGATGGCGCGGCCGGGCTCCCCCATCTGCGCAGCGACGCGGGCAAGGATCTCGATCGGCCGGGTACCAGCGGACGCGTCTTTCTCGATCGGGACCGCGGCCATAGCTCGCTCCGCCAGAGCCAGCGCGGCCGCTTTGTCACCAAGAGCCACGTTGGTCAGCGCAAGATCTCCAATCAGCTGAAAATTTTCCGGCTGTTCTTTGAGGAAGGATTCCAGTTCGCTGCGCGCCTGTTGCCAGGTTTCCTGGGCGCCGGTATGATCGCCTGCGACTTCTTGCGCCCAGCCTAACCAAAAGCGCAGTTCACCATTGAAGTAACCCAATGCTGGATCAGGCGTGGCCAATATCTCTTTTAATCGAGGGATGATTTGCGCAGGACGCCGCTCGAGGATCGCTTGGTAAACTTGTGTTTCCAACGCCTGGGTGAGGTCGGCGGTCGGGCGGAGCGGAGCGAGGAGCGCCGAGGCCCGCGGCAGGTCGCCTTCGGCTTGTGCGATAGCCGCCTTATTCGCGAGGATATCGACATCGTCCGGCGTGATATCGAGAAACTGATCAAGCTTTCGCAGCGCCTCGGGGAAACGACGAAGAGAAATATAGGAAAGCGCGTGCTGGCTAAGTAGGTAAACGTTGCGCGGGTCGAGCCGCTCGGCTTCGTTGAAGAACGACTCGCTCCGGTCCCACTGGCCCCGCCTCCGTGCGACGTAGCCCAGCAATTCAGGAATTCGGCTGCTATTGGGCAGGAAGTGACGTGCTTGCTCAAAGTAACGCACCGCGGTGTCGTAATCCTTTAGGCAAGAGTAGTGATAAGATCCCTTGGCCACTACGGCCTCGCCGAGATCAGGTTGAAGAGTGAGCGCGGTTTCGGCCGCCTGCCGCGCCTCTTCCCGGAGGGCCACGGTTGGTTGAAGTAACGCAGTGATGTAGCCGCGCCCTTCAACATATGAGAGCAGCGCCCAACTAAGGGCAAACTTCGGGTCCAAGCGCCCCGCTTCTCTGAGATACTTCTGCGCGCCAAGGAGGTTGGCCGTGTTTAAAGGTTTGAGGCTATAGGCCAGACCGCGCAGGTAGGCTTCGTAAGCCTCAGGGTTGTCTGTCGGTTTGGCGGCGATGACTTGCTCTTCCTGACCGGTGAGTTTCGCTCTCAATTGGTCAGCAATGGCCTTGGCTACTTCACTCTCAACAGAAAAGATGTCGGTCAGTTTACGATCAAAGGTATCGGCCCACAAATGGGAATCATTGGCTGCCTTGATTAGCTGGACGTTGACGCGCACAGAGTCGCCGCTCTTCTGCACGCCTCCTTCCACGATGTGAGCAACGCCAAGTTGCCGCGCGATCTCCGGCAGGTTTTCGGGCGTGCTTTTGTAATGCTGGGTGGAAGTGCGCGAGATCACCTTCAGATCGGCGATCTTGGCTAAGCGCGTCAGAATCTCGTCCTGGATGCCGTCGGCAAAGTAGGCGTTGTCCGGATCGCGGCTTCGGTTTTCAAAAGGCAGCACGGCGATCGATTTTTCCGGAATCGCCGAAACGGACACGGAGGTTTTCTGACTTAGTCCGAAACGCTGGTAGGCAAAGACCGCTATGATTACGAGCAAGACGGCGATAATCAGAAAATCCAGAGTCCGTCCTGTGCGATGCGTCGTCGGCTGGCTATGATCGACATCTTCCGTGCGCTTAATTCCTTCCGGCGTGATTTCGAACGCCCAGGCGAGAACCAAAGCAACCGGAAATCCGATAATCAAAAGCAACACCACCAGCCGCACCGCCCAATTTGGAATTTCGAAAAACGGAAAGACCTGGGTCGCGATTTGAATCAGTAGCCAGGCGACGACGGCGTATGCGACCGCAACCTTGTAAACGTTGCGCCGCCTGAGTTCCCCGAAGAAACCCTTCGGATTCATCGCCGTCCCTTTTGCCACACAGTCAATTTGCTAGCAAGAACAGCATTATTCCAAACCGCGCTTCAATAAATCGGTAAATCGCCCCATCCCTCACTCCCCTCGTTCCGGCACAATCCGAAAACGTCGTCGGCCAGCGATGCGATAGGTCTCAAAATCGTCGTGATCTACGGTGAAGATTGTGACCAGCGATTCACGCCGCGCCAGATGCACCAGGGTGGCATCGGCAAAATCCATCGGGCAGTCGTGATATTTTTTCATCAGCTCCTCGATTGCGGGCAGGTCCGAATCATCGATGCCGAGCACGGTCACTGCGCCAGAATGGAGAAAGCGCCAGGCGGCGTCCAGTTCGGCCTTTGTTGGTTCCAAGAGGTGGAAAAGTTCGGCCAGTACCGCGACGGAAGTGCCAAGCGGCAACGGCAACGACTCGAATGCGCGGGCACAGCGTTCGTGCCACCGATCGCTCCGATCGAGCAGCGCGAGCAACGCGCCCGTATCAACGAGCCCGCGCGCGTTCATGTCCACTCTCTAGATGGCTTCCTCCTCTGGCGAGCTGTCGCTGCAGTTTTCTGCGCACGAGCGTGCGCACACGAGTGGAACGGTCCCGCCGCCCGCTCTTAATCGCCCCGATCGTCTTGCGCGCAGCATTGTGCAATCTCTGCTGGAGCGCGGCTTCTCCCTCGTCCCAGCCGTCCACGCCGTTGCGAAGCGAGTTCGCCACGATCCGTTCCAACAGAGTCGAGACACTTAACTGCTGCCGCCGGGCGGCTTCCTCTAGAGCACGCTTCATATGCGGGGAAAGACGCCAACTATAAATCTCGGTTTTGGCCATGCATTACGGTGTAGTGCAACAGGGCTCGGCCCGCAACCTTGTTGTTATTCCATCAATCTTTGGGCGCGGGCGAGGCGGCGGGTTTTTTCCCAGTCGGGTCGAGCCAAGATCGACAATCGCCAGCATTTCAACCACGAATGAACACGAATAAACACGAATTGTGGTACGGCGCCATCGCCGGGCGCCCCGACGATACAAAATCTAAATAGAAGGCAACGAAGGAAACAAAGGTCCGCCTCTTAGTAACCCTCTTATAAACTGCGCTGTCATGTTGAGTGGAGCGAAACATCTCGGCTGTTTCTGCGGATCCGGAAATGACCAGAGATTCTTCGCTTCGCTCAGAATGACAGCTACGACGAGGGAGCACTTGTCGGGCGTAACGAAGTTTATTACCTTGGTGCCCGACAAAAGGAAATGATATGCGATTCGAGCTTTATGTCGACGTGGCACTAGCACGCGATTTGCCGGAACTGAAGCTGCGCCGCGGCGATTTAGTCAAGCTCGTTGACCATCACGTTGCACCCGACGGCGAAGAAGGCTACTCGATTGAAGTCTTTAACGCTGTCGGCGATACAATTGCTGCGAGCACCGTGCCAGCCAGCGCGCTTGAACCTTTGCGCGAAGACGAAGTCCTCAGTGTCCGTCCCTTGGCAAAGGTTGGATAGATCGGGTGACGATCCGTCTTTGTCCAGCACACTCACCGCAGTTCAGTTGAGCAATGCGGCACGATAGTTCCAAACCGCTGAAGCGTTAAAGGACGTTACTTCGATGCGGTGTCCTCCAGCGCAAGGGAGACGACAATTTTAGACACGAATTCCACGAATCCGCACGAATCAAACCGAAAGCCGTCGTCCGATTGGTGACAATTCGTGAAATTAGTGTCTCTCTTTCGGCGTAGGCGAGGCGGCGAGTTTTTGGAAGCGCGGATCACTCCGAAGCGGATCGAACATCGGATCGAGCCGGAGAAGGGCAGGAGTAAGCGGCGCGTTTTCAGCCAGCACGCCAATGTACGGTATCGAGAGTAGCTTTTGTAAAGCGGCGATGGCGCGGTCGGGTTCCCCCATTTGCGCCGCTA
>QHQA01000094.1 GCA_003219695.1 Verrucomicrobiota bacterium
TCGCCACGGCGATGGCATCGAGCAGCGCACCCCACTCCTCCGGCTCGCCGCCCTCAGCTCTTCGCGCCAGCGTCAGCAGCGCCTCGGCATAGTTGCGGCCGATCGTCGCTTCATTCATCCGCGCTTTTTCTCCGCCGGTGGAATCGAAGAGAGAAAGCTCTCCACGATCTTCCGGTTCGACTGATCATCGAGATTCTTCTCGATGACCTTGCTCGCGCCGGCTATCGCCAGCTCGATCGCCTCGCGACGCAACTCGGCAATTGCATCTTCTTTCTCTCGCTCGATCTCGCTCCGCGCGCGCTCCAGCATCTGCTGCTGCTGTTGGTGGGTCTCTTCTATCATCTGCGCGCGCAGGTTGTCGCCGATCTGGCGACCCTCGACGATGATCTTCTGCGCCTCCGCTCTTGCTGCTTCGATCTGCCGCTGCTGCTCGGCGAGAGCGCGAGCTGCTTCCTCTCGATCACGCTTCGCACCTTCGATTGCTTCCTCGAGCGCTTTTTCGCGTGCTTCGACCGCTGCAGTGATTTTCGGAAAGACGAGTCTGCCCAGAATGATCAGTAGGATGACGAAGGTCACCAGCGTCCAGAACATCAGGCCGCCGTTCGGCGACAGAAGATCGCCAGATTGCCCGGACTCTTCGGGCGCGACTTGCGCGGCCTGCAGGAGTGCAAAAATGAGATTGTGCATCGATGGCTGTTCGTTTGGGCGGAGCTTCGCCGTTAATCTGCCGTTGTTGCAAATCCGGATCACGGACCCGCGATGCACACGCACCGCGAGCCGCGCCGGCAAGCCATTAGAACTTGAACTTACCCTGAATCAGGAACGAGATGACGATCGCAAACAGCGCGACCCCTTCGATGAGTGCTGCGAAGATGATCGCGCCCGTTTGGATACGACCCGCCATTTCCGGCTGACGAGCCATGCCGTCCATCGCTTGGCCAGCCAGACGTCCGATACCGATGCCCGCGCCAATTACGGCGAGACCAGCGCCGACGCCAGCACCGAGCATGCCCCACGCGCCCGTATACTCGCGGGAAAACGTGGCTGCAGCCTGAAGCAGCGGAAAGATCGAAACCATTTTCTTACCCCTTTCGACAATCGTTTTATGTCATGCTCGCGATCTCTCGATCGCCACCCGTCAACGAGGCTCTCGCCCCAACGGGATTCTCCAGCCCGCTCGGCCGGATACCTACACGGAGTTGAGCACTCTCCGCGTCAGTGCGCACCCTCGCGAATCAGCCCGATGAAGACGGTGGACAGAAGCGTGAAGATGAACGCCTGCAGAAACGCAATGAACAATTCAAGTAGCGAGATGGCGATCGCCATGGCGATCGGCAGCGGCACCAGGATCCAGGTTGCAAACGTGAAGATGAGACTGATCAGCGCCAGCAGCACGACGTGGCCCGAGATCATGTTGGCGAAGAGACGGATCGCCAGGGCAAATGGCTTGGTGAATTTTCCGATGATCTCGATCGGCGTCAGGACTACGGTGATGGGCAGCTTCATCGCCAGCGACATGTCGTGCGGCCAGAAGACGATCGTGTTGATGTAGCCAAGGCCCTGCGCTCTCATTCCCGCGATCTCGATCACGATGAACGTCACCATCGCCAGCGTCGCAGTGACGGAAATGTTGCCCGTGGCGGTGGCTCCGTAGGGAACGAGGCCCAGCAGGTTGGCGAAGAGAATGAAGAAGAACAGAGTCAGCAGGTACGGTACATACGCGTTGCCGTGAGCTCCCACATTTGGCAGCACGACCTCATTGCGCAGATACAGCACCAGCGCTTCCAAGCCGTTTCCGAAGCCGCTGGGTGCCTTACCTTCGCGCGTCTTGCGGTTGTGCGCGCGAAGCGCCAGCAGGGTAAACACAATGCAGAGGAGAGCCGCGATCCAAAGCATCACCACGTGCCTCGTCGGCGAGATGTCTAGTGCGAAGCGGCCGATGTGGATCGGATTCCAGCGCGGCAGCTCGTACTCGCAAACGAAGCCCGAGCGAAAGCACGGATAGTCGAGCGTGTGCGAGTCCGTGATGTGCGGCGTGATGAAATCTTTTGCGTCAGCGATCATACTCGAGCAGCAGCGGTTCGGCCATCATCGTCAGAAAGAAAAACGTTACCAGACTTACCAGCGCCGACTCGACATCGAGGTTCACGATCCTCACGAGTGGCGCGTACAGCACTAGCACGAACAGCCTGAGCGCGGCACCTATCGCCCACCGAATCAGCAGCTCACCGGGCACACCACGTCCCGGTCGCCCCGGGCGAAGCAGGGCGTAGGAGCCGAGTTGCACTGCGAAAGCCAGTCCAGCAGAAACGAGCATGGCGTCGTGCTGATTCACCGTCCTGAAATACGTCCTCAGGACGATGGTGGCGACGATGATGAGAGCGGCCGAGATCCCCGCAAAGAAGCTGAGCGCCCGCTTTTCTCTCACCGTCGCGACTTCCGATCCTCGTCGTCGCGCTTCTGTGCCGCCGAGATCTTGCGGTACATGCTATAGAACGCCGCGCCCGCACCGATGAAAACGCCGGCAATGGTGAGCATCCCGTTGGTTCCGAAACGGTTATCGAGCCATTGACCGGCGAAGAGAAAGACGATGATGACCAACGCGAACTGGATTCCGACGCCGGCGAAATCGGCGCCGGAGAGGCCGCCTTTGGAGCCCGATCCGGTCCGCTTCTCGTCTTCCATTCAGCGATGAAATTAAGCGC
>QHQA01000095.1 GCA_003219695.1 Verrucomicrobiota bacterium
GAAAACTGTCATCTCCAATACTGGTATCCGCCGCGGAAGAGTTAGTGGCCTGCTGTAGAAGCGGCGGTCTAGAAGGGTAAGTGAATTGGGATCGAGAATTGGGATCGAGCTGCAAGCAATCCCCTCCTTGCATCACCTGTTTGGACCGGGGACATGGGTAACGGGTGTTCGGAGACATAGGTAACACTTTTTTAGTTAATAAACAGCCCCCGCCGTCGGGGGCATTGTGGTAACGGTGAAAAAGCCGGAGCGTTTTTTGCGCAGGCTTTTTCAAGTAGCGGTGGAAATCATTAAGGAAAAGTCGCCGAAGGCTTCCTTTGTCGATTTCCACGGCTGCGCCGGTTTCCACAAGCCCTTCCTGGCACAGCTTTCTTTCTTTTTGCTTCTCCTTCGAAAAATTGAGGAAAAGTTTCGGGCCAGGATCGTTTATAGACGACGATCGGCACGTGGCTTGATTCCCAGCATGGTCGGGTTTTCTCATCAATAATTCTTCATGTCAATTTGCATGATCCGATGCTGGCAAAAATAAACATCGAGAATTCCTTCCTGAGTTGTCGGCCGGAATGCAATCGGGTAGCCACGGAACGCCTTGCCTACCACGATACATTTGCCTTTGTAACTAACGTGACCTTTATCTTGTACGCGACGTACTTCACCGGCCGAGCCGTACTCAATCGCTGGAACTGCCTCGGGGAAGCGTCGCCAGCTTATCTGGTAGCGACTTGCTGGGACAGCCATACCAATGGCTTCGTGCGGCCGTTCGTGGTTGTAAATGGGCCTCCATTTATCAAAGCTCTCTTGAGC
Organism: Verrucomicrobiota bacterium; assembly: GCA_003219695.1. Lineage (GTDB taxonomy): Bacteria > Verrucomicrobiota > Verrucomicrobiia > Chthoniobacterales > UBA10450 > Udaeobacter. The sequence goes on from QHQA01000095.1 coordinate 805, forward strand.
CTGGGCCATGTCTCGAAAGTTGCGTCCCCGCAGCACCTCGGCCTTCAGCGTACGATGAAAGCGTTCGTCCTTTCCTTGTGTCTGGGGATGATAAGGCCGCGAGTGGCTGACTCCAATGCCGAGTCGAATCAGCCAAACCGTTAAAGGCGTATATCGATGTTCCGCATCGCCGCCCCACGGCGAACCGTTATCCATCGTCATGCGTTCGGGCAATCCATAGCGACGAAATTTTTCTGTCAGATGACCTTGAACCGTTTCAGTTCGTTGATTCGTGCAACCTTCCAGACACACGGCGTACCGCGAATGGTCATCCACAATCGTCAAGGGATGACATTGCACCCCGTTCCCAACCGTAAACCAGCCTTTGAAATCCATCTGCCAGAGCTGATTGGGAGCTGCATGCTCAAATCGCTGCCAGGCCGTGTGCTTGGCCGATTCTTCTGGATCGATGCGCTCATGACGACGCAGGATTTCATGAATCGTACTATCGACCGGGACTGCGATCTCACCAATTGTCTTCAGTCGAACACCGATTTTGCGTGCTCCCCAGGCGGGGTGAGCATCCCGGATTTTCAGTACCTTGGCCTCCACATTTTTGCTGCATCGCTTCGGCGATTGATGCGGTCGCCGCGAAATGTCTCGCAACCCTTCTTCACCATCCTTGGCATAGCGCTTCAGCCATTTATAAATGGTCTTCGGACTAACCTTGTAACGACGGCCAATCTCCCGAATATTCGCATTCGTTCGATTTGCCAATATCACCATTTCTCTTCGGAACGACATTGTGGTCACCACTTCCTGCCATGCCAACGATTTCATCTCTTTCGCGAATCGCTGACCTTATCAAAAGTGTTACCTATGTCTCCGAACGCCCGTTACCCATGTCTCCGGTCTATACAGGTGATGCAAGGAGGGGACTGTCACGCTCCATTCCAATTCCTTCGCATCTTCTATAACCGCCGCTACAACAGATCCCCCGGCCGGATAGGCAGTTTCCGGATCCGCTTGCCGGTCGCGGCGAAGATTGCATTGGCGAC
>QHQA01000097.1 GCA_003219695.1 Verrucomicrobiota bacterium
CGCGCAATGTCGTCGCGCGTTCATTTCATGGTAGGGACATCGCGCTGCGATGTCCGGTCGGCGCAGCGCGCCGACCCTACCAGATCGGCTAAACTTCCAACTGCTTGGGAAACCGGGACAAGATTTTGCAACCCGTCTTCGTAACCAAAACGACATCCTCCAGTCGCGCGCCGCCGAGGCCGGGATAGTAAAGGCCGGGCTCGACCGTGAGCACTTGCCGATCTTTAAGTGTCACCTTTTGCAAACGCGGATGCTCGTGAATTTCCAGCCCGAGCCCATGCCCGGTGCCGTGAAAAAATCCCACGCGCCGGCCTTTGCGCACTTCGGTGGGGAAGCCGCGATTGGCGAAAAATTCCTGGATCGCCTTGTGGATCGTCATCCCGTCCACGCCCGCCTTGATTTTCTTTAGCGCAAGCGCCTGCCCAGCTTTCACTGTTTCCCAAAGTTTTCGTTGCACGTCGCTGGCGCGCCCGCGCAAAACCGTGCGGGTCATGTCGCCGAAATATCCGGTCTTCGCGTCGCGCGGGAAAACGTCGAGGATGATCAGTGAATCCGCGTAAAGGGGGCCGTGGCCGCGCTCATGCGGGTCGCACGCCTGATCGTCACCGGCGACGATCGTGCCCATCGGAATGCCGCCTGCGCGCAAAATCGCGGAATCAATTTCCGCCCGGAGCATTTCGGAAGTCAGCGTTTTGCCATTCCAACGCAATCTTTTTCCGGGGCCGGGCTTCGATGCTTTCAACACTTCAATCCCGCGTTTGAGTCCTTTTTCCGTGATTCGCAACGCCCGGCCCATCATTTCAACTTCTTCGTCCGATTTGGCTTCGCGCTCCGGCCAGAACAATCCGTTCGTCGCGCGAACACGAACTTTGTTCGCGGCCAGTTCTTCCGCGTAACCCAGCGGGAAATTTGCGGGAACGACTGCCGATCTTACGCCGCGTTTTTTGAGAAAATGGGCGAGAACCTTTTCATATGGTGGCGCCTTTTTTGATTTTCCCTGCACTTCGTGTTCCAACTCGCTGAACATGACAAATTCATCCGCGTCAGCTTGTTTGCGTCCGCGATCGATTTCCAAATCGCTCAAGACCAGCGTGCGCTTCCCATTGCGCTGCAGGAAAATGAATGGATCGGGCGCCCAAAATTTCGTCGCGTAAAGCATGTCGGGGTCCGTCTCGCTGGCGGCAACGATTAGACGAGCGGCTTTGGTTTTCGTTTTGCTCATCCCTCTTGTTACGCCGCTTGGCGTTGTAGGGCAACCGCATCGGTTGCTAAATCATCGGATGGCAGGCGGAGCGCCCGCCATACACATGAAATTTAGCTCCTTCGCACCACTTCCAGTTGTTTTCGCAAAATCCAATGCAGCAGCACAAGCAATCCGAGCGTGGACGCAATCAGAACAATGGTGTTGAAGGTAAACACGCCAAATTTGATGTCGAAATAACGCTTTTGCGCGCCGAAGAACACGTTGGGCTTTTTGCCGCGGCGGTAATCATTCTGTTCCATCTCCGCGTTTGAGATGAGGTCCGCCACCTTCTGGTTCACATAAATTTGCTCGGCCGTAACCGGACCGTTCGCGTTCTTGAAGAGCGACCGATCGAACGTCTGCTTTCCGGCCAGGACGGGATCGACCAGCTTCAGGTAATGATCGATCTCCTTCGCAGAATGCCCTTCCAGGCCCGAGAGCAACGCCAGCGCGTCTTTCAAGTCATTGAGGCGCATGCGTTGCTCAGGTGTGTTCGCCTTGGGCGCGAGCTTTTGAATTTCGTCATTAGCGCGGTCCTGCCGTCGGGTAAGGGGATTCAGTTTGGCTTGCGCGACAATCATCTCTTCGTAGGACCAGCGCATGGCGATGAATTCACAGACAAACGGCACCTGGAGCTTGCTCTCCATCTTCTTGTTTTTCTCCGTGCTCGGATGTTCGGCGAACCAGTGTGAGAGCGAATAAAGTAGAGCGAGGTTGCGGTTCATGTCCTCGTATTTGATGAGCGCGCCACCCATGATGATCTGCGGAATTAAAACAAGCGGGACGATGTTGGCCGCCGTTTTCGGGTCAGCCACCAATGAAGAGATAAGCAAACCCAGCGCCACGCCGCTCATCGCGGTCATGAACATGATCCCGAGGTCTATCCAGAACATTCCCCGGATTTGCAGCACGGAGTTACCGATCAGCACAAAAAGCACGCACTGAATGAGAGCAAACACCGCGAGCGTGAGAGCCTTCGAAATGACATAGTAGGATAAGCGCACATTGATGTTGCGCTCGCGTTGCAGCACCGGCCTGTCCCGGATGATGTCATCCGCGCTGTTGGTCAGCCCAAGAAACATCGCGACGATCAAGCCGAGGAACAAAAACGTTGGAATGTGATAAGCCGAGGCGAAGTCGTACGTCCCGTTCTCTGAATATCTCAGGATGGTCGCAATCAGCAGCGCCAGCACGGGCGAAACCCCAATGGTGATGACCAGGTTGGCGCGGTTGCGCAGTTTGCTAAGAAAAGAACGGCGCAGCAGCGTCCGAAATTGCGTCCACTCATCATGCCAGCGGAGCGGGAGCCGCTTTCTTTGAACCGGAGCGACAGGCAATGGCGGCGCCGCCTCCTGACGCAGGGAAACTTGCTTGACGTCCTGGATCAATCGAAACGCCTCGTATTTGTCGCGCCAGAACTCCGGTGAATAACGGCGCGCGGCGACCAACTGGCCGCGGCTGTTCTCTTCGTAAATGATGTCGCCGCTCAAATCCCGCAGCGGCGTCTCCAGCACGTCAAAAATGAATTCCGGCCGGGTCGTCCCGCACGCGGGACACGCGCCTAGTTCAGCGCCGAACTGATGTTGATGTTCCGCCTCGGCAAAATAGCGCAACATATCGGAAGGCGTTCCGAAAAAGACCAGACGCCCGCCTTTGTCGAGCAGGATCGCCTTATGAAACATCTGGAAAATTTTCGAGCTGGGCTGGTGAATGGTGACAATGACGATCTTGTTGTGCGCCATGCTTCGAATGATTTCCATCACGTGCTCGGAATCCTTCGAGGAAAGGCCGGAAGTCGGTTCATCGAACAGATAAACGTCCGACATCCCGATCATATCGAGCCCGATGTTCAGGCGTTTCCGCTCGCCACCGCTCAGGAGTTTTCTCTCTGCGCTGCCGACGACCGCGTCCCGGCGTTCGCCCAATCCGAGCTCGATGAGTTTTGCGTCCAGGCGCCGGGTGCGATCACGTCGGGAAAGGTGCGGCGCGCGAATCGCTGCCGCAAACATGAGGTTCTCGCCGATGGTGAGTTGCTCGTCGAAGGCGTCCTGCTGGGGCATGTAACTGACGTAATGCTTCAAGACGTCCAGATTCTGATAGAGCGATTGTCCGTTAAGGATGACCGCGCCGCTGGTCGGCTGAAGTTGCCCGGCGAGCACTCTCATCAGCGTGCTTTTCCCTGAACCGCTCGCGCCCATGACGCATACCAGCTCGCCACGCGTGATGCTAAATGAAATTCCCTCCAGACCGACCTCGCCTTTGCCGAAACGATGCGTGACTTCGTTCACCTCCAGAGTGCGAATGATGTTGCGCTCTTCCTCGATGATTCGTTCCGAAAAGTTGCACCGCAGAACTTGTCCGACGTCGATTCGAATCGTATCGCCGTCCTTGAGCTGCGCCGTCGTACGCACTGGCGTGTGGCCCACCATGATGGGACGATCCGCTTCGATCACCTCCAGCAGGCCAACCCGCTGATCGTAATCGCAGAAAATCTTCAGCACCACATCACCGCTGGTGCCCGGGGAAAGCAGAATATCGTCGGCTTGCAGCCGGCTCGGGTCGTTCGACACCAGATATTCCGATTTGGATGCCTTGAGTTGGAACCGGCCGCCCAGAGCGCGCGCGCGCCGGCGCAGGTCGCTCAAATCCAGCTCGGTGTCGTTGTGAAAAACGATCCTATCTTCCAGGGTGGCTTCGACTCGGGTGCCGGCTTTCAACCTTACTCCATTGAGCTCGGCATCCACATCCCGCAACGCTTTCACCCGTACCTTCAATCCAAAGGTGACGCGCAGCGCGCTCTCGCGCGTGCGCGAACGCTCCAGTTGCACTTCCTCTGCGTCTCTGCTTACCCGGATGAAAATCTGTGGAAGCGAAACGTTCTTCTTGGCGTTGAAATATTGCGCCAGCTCCTGGTAGCTGAGCACCTGGTCGCCGACCAAAATGCGCTGGCCAGGATAAATTCGGCAGAACCCGCCGCGCACCAATGGTCTCCCGCGCACCGAGACGTTCTGGCCGCTATAATTTTTCAACAAAATCAGATCGTGATAGCGAAAGGCCATTAGGCGATCGGTCTCGCCGAGGTTCTTGAGAATGACATCGGCTTTGCCGTTGGGCCCGAAAGAGAGGGATTCCAGCGGTGACGCGCCGTGCTGATAGATCGACGGGTCCGAATCTTCCGATGCGTTAAGTTGATAAACGATGTCGATGGATTGCGCAGCCATGCCCATCTGCGACATGAACGAATAGAACGCAACCACCTGTTCCTGTTTCAAACCCGCTTGCGAGATCAAGTCGTAAAGCTGGACTCCCAGCATGATCTTGCGGTCCGTGCTCAGTTGCGCACCGAGTTTCTGCGCCATGGCGGCAAGGTCCTGCTGCTCGTAGAGCGCTTGCCGGAACAATTGCCGCAGCTCGGAATAGACCGCCTCCGGATAATCGTAACGGAGAAAGCCGAGGCTCGAGTCGATTTCTTCCTCCATTATCACGCCGTCCGCTTTGGTGAAACTCGCCAGCACCTGAATCAGCAACGGCAGCAGATTCGGCCCCTCCGAAACGCTGCGCGGCTTGCGCAACGCGCGTCGCATCCAGCGACGGCCAGTCCGCCGCACCCGATAAGCAAACGGGGTCACTCGCTGCACAGCGCGGTCGATCTTATCTGCCACCGATGAAACGAGCTCCGTCATGTCAATAGTCGGATGCGAATTTTACGCGAAACCGCCGAGCGACGCAATGCGCGGCTGACCCCGCCGAGTTAATCGTTGAATCGCTGAGCCGTTAAATTGCAATCCAATGTAACTCGGACAGGTGTCACCGCATGTTTGGTCTGCATATGCGTCTAGCGCCAAAGGTCGCGGCATGTTTCATCGCGAGTCCGCCACAGGACGGATTCGCCGTGGCTAACCTGGCGCAACACCCTAGGATTCAGCATGCCCAAAAAACACCAGCGCTGAAGGCGCAATTCACTTCTCGTGTGGCTTCGATCCACATGCATGCTTGAAGCGCGCTTTCAGCGCTCGGTTTGCACTGAGATTTGAATTCCTAGGGCTACGCCCCAGGCTCACAATGAGACTGCGCCTTTGGCGCCAAAGCCGGATACGTCGTTCTCGCCAGCAAACCGATGTAACGATCATGAGTGACGTCCGCCAAGATTACGGTGAGGCGAACGCCGCAATATGGAGGCACGATTATAGAGATGGGAAATGACGAAATCCGAATGACGAAGGGCTTCGCCACGTTGAACCGTCGAATCGTTAAATCGCAAATCCGATGTTACGTTGTAACGAATCACGAATCACGTGGGTTTGCCCATTTTGCATTGGCAATCCGTTCATGGTAATTTTTAGCGTAGGTAACAACCTTTATGCCTCAATTCGATCGCAATCCACAACGGGAGAATAGACCCCGCGGAAACGAGCCCAGTTTCAACTGGCGCGGCGTCATCCTCATCGTGATCGCATTCACGCTGATCGCGATGGCGATGCTCTTTTACCGGGGAGGGATGCAGCCGGTCGAGGACGTGCCGTATAACCGTTTCCTGGAACTGCTGGAGAACAAACAGGTCGTTAACGACAAGAACAATCCGCTCCAGTTGGTGGTGGAAGATGGCCGGCCAACTCAGACGCTGCGCGGTGTCTATGTCCGCCAGGGAGTCGGTTCTGCGCCGTCGCAGCAGGTGCCGTTTCGCACCACAGTTTATCTGAGTTTCACCAATGATTTGCAGAAGAAGCTGACCGACGCCGGGGTTCAGCCAGCTATCAAGACCGAATCCAACGTGCTTGCCCAGACTGTGGTCGGGTTCCTGCCCATCGCGCTTTTCCTGCTAGTGCTTTATTTCCTGTTCCGCCAACAAATCCGCATGGCCGGCAAAGGCGCGCTTAATTTCGGCAAATCGAAAGCGCGCATGCTCGCCCGGGACAAAAACAAGATCACGTTCCGCGATGTCGCCGGCGTCGAGGAAGCCAAGGACGAAGTGCAGGAGCTCGTCGAATTTTTGCGTGACCCGAAAAAGTTTCAGAAGCTCGGCGGTCGCATCCCGAAGGGCGTATTACTGGTGGGTCCTCCGGGCACCGGCAAGACGCTGCTGGCGCGCGCCATTGCAGGCGAAGCGGATGTCCCGTTCTTTTCCATTAGCGGCTCGGATTTTGTTGAGATGT
>QHQA01000098.1 GCA_003219695.1 Verrucomicrobiota bacterium
ACGCCGGGGAGACCGTCGCTTTCGCTCCACACAACTCGGCGCAGCTTTGGATCAAGATTTCGCCGGTCACGATACTCGGAAGCCTGCGCAATGCGCCGCTGGAAGAAATCGATATCGAGATCCTGCCGCCGGCGCGAGAAACGGCGCGCCACAATTTGTGATTGCGAATTGTAAATGGCGCTGCCGATCAAACGGTCCCTGCCGTCCTTGAGCGAGATGATATCGCCGTCTGCGGGATTTCCGAAAACCTTCAGGACTTCGCTGGTAAACACCCAGTCGTGTCCGTGCAAAATTCGCGCGCGCGGTTTGACGACGATGCCCGGCATAGGGAATTCAACTCCTATGCCCAATTACTCTGTCATTCCGAGCGAAGTCGAGGAATCTCTTGAGAGTGAATCCAGAGATGTCTCCAGCCTTCGCATAAAGCTACGGCTTGGCAGACGACTTGGCTCGGCATGGCAAAACAGCAAGCGAGTTGAAAGTTGAGCATTGAACGTTGAGCGTTTGCCCATGCAAATCGCCACACAAACCTCTATCGAGCTACCCGGAATCCAGAAACTGCGCAGCGGCAAGGTCCGCGAAGTGTTCGACCTCGGCGATACGCTGCTCTTTGTTGCGACGGATCGCATCTCGGCGTTCGACGTGATCCTGCCGGACCCAATTCCGCATAAGGGCGCGGTGCTCAACCAAATTTCCGCGTTCTGGTTCAAACGTTTCGCCGAGATCGAGAATCACTTCGTGACTGCGGACTTCGATCAATTCCCGAAAGAATTGCAGCCGTTCCGTGAGCAGCTTGCCGGGCGCTCGATGATCGTTAAGAAAACCAAGCCGTTGCCAGTGGAGTGCGTCGTCCGCGGCTATCTCGCCGGTTCTGGCTGGAAAGAGTATCAGCAATCGCAAAGCGTGTGCGGGATTCAACTGCCAGCTGGCCTCAAGCTGGCGTCGCAATTGCCAGAGCCAATTTTCACCCCGGCGACCAAGGCAGAAGCCGGTCATGATGAGAACATCGACATGAAACGCTGCGCGCAGATTCTCGGTGAAGAACTCGCCGAGCGCGTGAAAACGCTGAGCCTGGAAATTTATTCGCGTGGCCGCGATCACGCCCAGCAACGCGGCATCATCGTCGCAGATACGAAATTTGAGTTCGGCAAGGTCGATGGAGATTTACTCCTGATTGACGAATGCCTGACGCCCGACTCGTCGCGGTTCTGGCCAAAGGACCAATACGCGGTCGGACAGAGCCCGCCGAGTTTCGATAAACAATTCGTGCGCGATTATCTGGAGACGCTCGACTGGGACAAGACTCCGCCCGCGCCGCGGTTGCCGAAGAAAGCGATCGAAAAGACTTCGGCGAAATATGTCGAAGCATTTCGCCGCCTGACAGGTCACGAGATCGGGAACGCGTAGATTGATCCCATTGCTGCATTCCCTTCCTGCGCATGGCCTCTAAGAAAATGCCACGCAACCGGCCAGACATTTTGTTCATCATGACGGATCAGCAGCGATTCGACACCATCGCTGCGCTCGGGAACTCGCACATTTACACGCCGAACCTCGACCGCCTGGTGCGAAGGGGCATCACGTTCTTAAATGCGTACGCCACGTGTCCGGTTTGTGTTGCGGCGCGCTACACGATCCGGACAGGATGCGAGCCGCCTACCACGCGCGTCTTCAGCAACACCAAGGCAAGTCCTGTGACCGGTCAACCCGCGGAGATGGAAGCGCGCTGTGGACATTATCTGGCGCGGACCATGTCGCGGCTCGGTTACCGGACGTTTGGAATCGGAAAATTCCACACCGCTCCGTGGGATGAGGACCTGGGTTACGAAACCTTGTGGCGCTGCGAAGAGACGTACCATCCGCCAAAGCGCGAAGGCGATGACTACGGGTCTTGGCTGTCGCGCGAGCATCCGGAATTCGATTTCCTCGAACAACCCATGGGCGAACGCACCGAGATGTATTACCTCCCGCAGCGCAGCCCGCTTCCAGCCGAGCTCGGCGGCGAATGGTGGACGGCCGATCGCGCGGCGCAGGAGATCACAAACTCAAATGAGTCGCGTCCTTTTTTCGGGTTCATATCGTTTGTGGGGCCGCATCCGCCGCTTGCGCCGCCAATTCCTTTCAACCGGATGTACAATCCCGACCGAATGCCGGATCCAATTCTTGGCAATATCGACGAAGATCACCTTGATGAAGAGATCTCTTTCATGCGATACGCCGTCTGGGCGGACGCGGTCAATCCCGCATTGGAGAAAATCGTGAAGGCGCGGTACTACGGTGAGATTACGTATCTGGATCATTGCCTCGGCCGAATTCTCGACGCCATCGAAGGGCGGCCGAATCCGGACAACATCCTGATTTGTTTCTTTTCGGACCATGGGGATTTGTTAGGTGATCATCACGGCTGGCAGAAACAAAACTTTTTTGCAGGGGCATGCCGTGTTCCTTTTCTGTTGAGTTGGCCCGCAGGGCTGCCAGCCGGAAATATTCGAAACGAATTGCTCAGCCTCGCAGACTTGTTCGGAATTGCGACGGAGGCCGCGGGCGCATGCGAACTGCGCGAGGGAATAGACGTTCTCAAAATGCTGCGAGGCGAATGCCCGCCGCGCGACTATCTCGTGGGAATGGTTGAAGTCCCCGGCTCGCAGGATTTCAAAGTGATGGTGGTGACCCACGAGTGGAAATACATTTTCATGGCCAACGGCGGCCGCGAACAACTCTTCAATCTCGGAGACGATCCTGACGAACTGTTGAACTGTGTCAGTTCATCGTCCGGGATCAGAGACGAACTGTATGCTCTGGCGGCAAAAGCATGCCGGGTCCCGGGCGCGACCGATGCGCTCGACGGCAATAAACTTCGCGCATTTCCGTTCCGCGAACGGGAACGGACGCGCATCTATCAATTCGATCGGTCGCGCGGCGTCGTTAGCTTCCCTGACAAACCTGAGGAGGCGCTGAAAGGTTTCGACCCCGCCACGATGAGGCGCATCGAGTGATTATGGAAAAATCCTCAGGTAATCGGGAAGACCTCGGCCTCGGCCTGAAGCCCGGCGATCCGCAATATCGCGCGTACGTGGGTCCGCCCGAAGATTACGATTTGATCGCGGCGATGGCGTTCAATCTTCTCACCACGCTTGGTCTGCGCCAGCATCATTCGTTGCTTGACGTGGGCTGCGGCTCACTTCGCATCGGGCGCTTGTTAATTCCGTATCTGAACCGGGGAAAATACTTCGGTGTAGAACCGAACGAATGGCTCGTCGAGGAAGGAATCAGTCGAGAGCTCGGGAAATCGCTGGTGGAAATCAAACGGCCGACGTTCTTCTTTTCCGATTCACCCCAGACGATTGCGCAGGCGAAGATCTCATTCGATTTCGCGTTGGCTCAATCGATCTTCAGTCATTGCGGATTGGATTTGATCAGCGGCTGGTTGTGGGCGATTTCGCGTTCACTCGCTGAAGATGGAGCTTTGACTGCCACCTTTTTGATCGGCAAGGAAGACTCTTCGCAAATGGGCTGGGTTTATCCCGAATGTGTAAATTACCGGCCAGCCACACTGGAACGCGCAGCCGCAGACGTGAATTTGCGATTTGAAATTCTGGATTGGAAACATCCGCGGCAGACATGGGCGCTTTTCGCCGCGCCCAAGTTTGATTCGAGTTGGTTCAAGAACAGGCCTCTCACCTGGAACACAGGACTGGACAAAACGCTCAGCCAAAAGAGCGGGCTGCACAATGGATAAGCCGCCGCCGAGCTTGAAGGTTTGCCCAGTGTGTGGCGGGGACCGGTTCATCAATGAATCGGTGCTGTGGCCGGAGCTGGTCGAGCAATGGGAATTGTCGCCCGACGAAGTCGCCTATATCGATTTGCAGCAGGGGTTCTGCTGCAGCAGTTGCAAAAATAATCTGCGAGCGATGACACTGGCCGCGGCGGTCACAAGCGCTTTCGGCTTCTCGGGTACGTTTGAGGATTTTTGCCGCAGCCACCCCGGGATTCGACAACTCACCGTGATTGAAATCAATCCGGCCGGCAACCTGTCGCCTTTTCTTCGGCTTCTTCCCAAATACGAACTTCATTCTTTCCCTCAGCTCGACATGCGGCGAATGCATTTTGCGGACGCGTCAATTGATCTCATCGTTCATTCCGACACTCTGGAGCATGTAGCCGGTTCAATGGTGGCGCTGGAGGAATCGCGGCGCGTTTTGAAACCGGGCGGTCATTTGTTTTACACGGTGCCGATTGTTGTCGGCCGCCTCACGCGGACCCGCCGCGGGTTGCCGCCGAGTTATCATGGGACGCCTGGCGTGAACCGGGAGGACTGCATTGTACAAACAGAATATGGCGCCGATTTCTGGCGCGAGATTCTCGAAGCCGGATTTCACTGGGTCACGCTAACGAGCCTGATCTTCCCAGCGTCCGTGGCCATCCATGCAATCAAAACATAGCGCCGCTTGCGCTGCAGACGATGTAGCGCAGACTTCAAAGTCTGCTGCGTCGCGGGTTTCCAAACCCGCGCGCCACACCAGGTCGCGCACCCTGCCGATTTGGAAATCGGCGATACAGCAGGTTTTGAAACCTGCGCTACGCGTAGATCGCCCAGCGAGTAGTCAATTATTTGTGAGCAACGAAAAGATTTTCGCGGCGCCACTTCACGTGGAGGACATCGCCGACTGCTACTTTTATCACACCGTCGAGCTTCCCGGTCACGGAGTTATTGAGGGGGATTGGGATTTGCGTCGCGCAGTGGATGATTACCTGGGCAGAGTCGCTTTCGCCGGCCAGCGCGTCCTCGAGATCGGCCCTGCCAGCGGTTTTCTAACCTTCGAAATGGAAAAGCGGGGCGCGGAGGTCGTTTCGGTCGAGGTAACAGCGGCGCACGGCTGGGATTTCGTTCCGTATCCACATTCCAAATTGGAAGAGGTCTTCGGCCCGCGCCGAGTGGTGATGCAACGCTTGAAGAATTCCTATTGGTTCAGTCACGCCGCTCGACGTTCCAAAGCGAAAGTTTACTATGGCGATGTTTACAATTTGCCCGCTGCCCTCGGAGAATTCGACATCGCGGTGATGGGTGCTGTGTTGCTGCATTGCCGCGATCCGCTCCGGATCGTTGAGCAATGTGGCAAAATGGCAAAGTCGCTCATCATTGCCGATAAGTTTCATCCGGATTTGGAAGGTGCGCCGATCTGCCGTCTGGCGCCAACGCCGGACAATTTTCTCTGGCACACCTGGTGGCATTTCAGCACACAATTTTTCACGCAATTTCTGGCCGTGATGGGATTCACCACGACACAAACTTCAACGCACCAGCAGTATCACCGCGGAAAAGCGCACACGCTTTTTACTATCGTCGGACGAAGAAGTGACGAAGAGAATTGACAGCGCTTTGCTCGCTTGGGTAAAACCATTGATTGGAGGTTTTCTACGATCGCAAATCTAAAGCGCACATTCAGGCAGATGCGATTACGAAATGTCCTTGTACCTTTGTTCCTTGGAGCTGGCATCGCTGCATTAGCGCAGATCGGCTCCTCGCGCGCCATTACTCACGTTGGATCAGCTTCTATTGAAGACGATCCCTCGAGGCGACTCGATATGTCTGCCGTCGGCGCGACGCCAACGCCGAGCCCATGCCCCCTTGTTCCGGACGGATTGTGCTGCGTGAGAACTTCGACGACGTGAGCCCGCCCACATTGCCTTCTGACTGGCTAGCAACGAATGTCCTAGGACCGCCGCCGCTCTGGGTCACATCGAACAGCGGAGTACCCAGCCCGCCTGCCGATACGCCGCCCAACGCCGCGTTCATTGACGATCCGGATGTAGTAAGCGACAAACGGCTCGATTCATTTCATTTCCCCCTTGCGGCGACCTCAGTGCAATTGACTTACCGGCACAATTTCAATCTTGAAGCCTCCGACGTCGATCCGAATATCGGCTTCGACGGAGGTGTGCTGGAGATTAGCTTTGATGGTGGAAATACATTCCAAGACATTCTTGCAGCCGGCGGCAGCTTCATTTCGGGCGGGTATAACCGTACGATCGCCACTGATCGGGGCAGTCCGATTGCGGGTCGTCAGGCATGGAGCGGTAATTCGGTGGGCTTCATCACGACCGTAGTCAACCTGCCCTACATTCCCGCAGGCGGGAGGCTCCGCTGGCGGCTGGCTACCGACACTAGCGGCTCGGGCGAGGGCTGGCGCGTTGACACGGTCAGTTTCAGTTGGTGCGAACCCCGTCCGGGTTGTCCATCGACTCCTCGGCCTCGCCCTACACCTCCCCCGAGGCCATGATGACCAGAATTGTAGGGCGGTGTGTGCCAGCCCCGAAAGCTTTCGGGGTTCATGGAAACTCCCTACAGCAATTCGCTAACGAGCGATTTTTCCTCTTTTAACTCGGCTACTGACGCGTCGATTTTCGCGCGGCTGAAATCGTTGATCGGAACTCCCTGCACGATCTCCCATTTGCCACCGCGCACACGAACTGGGAATGAGGAGATCAAGCTTTTCTCGACGTCATAACTACCATCGGAACAAACCGCCACACTGTGCCAGTCGTCGCGGGGCGTATCGTTGGTGAGCGAACGGACGGCGTCAACGATCGCGTTGGCAGCCGAGCCGGCCGAAGAAAGTCCTCGCGCCTTGATCACTGCGGCCCCGCGCTGTTGCACGGTGGCGATGAAATCTTCCTTCAACCATTTCTCGTCTCGGATCACTTCGTTCGCAGGACGGCCGTCGATCCTGGCGTTGTAGAAATCCGGATACTGCGTTGAGGAGTGATTGCCCCAGATGGTCATGTTAGTGACCGAGCCAATGCTTACACCAGCCTTGTGCGCGAGCTGCGCGCGGGCGCGGTTCTCATCCAGTCGCGTCATGGCAAACCAGCGGTCACGCGGAATATCTTTGGCGTTGTTCATCGCTATCAGACAATTCGTGTTGCATGGGTTTCCGACGACGAGCACGCGCACATCGGCCGCAGCATTTTTTTGGATCGCCTGACCTTGTCCAATGAAAATTTTGCCGTTGATACCGAGCAAATCCTTGCGTTCCATCCCGGCTTTGCGCGGTACGCTGCCCACCAGCAACGCCCAATTGATATCGCGAAAGCCTTCATCGAGGTCAGCCGTCGGCACGACTGATTCAAGCAGCGGGAACGCGCAGTCGTCCAATTCCATCACCACGCCCTGAAGCGCGCCGAGCACGGCAGGAATCTCGATCAGATGAAGTCTGAGCGGCTGATCGTGCCCGAACATCTGTCCGGAGGCAATGCGAAACACAAGCGCGTAACCGATGTGCCCCGCGGCGCCCGTTACGGCGACTTTAATCGGAGTTTTCATAGTGCAATTAGCCACAAACGCATTCTTCAGCAAAGCCCAAGCATCGAGCGAAAAGCGGCGGAGCACCGCCGCACTCAACAACGCAAGCGCGTAATCTGCGTTGAATTCGCGGCCACGTTCCGAAGTGCAGCGCTGCTGCGCCGCTTTTTACTTACTATAATACCGATCACACTCAGTACTCGACCTCGTGGCTGCGGCTTCGCCGCGCTATGATAGATTAATACCGATGTACCCGACTAAGTTGGACAAGATCATTAACCTTTTTGAAATGTTGCCGGAAGATGAACGGCGCGAGATACTCGTTTCCTATGCGGACAACGCAAAGAGACAGGAACCGCGCGCCGATGAGAAATTTGATCTGGTCGATGTCCGGAAAGACGAGGAATGCACGGACACGGTGGGCGTTTATTTGCAGGTGGATGAGCACGGCAAGGCGCACATCCGCATGACGCTAGGCCCGGAAGTGCAAACGCTCACACGCTCGATGACCGCGATTCTTTGCAAAGGCCTCGAAGGCTCGACGCCGCAGGAAATTCTCGATATGCCCAGCGATTTCGTCACGCGCATCGTCGGCACCGAACTGGTGCGGCTCCGTAGCCAGACCGTGTATTACGTGCTCACCCGCATCAAAAGCATTTGCAAAGTTTACCTCGACCGCCAGCGGATGGCGGCCGCGTAACACAG
The DNA here is from genome assembly GCA_003219695.1 of Verrucomicrobiota bacterium. GTDB lineage: Bacteria > Verrucomicrobiota > Verrucomicrobiia > Chthoniobacterales > UBA10450 > Udaeobacter. The sequence goes on from QHQA01000098.1 coordinate 8,009, forward strand.
GCATCTTGCCTGTCTAGTCGAGCGGCCATCCTGGCTGCTCAGTTAAGGTGCAGGCTGGGCCTGCTCGACCTGTCACGCTCGCCTACGGACGGGGCCGTCCGATTGGCGGACAGGATGCCTGAGTTACTACGTGACGTTCGCGTGATTTTGTGTACTGTCCGCTGGCGCAGATGCCGCGAAATAACGAGCTACAGAAAATCCTCCTCATAGGTTCCGGTCCAATCGTGATCGGACAGGGCTGCGAATTTGATTATTCCGGCGTGCAAGCGTGCAAGGCCCTGCGCGAAGAAGGCTACGAAGTGGTGCTGGTGAATTCCAATCCGGCCACGATCATGACCGATCCGGAATTTGCTGATCGTACGTACATCGAGCCGATCACCCCCGAAGTGATCGAGGCAATCATGGAACGCGAGAAACCGGATGCGATTTTGCCGACGTTGGGAGGGCAGACCGCGCTCAACGCCGCGATGGAATTGAATCGCAACGGCGCGCTGGCGCGGCATGGCGTGAAATTGATCGGCGCAAATGCGCAGGCCATCGCCAAAGGCGAAGACCGTCAGTTGTTCAAGGAAGCAATGTTACGTATCGGTCTGGAGGTGCCGCGCTCCGGCGTGGCCCGTTCGCTGGCGGATCTCGATCGGATCGCCAGCGAGATCGGAACGTTCCCGCTCATCGTTCGCCCGGCGTTTACTCTGGGCGGAATGGGCGGCGGCATCGCTTACAATCGCGAGGAGCTCGATGTAATTGCGGCGCGCGGTCTCGACCTCTCACCGGTGCATGAGGTGTTGATCGAAGAATCGCTGTTGGGGTGGAAGGAATTCGAAATGGAAGTGATGCGCGACCGGATGGACAACTGCGTGGTGGTTTGTTCCATCGAGAATTTCGATCCGATGGGGGTGCACACCGGCGACTCCATCACCGTCGCCCCTGCGCAAACGCTCACCGATAAGGAATACCAGATGATGCGCGACGCGGCGTTCGCGGTCATTCGCGAGATCGGCGTCGAGACCGGCGGGTCGAACATCCAATTTGCGGTGCATCCCGATACCGGACGCATGGTCGTAATCGAGATGAATCCGCGCGTCTCGCGTTCCAGTGCGCTCGCCTCGAAGGCCACCGGCTTTCCAATTGCAAAAATCGCAGCCAAACTCGCAGTCGGCTACACGCTCGATGAAATCAAAAACGATATTACGCGCGAAACGCCGGCATGCTTTGAGCCGACCATCGATTACTGTGTGGTGAAAGTCCCGCGCTTCACCTTCGAAAAATTTCCGCAGGCGGACGCGACACTTACGACGCGAATGAAGAGCGTCGGCGAAGCCATGGCCATCGGGCGGACGTTTAAGGAAGCGTTGCAAAAAGCGTTGCGCAGTCTGGAGATCAAACGTTTTGGTTTGTTAGGCGACGGCGCAGACAAAGATGTCGATCCCGAAACGCTGCGGCTGAAGCTGGCGATCCCGAATGATGAACGGATTTTTTACATCGCTCAGGCATTCCAGAAAGGCGTGTCGGTCGATGAAGTCTATGAGCTAACAAAGATCGACCGGTGGTTCTTGCGAAACGTGGCGCAGATCGTGGCGGAAGCGACTCGGATGTTACGCTGCCAGCGTGACTCGGCCGGCAGGCTGCCAGCCTGCCGAAATGAATCGAAACCGGCTGGCAGCCTGCCCGCCGGGTCAGCCAAGCTGGCTGACATCCAGTTCCGCGGCCTCGACAAACATGCGCCGATCAAAATAACCAGACGCCATCTGCCGCACTGGGAGCAACCCGGCGCGACCTACTTTGTTACCTTTCGCCTCGCTGATTCAGTCGCGAGTGACATCCTCGCCCAATGGCGAGAAGAACGTGCCCAGTGGCTCAAGTTTCATCCTCAGCCCTGGGATTGGAAAACAGCACACGAATACATGCGACGATTTGAGGAAGAGCGCGAGCGGTGGCTGGATCAGGGTCAGGGGTCATGTTTGCTCCGGGATCGGCGCGTCCAACAGATCGTTGTAGAGAACCTCAATCAGTTCAATCACCACCGATATTTGATCGATGCCTTTGTCATAATGCCGAACCACGTGCACCTCATCGTGAAACCGCTTGGACCCGAATCTCTTAGCGGAGTGCTGCATTCTTGGAAATCTTATACGAGCAACCGAATCAATGAACTCCTCAACCGAACAGGATCGCTTTGGATGGCAGAAACATTCGACACGATCATCCGCGATTACGCGCACCTCGTCGCCTGTCGCGATTATGTCGCGCGCAATCCGAAGCAAGCGAACTTGCGAGATAACGAATTCGTTCTGGAGCGGCGGAATGCACTTCTCCCGGAGGATGGACAGGCTGGCAGCCTGCCCGCCGAGTCAGGCTGGCAGCCTGACATCCAGAGAGAAGATTCGCTCCGGGCGAAGAAGCTTGGGTTTTCGGATCGACAAATAGCGGTGGCAAATCGAGCCACCGAAAACGAAATCCGCGCGACACGCAAGTCGTTAGGCGTGTTACCCACCTATCGCCTTGTCGATACATGCGCGGCGGAGTTTGAAGCTTACACACCTTATTACTATTCGACCTACGGCGATGAGAACGAACGGCGCGAGAGCGGGAAGCGCAAAGTGATGATCCTGGGCGGCGGACCGAACCGGATTGGTCAGGGCATTGAGTTCGATTGCTGCTGCGTGCATGCCGCGTTTGCGCTGCGCGAGCTCGGATTCGAAACCATCATGGTCAACTCGAATCCGGAAACGGTTTCGACCGACTACGACACGAGCGACAAGCTTTATTTTGAGCCGCTCACGCTTGAGGACGTGCTCAACATTTACGATCAGGAAAAACCAGAGGGCGTATTCGTCCAGTTTGGCGGTCAAACACCGCTGAATCTGGCAAGCGGATTAAAAGCGGCAGGCGTACCGATCCTCGGGACGCAACCCGAAAGCATCTAGACCGCGGAAGATCGGCGATTATTTGCAGCGATGCTGGACCGGCTTGGTCTGCGCCAAACTCCGAACGGCTCGGCGACGAGCACGGAAGAAGCTGTCGCCATTGCGAAGAAGATCGGCTATCCCGTGCTCGTTAGGCCGAGTTTCGTTCTCGGCGGGCGCGCCATGGAGCTAATCTATAATGAGGAAGATCTGCGACGTTACATGACCAGCGCAATTGAAGTGACGCCTGACCGTCCCGTGTTGATCGATCGTTTCCTTGAAGACGCGATCGAGGTGGATGTCGATTGCATTTCCGATGGTGAAACAACCGTGATCGGCGCGATCATGGAGCACATTGAGGAAGCGGGTATTCACAGCGGCGACAGCGCCTGCGTTATCCCCACATTCTCGCTATCGCAAAAAGTTCTCGACGAGATCTCCTCCGCGACGAAGGCGATGGCGCGCGAGCTAAACGTCCGCGGACTGATGAATGTGCAGTTCGCTGTGAAGGGCGACGACGTTTACGTCCTGGAAGTGAATCCGCGCGCGTCGCGCACGATCCCCTTCGTCAGCAAAGCAATCGGCGTCCCATTGGCAAAACTTGCTGCCAGAGTGATGATCGGAAAATCATTGTGTAAGCTCGGATTTACCCGGGAAATCGTGCCGGAACATTTCTCGGTGAAAGAAGCCGTATTTCCATTTTTGCGCTACGAAGGCTTGGACATCTCGCTGGGGCCGGAGATGAAATCGACCGGCGAAGTTATGGGCATCGACGTCGATCTCGGCTTGGCCTATGCCAAATCGCAGATGGCAGCGCCACCGCCGTTACCGAGAACGGGAAAAGTTTTCATCAGCGTCAAAGACGCCGACAAGGAAGCGGTGATCCCCGTCGCGCGCGAGTTTGTGAAGCTCGGTTTTGAAATTATTTCCACCAGCGGCACCGCGGAAACGCTCACGAAGGCAAAAATCAAAGTGACCAAGGTCTTCAAAATTCACGAGGGGCGCCCGAATGTTCTCGACCGCATCAAGAACGGCGACATCAATTTCATCATCAACACGCCCAGCGGCAAAATTCCGCGTGAGCACGAAGTGGTCATTCGCAATGCCGCGCTGGCCGCGAAAATCCCGATCATGACCACCGTGCGCGCCGCGCTGGCCAGTGCGAATGGAATTCGCTCGCTGCAAAAACGTAAAGTTCAGGTGCGCAGTTTGCAGGAATACCATGCCGCTGTTGGCGGCAAAACCCAAAGAAGGAGAAAAACGCATGCTGCTTGATTCTGTGATTGGGCGTTGAGCGTTTAGCGCTATGATTGCAGGATGAAATTGACGTTGTGCTGCGTGTTAGGGTTGGCGCTTGGCGTCACAAACATCCGTGCCGAGGAGAAAAAACCGATGAATTCATCAAACGAAGTCGCGGTAATCAAAACCAGCGAAGGCGATATGGTAGTGCAGTTTTGGAACGACACCGCGCCAAATACGATCGAGAATTTTAAAAAGCTCGCACGGCAGGGTTTCTACGACGGCACTATTTTTCACCGGATCGTCAAAGGCTTCATGATTCAGGGCGGCGATCCGAATTCGAAGGATCCGGCGAAGGAGAACAGCTACGGCCAGGGCGGGCCGGGTTACAAGATCAAGGCCGAATTCAACGATCATCCCCACGAGCGCGGCGTGATCTCGATGGCCCGCGGGCCCGATCCAGATTCGGCCGGGTCGCAATTCTTCATCTGTCTCGCGCCGGTGCATCGGCTCGATCATCAATACACAACGTTTGGCAAATTGATTAAGGGCGAGGATGTGTTGGAAAAAATTGGCGACACGCCCGTCGAGCGAAATGCACAAGGCGAAATGAGCAAGCCGACAAAACGCGTGGTGATCGAGAAGATCGAGATCGTGCGGGCGGATTCGGTGAAGTAACCGTCAGTCTTGTCATTCCGAACGAAGTCGAGGAATCTCTCACTGTTGAAATGGTTGGAGATGTCTCGACTTCGCGCGACATGACAAAGATTGCTCTGATCCAGATGCGCTGCGGCGCGGAGCCGGAGAAGAATTTCGCGCGCGCGATTGAATTCGTTCGCGACGCAGCAAAAGGAGGCGCGCAGATGGTCTGTCTGCCAGAGCTGTTTCGGTCGCAATATTTTTGCCAGAGCGAAGATCACAAAAATTTCGCGCTAGCCGAGGAAGTGCCGGGGAAATCCACGGTAGCATTGGGTGAAGTGGCGCGTGAAACGGGCGCCGTGATCATCGCGTCACTTTTCGAGAGACGCAGCCCCGGCGTTTATCACAACACTGCCGCAATCATCGACGTGGATGGAAAGTTGCTTGGCAAATATCGCAAGATGCACATCCCAGACGACCCGTTTTATCACGAAAAATTTTATTTCGCGCCGGGCGACCTCGGCTTTCAGGCGTGGGAAACGCAGCGCGGCAAAATCGGCGTATGCGTTTGCTGGGACCAATGGTATCCGGAAGCGGCGCGCTTAACCGCGTTGCGCGGCGCAGAAGTTATTTTTTATCCAACAGCAATTGGCTGGCATCCATCGGAAAAGAAGGAATTTGGCACGGCGCAACATTCCGCATGGGAAACGATCCAGCGCAGTCACGCGATCGCGAACGGCTGTTACGTTGCTGCGGCAAATCGTGTCGGCCACGAAGTGCGTGCGGGCGGCGAAGGCATCGAATTTTGGGGACAGAGCTTTGTCTGCGGCCCGGACGGCGAAATCATTGCCAAAGGTTCGGTGGATCGGGAGGAAATTGTGATGGCAGATATCGATTGGAATCGTGTAAGCGAGCATCGGACGCACTGGCCATTTCTGCGCGACCGGAGAATCGATGCATACGCGGGCATGCAGGAGCGCATGATTGACTGAAGCTCCAAATTCCAACATCCAACCTCCAGAGAATTTCCATCGCCCAACATCCAAGAAGTGACTCTCGATTGGATTTTGAAGATTGGAGCTTCTCTGGAACTTGGAGCTTGGATTTTGGAGCTTTCTAGTGAAAGACCCGATAACGCTTACAATTCATAAGCAATGCGTCGCCAATGGTATCGCCCGTCTTTGACGGTGCAAATCATGATCGGGTTGGTGGTCGGTGGCGTGATTGGCTGGCTGCGACCCGATTGGGGGAATGCAGTATATTTTTTCCGCGACATTTTCATCAACCTGATCAAATCGATAATCGCGCCGCTCGTGTTCTCGACCATCGTCGTCGGCATCGCCGGCGCGGGCGCGCTGCGCAAGGTGGGGCGCATGGGAATCAAAGCGTTGGTCTATTTCGAGATTGTCACCACGGCCGCGTTGTTTATCGGGTTGGCCGTCGTCAATTTCACGAAGCCCGGCGCGGGTGTCACGCTCGCCTCGAGCCACACCGAGATTATCAAGACCCTCGGGCAAAGTCAGCCCAAGACTTTGGTGGAAACGGTCGTGCACGTGTTCCCCTCCAGCGTGATCGAAGCAATGGTGCGCGGCGACGTTTTGCAAATCGTAGCGTTTAGCGTGCTCTTCGCGCTTGCCGTATCGGCAATTGGGGAAAAGGGCGAACCGATCATCCGGGCAATGGACAGTCTCTCCCAGATCATGGTCAAGTTTACGAACTACGTGATGCTGTTCGCGCCAATTGGGGTAGGCGCCGCCATGGCGCACACGATTGGCACCCAAGGGCTCGGCGTACTCCTCAATCTGGGCAAATTGATCGCGTCGCTTTACTTGGCGCTGGCCATCTTCATTGTCTTGATTTTCGGACTCGTGATTTGGATCGTGCGCGTGCCGCTGCGGCAATTCGTGCGGGCGGTGCGCGAGCCTGCCGCACTCGCATTCGCGACCACCAGCAGCGAATCGGCGCTGCCGAAAGCGATGGAATCGATGGAGCGTTTCGGTGTGCCGCGACACATCGTCGGGTTCGTGATGCCGACCGGCTATTCGTTTAACCTCACAGGATCGACATTGTATCTGGCAATGGCGTCGGTGTTCGTCGCGCAAGCGGCCGAGACGACAATGGGCTGGCACATGTCGTTAGGCCAACAAATCACCATGATGTTGACGTTGATGCTGACTTCCAAGGGCGTGGCTGGTGTGCCGCGAGCGTCGCTCGTCATTCTGCTGGGCGCGTTGAATTCGTTTGTGCCGGCAGGACTGGGACCGATCGGTGTCGCCGTTATTTTCGGCGTGGATGAATTGATGGATATGGGCCGCACCTGCGTGAACGTGATCGGCAATTGTCTGGCCACAATCGTCGTGGCGCGGTGGGAAGACGAATTCGACGACGCGCGCGCACGCGTGTTCGGCACGCTGGCCGAAGCCGAACTGGATTTGAAATCGGGTGAGGTTGCGTTTGCTGATGCGGTCGCCCAGGGCGACTGAGTGGCTGAGGCATTTGAAGCTCCATGGCAATTACGAACCTTTAATCCGTGCTCGTCACAAATACGATCACGTCGAACGTTCACTCGCTGACGATCCAGCGTTCCCAAGCGCAATGACATTCGATCAAAGCGCGGTTCGATGTAACGAAATTTGCTGATCACAAAGGAATCATTCGCCGCCGCCTCGTCACTGAGCGGAGCATGCGCGATCACTGGCCGGTCCGCTGGACGAAAACGGCAGACCGTTTTCACGCTGTCTTCGAGGCGTTTTGTCAGCGATGGAATCTCTACGGAATGCGCGGAGATCAGCCGTTGCTCCTCAAGCTCATAGCGAACCTGACGCCAGTCGGCACCATGATTTTCATTCCGGCCTACTGGAGTTTCGATCCGAAACGTGATCTAAACTGGCGCGCCATCACAGCGCTGCACAAGGCGCGTGAGGTCCCGAAGCAGGGACCAAAACTCAGCGCGAATCAATTGGCTGTGCGCGAGCAAGCAATTCGCGCATGAGAGCTTTGGAGAGAAGCCGCTACGCTGAAACTCAAAGGCGAACGTCGGATTTCCTGGATGCTGAAAAAGCTGAACTGGGACTTGCGGACGGATGGAGCGACAACTTCGCAGAATTCTGGCGAAGGCGCGCGATGGAATTTGACGCCGGTTTGGAGCTGCTAGCCTGGTGCGGCCTTTAGCATACTCGGGAGGCGAGACGCCCGCCGGCCCCACAGGCTCGCCATAGGGACGAGTCCGTCCGACTGGCGGACAAGATGCCTGCGCTACTATCCGCGCGTTGTGTTCGCGCCGCGTGACCGCTAAGCTGGCGCGCGGCTACCATACGACATGAGTTCGCTAGATTATTACGGCATCGAAGACCTTCTCACGGACGAAGAGCGCGCGGCGCGTGATCGAGCGAGGGATTTTGTGCAGGAAGAAGTCTTGTCGGAGATCGTTCCGTGTCATCGTGCGGGCAAATTCCCCGAACATCTCACGCCGCAGCTGGGTGCGCTGGGCTTCTACGCTCCGTATTTGAAGGAGCACGGCTGCGCCGGCGTGAGCTACACGGCGTACGGCCTCATCATGCAAGAGCTCGAGCGCGCTGACTCGGGCCTGCGCTCGCTCGCGTCGGTGCAAGGCGCACTCGCGATACAGGCGATTCACTCCTTTGGCTCACCGGAGCAACACGCGCGCTGGCTGCCGGGCTTGGTATCGGGCAAGCGTGTCGGTTGCTTTGCATTGACCGAACATGGCCACGGCTCAGATCCAGGTGGAATGGAAACGCGCGCCAGACGCGACGGCGATCATTATGTTCTAAACGGCAGCAAATGCTGGATCGGCAACGCGTCGATTGCGGACGTCAAAGTTGTCTGGGCGAAGGATGACGACGGGCGCGTCGGCGGATTCGTTGTGGAGAAGGATGCGCCTGGATTTCGCGCGCGCGACATCGAGGGGAAATTCAGCCTTCGCATGTCGCGCACTTCGGAATGCTGGTTCGAAAATTGCCGGATACCGGCGGAGAACCGTTTGCCGAAGGCCTCGGGGTTGCGCGCGCCGTTGTCGTGTCTCTTGTACGCGCGCACGGGTATCGCGTGGGGTGTGATTGGCGCGGCGATTGATTGCTATGAAACTGCGCTCGCTTACGCGAAAGAGCGCGAACAATTCGGCCGCCCGATTGCAAGCTTCCAACTGGTCCAGCAGAAACTTGTGTGGATGGCGCAGGAAATTACCAAGGCGCAATTGCTGGCGTTACGTCTGACGCGCCTGATGGAAGCGGGCGCGACGCGTCCGGCGCAAATTTCGCTCGCGAAGCGCAACAATGTTTGGATGGCGCTGGAATGTGCGCGCAAGGCCCGCGACCTACTTGGTGCCGCAGGTATCACAGATCGTTACTCCGTGATCCGACATCTGATGAACCTTGAAAGCGTGGCCACATACGAAGGCACGCATGACATCCACACGTTGATGGTCGGCCGCGATATCACGGGGATCGACGCGTTTGGCGGATGAGAGGCCACCCACGGCCGCAACCCGCAGCCGAAGTAACTTAGGCTTCCAGTCCGCTGCGGACGGATTCGCCGCGGCGAACCTGACGGGTAGTGCAGGCTTCCCAGCCTGCTTGTTCGCGACCAGGCAAGATGGCCCGTTCGACGAGACAGGCAGGATGCCTGTGTTACGTGCCACACGGCCGCATGAGAAATTCGCGCGAGGTCCCTTGCCCGCTCAGGATGACAGCGTGGGAACATTGGCTAAGTTAGAATATGAGCGAGTCAGTTTACATTCTCGGCGGCGGGCGCACGGATTTTAAGCGCAACCTGAAGAAGGAAGGGAAAACCATCCGGCACATCATCATCGAGGCCGGCAAGAAGGCGATCGATGATGCGAAGATCGATCCGGCGGAAATTCAGGCGGGCGCGGTTGGCAATTTCAACTCGGGCCAGTTCACGAAACAATTGCAGCTGGGCGCGTTTATTCCGGAGATCGACCCGAAGCTGCGCGGGATCCCGACGATGCATACCGAGGCGGCGTGCGCGTCCGGGGCGCTGTCGGTGTTGCTCGGCGCGGAATGGATTATCGGTGGATTTTATGACGTCGTGCTCGTCGTCGGCGCGGAAC
>QHQA01000099.1 GCA_003219695.1 Verrucomicrobiota bacterium
ACAAAGAAAAATTGGCTGAATCATGAGTTCTCTCGCCGTTCTTCATGCGTCGCAATTAGTGACACTGGCCGGTCCCAAGCGGCCACGAATGGGTGGCGAACTATCTGAGCTCGGGATCATTCACGATGGCGGAATGCTGATCCGCGACGGCAAGATCGACATCGTTGCCTCGAGCACTGACATCGAGAAGAAAGCAGATGGCGCGGAAATCATCGATGCTGATGGAAAAATCGTCCTTCCCGGATTTGTCGATGCGCACACGCACTTGATTTTTGCGGGGAATCGGCTGGACGACTTCGAGCGCCGTGCGCGAGGCGACACTTACGAGCAAATCGCGAAGGCCGGGGGCGGAATCTGGTGGACTGTTGAAAAAACGCGAGCAGCGAGCGAAGCCGATCTTCTCCTTGAAGCAAAAAACCATGCAGACTGGTTCCTGTGCTGCGGGACGACGACAGTGGAGTCAAAATCGGGCTACGGCCTGACGGTCGAAGACGAATTGAAGATTCTGCGGGTCATGCGGCGGCTGAACCAGGAAACGCCGCTGGAAATTGTGCCGACGTTCCTCGGTGCACACGCAGTTCCGCGCAAGATGAACGCCGATGAATACGTCGATCTCGTGATCAACGAGATGCTAGCACGAGTGACGTCAGAAAATTTGGCTGGGTTTTGCGATGTCTTTTGCGAGCGCGGCTATTTCGATATCGAACAATCGAGGCGGATCCTTAGCGCGGCGAAAAAGCTTGGATTGAAACTGCGGGTTCACGCCGATCAACTCAGTAATTCGGGTGCAGCGAAACTGGCGGCCGAATTGAAAGCAGCAACGGCAGATCACCTCGAGAAGACCACCGAGCAGGGAATCGCGGCATTGAAATCTGGGGGCGTGCAACCGGTACTGTTGCCGAGTTCTGTCTATGCGCTGGGATCGACGTGTTATCCCCGTGCGCGCGAAATGATCGAGGCCGGCCTCGCCGTCATAATCGCGACTGATTTCAACCCGGGCTCGTCGCCGACCCCGAGTATGCCGATGATTTTATCCCTTGCTTGCACACAAATGAAAATGTCACCCAGGGAAACTATCTCGGCATCGACGATCAATGCCGCTTACAGCCTCAATCGCGGGGATAAGATCGGTTCGCTGGAGCGAGGCAAACTGGCCAATTTCGCGATTTTCGATTGCGAAGATTATCGTGAGTTGGCCTACTGGTTTGGTTTTCCGCAGGCGCATGCCGTTTACGTCAAAGGCAAGTGCGTCATCGGCGGTCGCCGCGGCGACCGCCGAGACATCGGGGCTTGACACAAGCGCCGCTACAATCGTCGCTTTCTCCAATGAAGGTTGAAGTAGAAAAACAGCCCGGTTTCGTCTCGAAACTGCTGATTGAATTGCCGCCTGATGAAGTGGCAAAGGAGTGGGACGCGATCGCAAACAGCTTCGCGCGGTTTGCGAAAATCCCGGGTTACAGGCCGGGGAAAGCTCCACGCTCGGTGATCGACAGACGATTTCGCAAGGAGATTCAGGACGAAGTGACCAAAAAACTGGTCTCAAAAAGTTATCACGACGCAGTCGAACAAGAGCAATTGCGCGTGGCTTCGCTGACGAACATCGAAGATGTGCAGTTCGGCGAGGACAAGTCGATGCGCTTCCGTGCGACTGTGGTCACCGTGCCGGAATTCGAGCTTCCGGATTACAAGAATATTCCCGTGCAATTGCCGGACACAAAAGTTTCGGAGGCGGACATTGATGCAGCCCTCGATCGCTTGCGTGATCAGTCTGCTGATTTTGTGGATGTGCCGGGGCGCGGGTTGCAAATGGGCGATTTTGCCGTGCTCGATTTCGAGGGCTCAATCGAGAGCACGCCGATCAGCGAAATTGCCCCGCAGGCCAGCAAGAATTTGCAAGGCGGCAAGAAATTCTGGCTGCATCTGGCGCCGGATAATTTTCTGCCAAAATTTTCTGAGCAGTTGATCGGTCTAAAGCCGGGTGAAACACGGCTGGTGATTGTTAATTTCGCGGACGATTTTCCGGCGAAAGAACTGGCAGGCAAAAAAGCGGACTACGCCGTGACGTTGCGCGAGATTAAGGAGAAAGTTTTGCCGGCCATCGATGACGCGCTTGCGGCCAAGCTGGTCCCCGGCAAAACGCTCAACGATCTTCGCGAGATGATGGAGCACGACATCGAGCACGCTAAGAAGCATGAGGTCGAGCGGGCTAAGGAAGCGCATGTCGTGCAATATTTACATGAGCGCATCCAGTTCGAATTGCCCCCGGCGCTCCTCCAAAGTGAGACGCGTCGCGCGCTTGCTGAACTGGTTCAACGCAATCGGGAGCGCGGGGTTACTGACGAGATGTTGAAGGAAAAGGAAAAAGAGCTGATCGACGCTGCCGCGGGCATGGCGGCGCACCGGTTGAAGACAAACTTCATTCTGCATCGGATCGCAGAGCGCGAAAAAATCCAGGTGACAAAGGAGGATCTCGATCGTCGCGTCAGGCAGGAGGCGACGCGTTACGACATTTCGCTGGAGAAAATGCGCAAGGAATTGCAGCAACGGAATGCGTTAGACGACGTCGCCGAACAGATTCTGCTGGGCAAGACTCTTGATTTTCTGAAGGCGAATGTTAGCATCGAATCGACACAAGAACCCACCATTAAAGAAGAAAAGCATGAAAGTATCAAATGAAAACGTTTCCCAGGTGTTGATTCCGATGGTCGTGGAGCAGACTGGCCGAGGAGAACGCAGCTACGATATTTATTCGCGGCTACTGAAGGATCGGATTGTGTTTATCGGAACGCCGATGGACGATCACATTGCCAACCTCGTGATCGCGCAGTTGCTCTTCTTGCAAATGGAAGACCCGAAAAAGGACATCAACATCTACATCAATTCGCCGGGTGGCTCGGTGACGGCGGGGCTCGCTGTCTATGACACGATGCAGTTCCTCACTTGCGACGTGACGACGTATTGCCTCGGGATGGCGGCCAGCATGGCGGCGGTCCTTCTTTGTTCGGGCACAAAGGGCAAACGTTTTGCGCTGCCGAATTCCGACATCATGATCCATCAGGTCTCCGGCGGGGCGCAGGGCGCGGCGAGTGATGTGGAACGTCAGGTCGATTACATGTTCAAACTGAAGAAGCGGCTTATCAAGATCCTCGCACAGCACACCGGGAGATCCGAGGATCAAGTGCGCGTCGATTCAGACCGCGATTATTACATGTCCGCCCAGGAAGCAAAAGACTACGGCCTCGTGGATGAAGTGATCAAGTCGCGGAAGGAAGTGAAGCTGGTGGATGGCAGCACTCCGCCAGGTAATCGGTTGGTGGAAGTGCCGGACGTCGTATTATCCCGGAAGGCGGCAGGCTGACCGCACAACTTAGAACACGCATATGGCCCGCGCTTCCAACCTCACCATGTGCTCGTTTTGTGGCAAGAGCCATGCTGAGGTGCGCAAACTCATCGCCGGGCCTGGCGTTTATATCTGCGATAGCTGCATCAACGTTTGCAAGAGCATTCTCGATAAGGAGCTCAACGAGGACGCGCGGCGGCAGTCCTCCAACATTCGCGTGCCGAAGCCGGCAGACATCCGGCGCGCTCTCGATCAATACGTGATCGGACAGGATATCGCCAAAAAGACGTTGTCTGTGGCCGTGCACAATCATTACAAGCGGGTGCTGCAAACGTCCGCCCAAACCGATACGTCCGCTGCTTTTCAGACAGATCCGTTTGCGGACGTTGAAATCGAAAAGAGTAATATTTTGCTCATCGGCCCCACTGGCTCGGGCAAGACTTTGCTGGCCAAAACACTGGCAAGAATTCTCGATGTCCCGTTTTGCATCGCTGATGCGACGACCTTGACGGAAGCCGGCTACGTGGGCGAAGACGTGGAAAACATCATTCTGCGACTACTCCAAAACGCGGATTACGATGTGAAACGAGCGGAGATTGGCATCGTTTATATCGATGAGATCGATAAGATCGGACGCAAAACCGATAATGTCAGCATCACCCGCGATGTTTCCGGCGAAGGCGTGCAACAGGCGCTTCTGAAAATCTTGGAAGGCAGCGTCTGCAACGTTCCGCCCCAGGGCGGACGCAAGCATCCGCACCAGGAATACATCCAAGTCAACACGGAGAAAATTCTTTTCATTTGCGGCGGCGCATTTATTGGACTCGACAAGATCATCCAAAAACGCGTCGGGCAAAAAGTGATGGGCTTCGGCAGTCCCACGCTCGAAGTGGAGGAAGCATTGCGAAAGCAAGCCATCCGCCATGTGGAACCGGAAGACCTGCTCGCGTTCGGAATGATACCTGAATTTATCGGACGCCTCCCTGTTGTGAGTTCACTCGATGCACTGACGGAAGAGGAAATGGTGGCGATATTGACCGAAACGAAAAATGCGATGGTCAAGCAGTACACAAAACTTTTCTCAATGGAGGGAGTCCGTCTGGCGGTGACCAAGGACGCGTTGCGCGCGCTTGCGGCGCAGGCGGTGACAAAGGGAACCGGCGCCCGGGCGCTGCGTTCGATGCTCGAACGGATCATGCTCAACATCATGTACGAGGTGCCGAGCCGGGAAGATATCGCTGAAGTCACCATCAATCGGGCGGTGGTAGAGGGCAAAAGGCTTCCGCTGATTCGCAAGAAACAGGACAAGAGCGCAGCGTAATTCGGCGGAAAACGCCAAACGCTGAACATCGAACGCGTCGGACTTAGTATTCGCAGTTCTATTCTACTTCGACGTTGGACGTTCGATGTCCGGTGTTCGATGTTTTGCTTTGTTTATCTTCCATGCGCGCAGTTCTCATTAATACAGGCACGGAGCTTTTGCTCGGCGACGTGCACGACGCGCACCTTGCCTTCATTGCGCGCGAGATTTTTCCGTTGGGCTTGCGAATCGAGGAGCGGCGCACGGTTCCAGATACCGACGCAATTCGCCGCACGCTCGCCGAATTATTTCCGCGTTGTGAAATTCTTTTTGTGACCGGCGGCCTCGGCCCGACCAGCGACGATATCACGCGGGAGATGGTCGCTGATGCCCTCGGATTACAACTCCGTGGGGATCCTCAGTTGCTAACTTCGCTCCAACAGAGAGTTCAGACATACGGAATTAAATGGATGCCGCGGATTGCCCGGCAGGCCGAAGTGCCCGCTGGAGCGCAGGTTCTTCCAAACGAAACCGGAAGCGCGCCGGGATTTTATTTGAAGGCAAACAGCAACCCGCGCATTTCGTCGCCGCATCTCTTTGTTCTGCCAGGGCCTCCGCGCGAGCTTCAGCCGATGTTCAGGATGTTTGCTCTGCCAATTTTGCGCTCGATTGTTCAGATGTCGGGGCTAATAGAACGACAACTGTACAGCATCACCGGCATGGGCGAGTCGGTGGTCGAAGCAGCAATCGGCAACAAAGTTCTCGCGATTCCCGGGATTGAGCTAGGCTACTGCGCGAGACCGGGCGAAGTCGAAGTGCGCATCATCGGGGATGCGGAAGCGATTGAGCAAGCGGATGCCATCATCAGGTCGGCTCTCGGCTATTCGATCTTCTCGATAGCGGACGAAACGTTGGAGGAAGTCGTCGTTAAACTGCTCGCAAAACACAATCAAACGCTGGCGACGGCGGAATCGTGCACAGGCGGACTAATCGCGAATCGGATTACGAATGTGCCGGGCGCTTCAGTCGTTTTTATTGCTGGCTATGTTTGCTATGCGAATCGGGCCAAGGGCGACATGCTGAATATCGATCCGGCGCTCATCGAAACGCACGGCGCCGTGAGCGAGCAAGTCGCGCGCGCGCTGACCGAGCACGCGCGCGCCTGTGCGACGTCCGACTACGCACTCGCAACGACGGGAATCGCCGGGCCCACTGGTGGCTCACCGGAAAAACCAGTGGGAACGCTTTACGTTGGCCTGGCTGCGTCAGGATCAGACACGATCGTGAAAAGGTTCTTTTTCCCAACCGATCGCGAGACGTTCAAACATTTAGCCGCTCAGGCGGCTCTCGATCTGTTGCGGAGAAAAATGCTTAACAGCGCAGCTGGTCATTCCGAGCGAAGGCGAGGAGCCCCATAGCACTGCCTTTGGTTTAGCTGCGGGATGTCTCGACTTCGCTCGACATGAGAGCGGGAATGTTAGTAGTCGCCCACGTCCACGGGCGTGCCCACTTTTACATGAGCGTAGAATAATTTTGCGCCATCGGCGGATTGCCGAATGCAGCCGTGGGAAGCGGGATAGCCGGGCAAAATTCCCACGTGCATGCCCACGCCCTCCTCGGTCAAACGCAGGAACCAAGTCATCGGCGCGCCGACGAAGTGCGTCCCGCTTGGAGCCGAATCAACCCGGGCGCTGACTCCGGCGCGCACCACGCGGCCCAAACCGTCCACGAAATCGCCATATATGTTGGAATGATGGTTCGGGTCCTTTTCGAGAACCTTCAGGTGGCCTTGGGGCGATTCGTGTCCGCGTTTGCCGGAGGAAATTGGACCGTCCGCCGCGACCTGCTCGCCGATCATGAGGTAAGCGCGCTGCTTCGGAATCGACACGACAATGCGCGTGTCGTCTGGCGTTGCCTCTTTGAGCAAAGACTGATTCACTTTCAACGGTTCCTGCCTGTGAATGAGGTCGGATGCTTTGCGCATTGGTGGCGGCGTACGCCTCGGTCCGAAAAGGTGTATCTGGGCGCTGATTGAGCACACAAAAGCACTCAGCAAGAGCGCGCCAAGCAGGATGAGAAACTTTGCCGGCATGAATTAGCCGCCACTGTAGCTGTTCACGCGCCGAAGCCAACCCGGCAACCATCGCGATTCGTGGCGCCGGGGCGGGGAGTTGTGCACGCGTCGGATCAAGACCGCCCTTGCCGCGCGGACGAATTCATCAACCGCACCAGCGTCCGAATTGCCATGCATGCTTTCAAGCACTTGCAGCAATCCCCAGCCCTGGCCTTGATAACGCTCTGTGTGCAGAACGCCTTCTCCCTTGAAGTTCACGTAATCGACGAGCGCATAGGATCCCTGTGGCGTTCCGAGCATTCGTTCGAATTGTTGCTGCACATTGGCCCGATCGGCAGGCACTGCCTCAGCCAGCATTTTTGGCAACGCGGCTTCCAACCGGGCAATCAGGAATTCGGCCTGGAGATCGATCGTATCGGCGAGAAACTGGCGTAATTGATTCATCTCGACGCTGTGTTGTGCTTGAAGAAACTCGGCGCGCGAGTTCCACGGGCACGGCTGTTCGGCGCGTCCCAGGAGCAATGCTGGCAATTTTGCGCCGCGCTTTGAGATAAAGCTTACGAGTTTGGGGAAACTCTCCTCGAACGGGCCGCGCCGTCCTTTCGGATACCAGATGAAATGGCCGATGCCGAGCGACGCGAAGTCTTCGCCTTCGTTCCATGCCGTGAGGCCGGAAATTGTTCCATTGCATTCATTTTGCCAGACCTTTTTGCCAATCCGCAAAACATCACCGTGCGATAAGGTAGTACCGCACGAAAGGTCCGGCCAGAGTGCGACCGGGCCGGTCACGACCGCGGCAACTAAAAAGCCAAAGCGCTTAAGCGGGCGGCAACGCTGTTTTCTTGACGGACGGCATTTATCCATTAGCGTGCGGCTTTCTGCGGCGAAGAATTAAATTAAAACGGCGCGGAAATAGCATTTTATGAAACGTTTCATTCTAATTGTCAGCGCATCCTTACTTGCATTGCCTTTATTTGGGCAAGAGAAATCAACGCAACTCAAAGATCAAAAGGACAAGGTCAGTTACAGCATTGGCCTGCAGATCGGATCCAATCTCAGCCGGCAGAAGGTAGAGGTGAATCCCGATGTGCTCGCGGCTGGCATCAAAGACGCCATCGCTGGTAAACCGCAGTTGACACAGGATCAGATCAAGGACGTCATGACGCAATTTGAGAAGGACATGGAACAAAAACAAAAAACACTAGGGGAGAAGAACAAGACCGACGGCGCGAAGTTTCTCGAGGAAAACAAAAAGAAACCCGACGTGAAAACAACCGCCAGCGGGTTGGAGTACAAAGTCGTCAAAGAAGGTACAGGGCCGATGCCAAAACCGACCGACATGGTGACGGTGAATTATCGCGGGACACTCATCAACGGGACTGAGTTCGACAGTTCATACAAGCGCGGGCAACCAGCGACTTTTCCAGTTAACGGCGTTATCAAGGGGTGGACAGAAGCACTCCAACTAATGAAAAAGGGATCAAAATTTGAATTGTTTATTCCGCCGAATCTCGCGTATGGCGAACGGGCGGTCGGTCCCGACATAGGTCCCAACGCGACTCTGATGTTTGAAGTGGAACTTCTGGATGTCAAACCGCCGCCAACGCCTGCGCCACAGGCTGCACCGAAAGCCAATCCGCAGGCTCCGCCGAGACCCAGTCCAGCGACTTCACCATCGCCGAAGTAATTTCCTGGCAACTATCGCTGTAGAGTGCGCTGTCCTCAGCGGAAATTTGCGCTGCCCATGCGTGATGCGCTGAGGACAGCGCCCTCTACAGCAAACTGCATTCTATGCCAGAGAGGCACCATCCGTGTTGATGCCGAGCGAAACGCCGCGGGTCGAATCGAAATTGCTTCGCTAATCAGCGCGCAGCTGCCGTTTGCCATTCAACCCTGGAGGCATCGCCCCATAAATCTTCCAGGCTGTAGAAGGCGCGCTTGTCCCGGTGAAAGATGTGGACAACCACCTGCAGGTAATCGAGCACCATCCATTGGCTGGCGGGAAACCCATCGATCGCTACGGGCCGCAGCGAATGGTCCTCGCGCAATCGCGTCTCAATTTCGTTCGCGATGGCTTTCAGTTGAGGCTCAGACGTACCGGAGCAGATCACGAAAAAATCCGTAAACGTCGAGATGCCGCTCAAATCCAGCACGACGATCTCCTCGGCCTTTTTGTTTGAGGCGAGTTCGGCGCAGGTTTTTGCTAGGTTTTCCGGGGTTATTTCGATTGCTCCAGGTAAAGTTTCTCGCGGTCGATGATTTCTTCCACTGTCGGCGGTACGAGATAACGAATGGATCGGCCAGAGGCAACTCTCTTTCTGATTTCCGTCGCCGAGATGTCGATTTTGCGGCGAACGAGCGGATATTTATGCCTGGGGCGGTCGCCGGTGCGATCAAGCACAACGAAGTGAACCAATTTTTCCAAGTCGGCGAAGCGATGCCATTCCGTGAGGCTGTCCACGTTGTCTTCACCGATCAAGCAGTGAATCACCGGATTACCTTCGCGGCGCCGAAGCTCCTCAACGGTATCGATGCTGTACGAGGGCGGCGGGCGGCGCAGCTCGCACTCGTCCACTTCGAACCTTGGCTCGCCTTTGATCGCCGCCCGCAACATTGCCAATCGTAATTCGCCCCTCGCAATCGGAGCGGCTTTCTTAAAAGGGGAAATCGCCGCTGGCACGAAGATGACTTTTTCCAGTCGGAGCGCCTCGAGAGCGTCGCGGGCAAGAATCAAATGCGCGTGATGGACCGGATCAAAACTGCCACCATAAATGCCGATTTTTTTCAACGCTCAACGCTCAACGCTCAACCCGCCTTCGGCAAGTCCTACGGCGTTGCAGGCGCTCAACGTTCAACCAAAAGCGTTCGGCGAACCTGATGCAATTGAGCGTTGGGCGTTGAATGTTGGAGGTTGGGCGTTGACATTGCATCCATGAAGAGCGATTCCCTGGGTCAACTGATTATGACCGGTGTTCCGGGTCAGGAACTGGACACCAGGACTGCGCAGTTATTTCGCCGGGTGCAACCGGGTGCGTTCATTCTTTTCGGTCGCAACATCGAGAGCGCCGCGCAACTGCGGAAGCTCATCGACGATTTGCGCGACCTCAGTGAAATCGAGCCGATCATTACCATCGATCAGGAAGGCGGACGCGTCTCGCGTCTGCGCCTGATCGGCAACGAGGCGCCAGGCGCGCAGCAATTGCGAGATAAAGACGACTTAGATCTGATCAGGCGGCATGGCGATATCACCGGACGCTTACTCCGGCTCTTCGGGTTCAATCTCGACTTGTGCCCCGTGCTCGACATTTCATTTGACGACGACGCCGACAATTCGTTGCGTGGCCGTTGCTACGGAAAAACTGTCGAACAAGTAGTGCGCAATGCCAGCGCGTTTAACGAAGCGATGAGAGGGCAGGGGATCGCAAGGTGCGGCAAACATTTCCCCGGTTACTCGGCTGCAAGTTCGGATGCGCATTATCAGTTGCCGCGAATTGATCGCACCCGCGAACAACTCGAACAAAATGAGTTGGCGGTCTTTCGCCAATTCATCGGTAAGGACGCCCCACCGGGGCGGCCCTACGATGTCGTGGACAGCATGATGATTTGCCATGGTTGGTATCCATGCTTCGAGCCTGAGAAAACTCCCGCCACTTTGTCACGGCGGATTATCACAGACTTGCTGCGCAACGAACTCGGTTTCGATGGTCTCATTATGACTGATGACCTGGATATGGGCGCAATTCTTACCGGCTACCGGCTCGAAGATACGATTCGTCTGGCCATCTCGGCTGGAAATGATCTCGTCATGATCTGCCATCGCGTTCCCGAAATCGAAACGGTGCATCAAATCCTCCGCACGCTGCCAGCCGATCGAATCGATCGCGCGTTGAAAAGTGTGGCGCGCTTTAAGAAAAAACTTACGCCACCCGACGAATTTTCCGAAGCCGCCTTCCGCCAGATCAATGACGAGATCTGGGACCTGCGTGTGGCGGTGCTGGGCGAAGAACGCGCCAGGCACACGAGTTCTCAAAGCGTTCAACGCTCGCCTGTAGAGATGTATTAAGCTCGCCTGTTTCTGATCGCGCCCTCAGAAGTGCATCGCGTCATTGACGATTCCGTGTTGGTATCCTCCTACTGAACCGAGCGTTGATCCGAAGAAATAGGAAAAAAGAGGAGTAAAATATGAAATTGCCACAGAGTCTAAAGGTTCTGTTAAATCGCGGTGTTTTCCGAAATGCCACCTGGCGCAGAGGAGCATTTGTAATTGGGTTTGCAACCCTCCGTTTCTGCGGCAGTGCGTTTGCCCTCGATCCGCCACCAGGCGGGGGTTATCCCAACCAGGTGACGGCATTGGGTCAGGACGCACTTTTTAGCCAGAGCATTGGTGGCCTCGAAGCGACGGCATTGGGTTAATACCGCACTGGGTGACAGCGCGATGAACACGGCTACCGGTAGTAACAACGTTGCGGTTGGCCGCGCCGCCGGTTTGAATCTGGCCGGGGACAACAACATCATGATTGGCCAATATGGTGGCCAGAATGTGACCACCGGCTCGAATAACATCGAAATCGGCAATCAATGCGCGCCGCACGATGCCAACATCATCCGCTTAGGCGACCCGGCTACGCAGAGGAAAACCTTCATCGCCGGAATCAGCAGGACGGCGGTGGCAGGTGGAGTTGCGGTTATG
>QHQA01000100.1:0-31452 GCA_003219695.1 Verrucomicrobiota bacterium
ATTGCCGTCGCGGCGGAGACCGGCGCACCGTGGATATTATCGATAAAACACCTATCACTTTCCTGGCCAAAAACACTGTGCACACCAGAATGGTGGCCGATGATGACGTTGTTATCGGCAGTGGTAAGACCAGACCCAGCTTGTCCGCCTATGCAAACGTGATCGCTCGTGGTTACGCTGCTCTGGAGCGCCAGATTACCAATGGCTGTGTTGTTGGTTCCGGTAGTGTTGGCAGTGAGCGCTTCCGAACCGATGGCCGTGTTGGAGCCGCCGGTGGTATTGTTCATGAGCGCAAAGTAACCGGTGGCAGTGTTGGCTGCACCGCTGTCGTTAAAGACGAGTGTGTCGGTTCCAATGGCCGTGTTGTTTGAGCCGGTGGTGTTGAGCAGCAACGCCGCCGCGCCAACTGCGGTATTGGAACTCCCGTTGTTAAGGGCCAGCGCTCCACCGCCAACGCCAGTATTGAAACTGCCGGTGCTATCCAAAAAGAGCGAACGCCAACCAAGCGCTGTATTTCCAGCACCGACGGTGAGGGAATTAAGGGCGTCGCACCCTTCCGCGGTCGTGAAATTGGCATAGCACTGGAGGATGAGCGTGTTCGTGATGAGCGTGTTCGTGTACAGGTCAAAGGCGTGCAACGTGCCATCCGGGTTCGTGCCATCACAGTTCGCGTTGTCCGCCCACACCGTGTAGAGCTTGCCCGCGAGCACGGACTGACCAACGTAGTCACCATAGTCGATGCCGTTGCCCGAATCCGTCGCGTTCGAGAACCCGCCGCTCAAGCGCGTGTTCGGCGCCCAGGTCACGCCACCGTCGGTGCTGAAGGTGCCGTAGTATTCCGCATCGTCGTTAGGAATATTGTTCGTCCCGTTCACGCCATCGTCATTGCGGCAATCGTGAAAGCCCACTGCCACCGTGCCGGTTGTGGGATCGAGCGCGACGTAGGGCAAAAACTGGCTCCGCGTAGTCGTGTCGTCGTTCACGCGCACCGCCGCGCTCCACGTCGCGCCGTCATTAGTCGAGGTGCGCATCAAAATGTCGGTGTCGTTGTTCTCGTTGACTGTCTCGTCTGTGTACACCAGGTAGATGCGGTTGTTGAACGGCCCACCGGTTGCGTCCCATGCTACCCCGGCCTCAGCGTCGATCGAGCGTTCGCTCTGCGCGGGGATATAGTCGAAGCCGCCCACATTAGTCGCCGAAACGGTGACGCGCGGTCCGAAACCGCCCGCTCCCAAACCGTCCGCATCTACGTTCGCGTAGATCGTCGACGGACCCTGATCACCATACGGGTTCTGATAGGTCACGATGACCTTGCCGCCGTTCGGGCCAGGCCCGACGGCGATACCTCCGAAGCTGCCAGTCGCTGACGGGATCGCCTGTAGTGCGTTGAACGGTCCCCAAACACCGAGACCCGTCACTGGCGCCCCACGCGCGACCATGCTTCCGCTCGAGTTCCAGTCCACCCACACGCTGCCGTTGCCCACAGCGATCGAGGGTTGGTCAATGCTTCCGGTGCCCGCGGTTACCGGTGCTCTGAATGTGACGCCGCCGTCGGTGCTCAAAATCACGTTGATTTGGTTGAGTCCGTTGTTGATGTAAACCAGGAACAAGTTACCGAACCTGTCCCAGGCCGCCTGTCCGTCGCAGCAGGCCACACCCGTGGCGACCGTGCCGCGCGTCCAGCTCGCACCGGCATTTGTTGAGTACGCGCGGAAGATGCTGCCGCCTGAGGCGATGTTCGAGAAGGCCACGAGGTTGTTTGTGTTGGTCGGGTTAACGACCACGAAACTCTCAGCCTGGTTGCCGAGCGTGGCGCTGACGTTTACCACCGGCTCCACACAGGTCAACGGCGTCAACAGATTGTTAGGTACCAGTGGACGGTCTTTGGGCTTTATGCATTTGCGCGGAAGTTCGGGCACATGGATGCCCTCGGTCGCCGCCAGCACCTGCCCGTGCATGGTGGATATGGTAAGCGTGAGGAACGCGAAAACGGCGGCAAGCGCAGTCAGGCGGAGGCGTATGTTCAATGTGTGTTCCTATTGATGCGGCAAGCAAGAGCGGATCGGAAGAGAATTCGCAAGCGATGTGTTGTTTTGATTTTCTGTCATGTTTGAGGGAGCGCTGAAACATCGGCTTACCCAATTCCGTGATTCTTGAACGATTTCCAAACGAGTGTCGAGGTTTATTTTGCCTGCGAAGATGGCGGCGGCGGCAATCTGTTATTCCGATGCCTCCGATTGACAGCAGTTTGAGAAAGCGGATCGTGATTCTGTCCCGTATGAGCCTCTTGCGCAGCATCCTACTCTCCATCCTTGTATCGCTCGGCCTCTCGGTTGTTCCGGCTACGGCGCGGGCGCAAGTGACTAGTGGAGAACAAAACCCCCATTTCGCCGGCACACCTTCAAGAGTTGACGCCGCATCGCTGCAGAAAAAAGCCACTCAAGCCCAGGCCCGAATTCACGCCAATAAGGACGACCGCGACCAGCTGATGAGAGCGGTCAAGCTTAACGAGGTAGCCTCGGCCAAACAAGTCCTCCTCAGAAACGGATTCACCGTTGCAGATTTGGAAAATGCGAAGATTACTCTACGGACGGGTGGAGGAAAGGGAGGCGAAGATGAAATAGAGATATCTGCCACCTGTTGTGATCCTAAGGAAATCACAATTCAACGATCCTTGGAGTACTTCACAAAATAAACGTTACAGAAATAGGAAACATACCCGCCAGGCGCCGATGTCGGCTTGATCGATGGTTAGGCGTTAGATCAACCAGGTTGGCTGCATGCCCTGATTATGGCGCATTTCTTCTGCGCGCAAACGGCAATTCGCAATGAGTTTACCCGCCGCGGCGGGCAATCCGCAATTGAGCGAGAGCCGGAAAGAGCAAGAGCAGGAGGAAGAGTAAGAATAAGACAAAAAAAAGCGGAGGGGGTGAGATTCGAACTCACGAGGCCTTTCGGCCTTCCGGTTTTCAAGACCGGCGCAATCAACCGCTCTGCCACCCCTCCAGCTGTGGCCGGCGGCGTTGACACCGGCCAGTGGTTCAACGTGCCATCGCTCGCGTGTTCAGCAAACGCAGCAGCGATCACGCTTGTTTCCAATCGGAGCAAGCCCAGCCAAGAAGTTTCTCGAGGCGATCGATGTCGCTCCTGTAAAGATCAACGAGACATTGCCTTTCGTGCGAGCTCATTTTGCGCGCATATTGCGTCGAACCGGTTTCGGCACTTCTTAATTTTTTCAGCGGCTCGACGCCAAGGAAGTGACAGACGGCATCAAGTGTTTCGCGCGCGTTGCGGCGAAAATTCTCAAACTTGATGACGTGAACCTGCTCGCGAGGAAAATATCGGAACACGCGTTCCATTTGTTCAGCGTAAAAGCCGCGATCCACGTAAGAGAATTTGCGCAGTTGGAGAGGCTCGGCTTCCTGCGCGCGTTTCTTTTCGGCTTCTACTGCGGCGAGAAAATCGAGATTCTCCAGGCCGCGATCTCGCTGCATGTTCCAGTGCGAGAACGCGCGGTCCGCTGGATTCCGCAGCAGAACCAACAGCTTGATCTTATTGTTGTAATTCCAAATTCGTTCCACCGCGGATCTCCAGTAGATGTAAATTGGCGTGCAGGAGCCGAGCAGAATCGATGCGCCCTTGCGCGTGCAGCCTCTGTGCAGCGGCGCGTAATCAATCTCGGGCTGTGCGAATCGCTCTTCGTCATCGAAAAAATGGCGGGCGGGTTGGATTATGCGGTGCAACTCGTCTTTGTGCGGCATCTTGATTTTCGGATGGCTCTCGAGGAGATCCGACAGCGCAGTGGTGCCGGCCTTTTGCGCGCCAACGATAATAAAATCCAATTTCGCAGCCGGTGGGCGTTTGAGTTTGAGCAACACAGGAAAGCTCGTCTGCTGAAAACGGTTACCACGTTCGAGAGGGGGCCTGGCATGTCAAGGTTGATGGCTGGCGGATATGCCAGCTGGTGAACAGCTCACTCTGAGAAAATCTATCGTGGGCGGTCAATTATGTTCATGTACCGTTCTCATCGCTCGCAACCGATGCGACGCCAGCAGGGAAAGATTTCCTCGACATCGCGATATGTTCATGTGAACTTGTCGCATGCCGGCAAAAAAGAAATTCCGGCCTGCGGTTCAAGAGACGCCGCAGAGCTACTCGCCTCTCCGCGGTCGCGGCGCTTCATGGAGCCCGGCAAACCGATTCGAGAAACTGCATCTGGATCTGACCGACATAAATGTTGTAGATGATGATGTTTGTGCCAAGGAGCAGCAGCGCCGCGCCACGCAGTATTTTCGCGATGGGACGAAATCGATCATCACCCGAAACAGCAGCCCTGATGTCGGTTTCGAGACGAGCTTGAATCCCTATCGCGGATGCGAGCACGGCTGCATCTATTGTTATGCGCGGCCGACACACGAATACCTCGGGTTTTCGGCCGGCCTCGATTTCGAGAGCAAAATCATGGTGAAAACCAATGCGCCCGAGCTACTGCGCGCGGAGCTGGAATCGCCGCGCTGGCAGCCGCAGACGCTCGTGATGAGCGGCGTCACCGATCCGTATCAGCCGATTGAGCGAAGACTACGGATTACGCGTGGCTGTCTCGAAGTGCTCGCCGAATTTCGAAATCCAGTAGCGATTATCACAAAGAACCATCTTGTTACGCGCGACATTGATCTTTTGCGCGATCTTGCGGCGTGCAATGCCGTGGCGGTAAACATCTCCGTAACCTCGCTCGAACCCAATCTGCAACAAGTGCTGGAGCCGCGCACAACGTCGCCCCAAGGCCGGCTCGATGCGATCGGGCGACTTCGCGCGGCGAACATTCCGGTGGGCGTAATGGTTGCGCCCATCATTCCCGGGCTGACTGATCATGAAGTTCCGAACATTCTCGAGGCGTGCGCAAACGCTGGTGCGCAATTTGCCGGGTACACCATCATACGCCTGCCCTGGGCGGTTGCGCCGTTGTTTGAACACTGGCTCGATGAACATTTTCCGGCACGCAAAGAGAAGGTGCTGGGGAGCATTCGAGCTATTCGAGGCAACCGGCTCAATAATTCTCAGTGGCACATGCGCATGACTGGCGAAGGCTTTTTCGCAGAGCAGATTGCGTCGCTATTCAACGTGAGCTGTCATCGTGTCAGAATTGGCCAGCGGCCAAAATTATCTTGCGAATCATTTCGCAGATCGACAACACAGCTGCGCCTCTTTAGCTGATCATGTTGTTGCGGCGCGACGTGGAATGCGTTGTGTTCAACGCGTTGGCAAAAAACAAAATGCGTCTTCGTCGCTAATTCTTATGCCTTCGGCGGTTGAGTTCGACATCGTCTTCGGAGAAGCCGATCAAGCTACAAGGGCGGCTACAACGGGTGGCGATTTTCCCAGCCGGCCGCCTGATCCAGCAGTTCCTCTCCGGCCTCGAGCAATTCCGTGACATCAGCTTGCGCTACAGCATCTTCAGCTGCGGCAAGCGGCTTTTTGCTCGGTCTTGGCCAATGCTGGAAGTAGCCGGCAGTGATGGTAACCGGCGGCTGCGCCTGTGCGGACGCACTGATTTCCCCTCGCGCGCACGTGAGCCGCGTGGTCGCGCCGTCAGTCCAAAGACAAAATAAACAATCCGAATCAGGGTTGACCGTTACCTGGCGCGTCGTGATGGCAAATTGCGACTTGCTCGTGTAACTCCGATTGAACAGAACAACGATTTTCCCCCGGATCAATCGTATCCGGGCAGATCGATCGAGCATGCCGCCCGCGGTCTGATTACCGTCCTTCGTTAACCGGAGCTGTTCGATATTGATTTCAGAATTTCCCGATATTCGTGCAAAAGCACCTGGAACGAATGCCAGATTGATTGATGCGCCATCCAATGATCGCACAGTGTTGCCATCATGAATTTTGCTTTGGAGCGTGACTGGCTGGAAATGGTTTCGTTCCGCGTTTCCGAAAACAACATTGCCTTTGACGAAGAACACAGTCGCTGCTGTTGTCCGGCTGATCCCTTTCGAGCATCCGTTTCCGAAGAGGCAACATACTGCGAGGACGCTGGCAATTGAACAACAACGCATCACTAATCGTCGGGATTGGCAGCGCGTACGGGAGTCGAACCCGTGCACCAGCCTTGAGAGGGATATTGTCTCCCCTCGTGTACAGATTGCCGTTGCAAGATTGTTGCTAGAATTTCGGCTTCGGCCCGGCCTGGCCCGCGCTGAGGATCGCGCCTAGAATGCGAATTGCCGTCTCGCCGACTACGCGGACGCCTGTACAGCATCGGCGATTCTAAGCGCGTTTTACGGGGTGACAACTCAAGCCGACAAATGGCATCATCGCGCTAGAATCATTTTTTGATTGCCGGATGGCTAACGATTCCTGCACGCATTTACATTCCGAATTGACAACAACCGCGCTCTCTGACCATAACGGTTCGCCCCGAATCATTGCAGAGCGATGAAAACGCTCGCGCGTCAAATCAAACACGAATTAAACCTTGGCGTACAGAAGCACTGTGCTGTTTACGAGAGTGAGTTGATGCGCCTCTGGCCGCTAGACCAAGAAGAACGCGAAGCGATAAGAAATCAGAGCGTGACTTGGTGTGCGCTCTGATTTTTTTTCTGTCACCTCCTCAGCGCATACATTACCGAATCAGGATTCTCTTCATTCACTTCAGCCAATTTGAAATTATTTTTCTCAAGGAGCCGAACCGATTTCAGATTCCGCGGACTAAGTTCAGCCTCGATTGTTTGCAGTTTCATTTCTTCAAATCCAAATTGAATCACTCTCGGAATTACTTCCTGCATAATTCCTTTGCCGTGATTTTCAGGAAGCAGCTCAAAGCCGATTTCTGCCGTCGCATCCTCTCTTGAAATTTTCCAGAGACAAATTGATCCAAGAAATCTCGTTCCACCTTTTGGCGTCACTACCCAAAATATCGCTTCGTTCTCCGCAATGCCGTTTACGATTTTGGTTATGAAGCTTTGCGCATCGTCGAGCGTATTTGCTTTCGGGCGATCAAGATATTTGTTGATCTCATCACTGGATCGCAAAGCGAAAATTTCCTGCTCATCTTCTGGCTTGAGATTCCGCAATGCATAATTCTCCGTCGTGAGAAATGGGAAGGGTGTGAAGGAAATGTCAATCATAAGTGCGCAAGTTAAATGCTTCCTAC
This sequence comes from Verrucomicrobiota bacterium, assembly GCA_003219695.1. GTDB lineage: Bacteria > Verrucomicrobiota > Verrucomicrobiia > Chthoniobacterales > UBA10450 > Udaeobacter. The sequence continues at coordinate 7,160 of QHQA01000100.1, forward strand.
ATCATGAGCGCATCCTCGCTTCCACCGGTGCAACCCGCAAATCAATTTTCTTGTCGTGACGAATCACTCAGCTTTTCATCCGCGCTTCCCGTCGTCGCGCGTCAACGACCAGAATCGTCTGTGGAGACTCAGCCTAGAATCGCCGATGATGTGTTGTCAGTGCCTTTTTACACGCTTGTCGCGCGCGTTAAGCCACAGTGCGAGCGGCCAAAGCAGACTCCATAACGAACTGCTTCGTTCGCCGGTGGCTCGTTCCAAATGCCACAGAATACCGGACAAGTACATAAGGGCGAGCAATAACGTGCTGTCCCACGCGTCCATGTTCATGGAATCTCAAAACGTCTCCTGGATTGTGCCTCTTTTGCGCTCCACACCGCAATAACAAAAGCTGGCCGCTATCATTGGAATGATACAGGAATCGCTCACGCCGTTTTGAGTGTTTTCCCTCGTGTTTTACCTATGAGAAACGCCTTTTCAGAGGGTGGCAGCGCGTACGGGAGTCGAACCCGTGCACCAGCCTTGAGAGGGCTGTGTCCTAACCACTAGACGAACGCGCCGCAAACAAGATGCATGTAGGAATACTGCACGGAGGGTTGGCTGGCAAGGCGGCTGCGCGAAACTGCTTTCGATGTTTCTTCTTGTGCTTGTGGGGCGTGGGCCTGGGCGCAGGCGTTCCCGACGGCGTCGGCGTCGGCGTAGAGGTGTCCGGAGTCGGCCGCACTCGCGGTTGATCCAGTGCGCCCTGATGAGAAGTCTTGAGCGCCTCCAACGCCACTTTCAGTTCCGGAGTCGTTGCCAGAGCAGCCATCCGTTGATAATAAATGTCGTAGTAATTCCGAAGTCGGTTGCGTTTTTCCAAATCTGTCCGAGCAGCCTGAGCGTATGCTTTTGCCGCCCGCACCTCCGGGTCGTTCACCGTGCGGTTTTCCAGTTGGCGCCATTCGATATGCTCTCTGAGTGTATCAGCGTCTTTCCCCAGTGACTTCGGCTTAAAACTTTCATCGAGTTGCTTCAACTCCGGCAACTCTGGACCGTTCGGAGGAGGAGAAGGAGTAACTGTGGCCTTCTGCTGCTCTTGTTCTTCATAAAGATCCACAGACGGCGGTGCGGCCTCCTGTCCGTGCATTACCAACGCAGTAGCGACAATTGCTGCCCCCAAAACCAATAGCCGGTATGTTCTCATTCCCCAAATTTTCATCCGAAGGTAATGCATCATTGCGATGGTGCATGTCGGGGCGAGAGGATTTGAACCTCCGACCTGTCGCCGCGGCGACCGCTCTACCATAACCCGTCGAGCTGATCTCTGCCGCGCCCAGTCTTGTAATACCGCTCGCGCTGTGTTGCTTCCGAGCGAGTGGCAAAGCTTTCGCTGTGAACTAGAATCCACGGCACTCCATGTCTCGTCGCTTTCGAATCGCCAGCGTTATGCCGACGAATCCGCTCACTCAAATTCTCGCAAGACCCTACGTAGCGTCGTCCTGTCTTTTCGCTTCGCAAAACGTAACAATAAACATCGATCAATCATTCTTGATTTATATCGGGGCGAGAGGATTTGAACCTCCGACCTCGTGGTCCCAAACCACGCGCTCTACCAAGCTAAGCTACGCCCCGGATCGAGCGAAATTATTACCACGATTCGGCAGGTTGCGCATCCCGCCAGTTTTCGAATGCGCTACTGGGAACCCATCAGATGCTGTAGGCAAGATTCGGCGCCAGACGTTTTTCGACTGTGGAAAGTGATTCGCCCCGTCGTGTCGCGTAGTCGGTCACCTGATCGCGCCCGATCTGGCCTACGCCAAAGTACTTTGCCTCCGGATGCGAAAAATAAAGTCCGCTCACGCTTGCGCCGGGATGCATCGCAAAAGATTCGGTCAGTATGATCCCGGCGTTATTCTCCGCATCGAGCAACTCGAACAACGTTCGCTTTTCCGCATGATCGGGACAGGCGGGATAACCGGCAGCCGGCCGGATGCCGCGATATTTTTCGCGGATCAGATCGGCGTTGGACAATTGTTCGCCGCGCCCAAATCCCCAGGCGATTCGCGTCTGTTTGTGCAGATATTCTGAAAACGCCTCGGCCAATCGGTCTGCCAACGCCTTTGTGATGATCGCGCTGTAATCGTCGTGCTGGCGTTGGAATTCTTCGGCGAGCTCGTCCGCGCCATGAATCGAGACGGCAAATCCGGCCAGATAATCCTGAAGTAGCGCATCCGTCCCGCCCGCCGCGGCGGGCCGAAAGCTCGCGCTACTCTCGGGCGCAATATAATCAGCCAGGCAGTGATTGAATTGTCCGGGGGGCTTTTGCATTTGCTGACGCAGGAAATAAAACGTCGCGACCTTTTCCGAGCGCGCTTCGTTGGCGTAAACATCAACATCGTCGCCAACGGAGTTTGCCGGCCAGAACGCATGAACGCCGCGCGGGATCAGAAGATTTTTCGCGACGATCTGATCCAGAAGTTTCTGTGCATCATCGAAAAGTTCGCGTGCTTGTGCGCCAATCTTTGGATCGTCGAAAATCGCCGGGTAACGACCGCGCAATTCCCACGCATGGAAAAACGGCGACCAATCGATGTATTCGACGAGGTCGCTAAGCGCAATCGCAATTTTCTGGGGAGCACAGGCTGCCAGCCTGTCCATCTCGGCAGCTTGCCGAGATGCTCGCTGAACTTTCGCCGCACACGGTGTTTGCGAACCATCCTCAGCGGTTGCCGGCAAGCTGCCGGCAACTGCAGGCTGGTAGCCTGCGCTCCCCAGAGTAGTCGCGTACACCTGCACTCCGATGAATTCCGGCTTCGGCGGGACGTAGTTGCTCCAATCAATCGGCGGCCGGTTTGCGCGCGCTTCTTCGAGCGTCAATAACTTTTTCCCCTGCGTTTTTGCCGCGTGCTCGTGACGCAGGCGCTCGTAATCTTCGCGCGTTTTTTTATCGAACTCGGATTTGAGTTGCTCGTTCAGCAGCGAATTCACCACGCCCACCGCGCGCGACGCGTCGAGCACATGCACAGTGCTGGCGCGATAATGTGGTGCGATTTTAACTGCGGTGTGTGCCCGGCTCGTCGTCGCGCCGCCGATCAAGAGCGGCACACGAAATCCTTCTCGCTCCATCTCCTGCGCCACATGCACCATCTCATCCAGTGACGGTGTAATCAGTCCGCTCAACCCGATCGCATCCGCCTTTTTCTCGCGCGCCGTCTCGAGGATCTTCGCAGCCGGCACCATCACGCCAAGATCGATCACGTCGTAGTTGTTACATTGCAGCACGACCGCCACGATGTTTTTGCCGATGTCGTGCACGTCGCCTTTCACGGTCGCCATCACGATGCGTCCTTGCGTCTTTGCGGGTGCGGATTTCTCCGTTTCCATGAACGGCATCAGATAAGCCACTGCTTTTTTCATAACGCGCGCGCTCTTTACGACTTGTGGCAGAAACATTTTTCCTGCGCCGAACAAGTCGCCAACCACGCTCATCCCGGCCATAAGCGGACCCTCGATCACATCGAGCGGGCGCTTATATTTGTGGCGCGCCTCTTCGGTGTCGGTGTCGATGTAATCGGTGATGCCTTTCACCAACGCGTGTTTCAGACGCTCTTGAACAGGTTCTTTTCGCCACGCCTCATCGGCGACTGGCGTTTTGTCTTTGGCCTTTACCCGCTCCGCGAACTCAACCAGACGCTCAGTCGCATCATCGCGCCGGTTCAAAAGCACGTCTTCGACACGTTCTCGCAGTTCGGGCTCGATTTCCTCGTAAACGGCGAGCTGGCCCGCGTTCACGATTCCCATGTCCAAACCGGCGCTGATCGCGTGATAAAGAAACGCGGCGTGCATCGCTTCGCGCAAGGTGTTGTTGCCGCGAAATGAAAACGAAATGTTGCTCACCCCGCCGCTGACGCGCGCGCCCGGGAGATTATTTTTTATCCAGCGCGTCGCTTCAATGAAATCGACTGCATAATTGCGATGCTCTTCCAGGCCTGTAGCGATCGTGAGAATGTTTGGATCAAAAATGATGTCCTCTGCCGAAAAGTCCGCCTGTTTGATCAACAGCTCGTAGGCGCGCGCACAGATATCGATTTTTCGCTGGAAATTATCGGCCTGGCCTTTTTCATCGAATGCCATCACGATCGCGGCGGCGCCGTAGCTCCTGATCAACCGCCCTTGCCGCAAAAATTCCTCTTCGCCATTCTTCAGGCTGATGGAATTTACGACCGCTTTCCCTTGGAGACATTTGAGTCCCGCTTCGATGACGCTCCATTTCGAGCTGTCGATCACGATCGGAATGCGCGCGATTTCCGGTTCGCTGCCGATCAGGTTCAGGAAACGGACCATAGCCGCTTCCGAGTCGATCATCGCTTCGTCCATGTTGACATCGAGAAGGTTCGCGCCGCCTTGCACTTGTTGGCGAGCGACAGCCAGCGCAGCCTCGAAGTCGCCTGCCAAAATCAGTTTCGAAAATTTCGGCGAACCGGTGATGTTAGTTCGCTCGCCGATGACAGCGAACCCAAACTCAGGAGTGATCTTGAGTGGTTCGAGACCGGATAGAGAAAGAATTTGGGCTTGCGGCTTGCGGATTGCGGATTCAGGCGCCGACGTTGCACCTTCGACAGCGCCGCGATTGGGGAGCCCAAGCGACTCGCGTGCCGTCTTCGGCGCCGTCGCCGAAGACCCCTCAGGTGTCCAAAGCCACGGATAGTCTTCGTTCGGTTTAGCGAATCCTGCATCCCAAGGATTGCGACAGATGTATCTGAATTTTTCCTGCAGATCTGATTCCGATCGAATCAGCCGATCAAACGATTCTTTTTCCCAAACGGGCCCGCGCCTGCCGGCAGCTTTATTGATCCGGTGAGCAGTCGCCGATTTTATCTCCTGGAGAATTTCAGTGAGGGACCAGAAAACTGTCTTCCTTCCTGAGTCTTGCGCTTTGACGTGCGGCTCGAAAAGCATGTGAACGTGATCCGGCATTACGCACGCAGCGTAGAGTTCGTATTGGTTATGCTCGTGTCCGTAGACAATGCTATCGAGGACGATGTCGCGTTCAGCTGGTGTCAACTCCCGATGCTTCCGTGTGGAGAATGCGACGGCATACTTTCCCCAAGGACGCTCGAAATGAGGAAGGTAGCGCTTGCCGTAGCGGATGCTCGTTGAGGTTTCGGTGGGGGCACCGAAACCAGCACGCGAGGCGCGTGCGCTCCCCAAATCGCGCGAGTGCACGCGTCGTGGCGCGAAACCGCGCACAGCGTCCGCAATCGCACGAATATGTTCGGGAGTTGTGCCGCAGCAGCCGCCCACCAAGTTGAGCCAGCCGTTCTCTGTCCACTTCGCGACCTTGGGTGCAAATGTTTCTGGAGTTTCGGGAAAACCGGTCGGCGAGAGCGCATCTGGCAGACCTGCGTTCGGATACGCGCTCATGTAGTACGGCGAAATACGCGCCAGCTCTTCCACAAACGGTTCCATTTCATCTGGACCCAGTGAGCAATTCAAACCGAGGATCAGCGGGTGCGCGTGGGCGATCGATATGAGCAACGCTTCAACGGTTTGCCCGCTCAGGTTCCGTCCGGATTTGTCGATTACGGTTCCCGAAATCATCAAGGGCACGCTGCGTCCGGTCTTTTCCAATGCATCAGCGATGGCGAACAACGCAGCCTTACCATTGAGCGTGTCGAAAATGGTTTCCACAATGAGAAGATCGACACCGCCTTGAAGCAGCGCTTTCGCTTCATCGAAGTAAGTCTGGCGAAGTTGATCGAACGAGACCGCACGAAACGCCGGATCATTTACATCGGGTGAAATGGAACCAGCAACAGGAAGAGGCCCCATTGATCCGCCAACAAATCGCTGCTGGCCGGTTTCATTGGCGACGCGGTCTGAGGCCCGCCGTGCGATCCTGGCCGCTTCAAAATTAATTTCATGAACAAGCGCGCGAAGATCGACATCGTCCACCACGCGCTGAAAGAATTCCTGATCTTTACGACCACGTGTGGGCTCGCCTTGAAACAGGAAATCGTGCAACCCGAGGGTTGTCCCGCTAAAAGTATTGGTCTCGATGATGTCGGCGCCCGCATCCAGATAAGCCGCGTGAATTTCCTCGACGACTTGCGGCCGTGTTAAATTCAGTAGTTCGAGACTCCCTTTGAGGTCTTTGCCTTTCCAATCGGCGAATCGTTTTCCGCGATAATCTTGCTCGGACAACTTATACTGCTGGATCATCGTGCCCATGGCTCCGTCGAGCACGACGATGCGTTCGCGCATGAGCGTTTCCAGAGGGTGAAGGCCGTTTGTCGCCATGAATGTCCCGGAACTTAAAGGGCGTTTGCTTGGGTAATCAAGAAACAAATTGACGCATCATGATGCGTAGATGTGTTCATCCCTCTTGCTTTTGCTCCTGCTCTTGCTCGTAAATCGTCCTACGAATGTAGCGGGGACGGCAGGATCGGAATGACGAAATCCGAATGACCCGCCTTCGCCCCGCAGTCGCGGGACTACGGCTTGGCAGGCGAATGACGAACTAATGATGAAGCCAAAGGAAATGCGGTCCACTACAGGTCTTGGATTGGGGAGCATACGCGTCCCGCGCGTGGGTCGTTGCGTCTCGCGACGACGAACTTTGATTTATGGGAAGTCCGCAAACGCGGGGACGCCTTCGCCAGCGCCCGGGACGGGTGCGCTGCCTAGAAGATCGCACCTCTTACGGCGCGATGCGATCGGTTAGCGTGTCGGTATGGAAATCGGTGTGATCACGCAAACGAAACCAGGGATTATCTGGCTTCGTGGTCTCCGCTACGGTGGTTTTCTCACCCGTGGCAAAGTCGTCCCAGGAATTGTAACGAGCGATCGTCAGAAATGTCCAGCCGGCGCCTTCCAGATGCTGCATCAACACGTTGCCAGCAGTCGTATCGCCTCGCCCGGTTGGCGCTTCGCCCAGCATTTTTTCGAGTTGCTGACGATGGCCGGGAGCAGGGCGATAGTAGGAAACGGAGTAAACTGAGCCAGTCGTCTTGGATTTTGAGTCGGCGTCAATGCCCATGGCTTTGGTGAATTCCTCCCACGAAGGACCATTCACAAACGTATCGGTGTGCCACTCGCTCAGATCACGTTTGTCTGGCGGAACGGCCGTCCCTGCAGCTTCCACGGTCGCTTTTGGTCCGAGATGCGTAATGACCACGTAATCCCATGCGTCACCGTCTTGATGGCGCAGAACAATAAAATGATCAGGCATCGGGTTGCTGCGATCTGGCGTTTTAAGCCAATCGCCCAACTGCACTGCTTTGCCGAGCGCGGCTTTAGTGAAATGGACATGGTAAACGTCCGTGCGTTTGCCGGCTCCGGCGGGCGCGGCGCCCTTTCCAGTTGCTGCCGGCGTTGACGACTGAGCCTGAACGAATGGAACAGGCGACAGGACGAGTAATGTGATTGCGAGTATAGCTACGACTGATTTCATGATGATTCTTTCTTGTTGGATTTGAGGTTGAACGGCTCATCCGAAATCCGTGGCACCCACTCCGGTCGGCCGACTTGAAGCCTGTCGGCTTCGTTAGTTGCGTGCGTATTGCCCAGAGGTTATGCGGTTCATCTTGCTGGGTGTCAACGCTTATTTCCAAGCGCCAGGGTTGAAACGTTGAAGCGTTTATGCGTCCTGATCGGGGACATACGCTTCCCGCGTGTGGGTCGTTGCGTCCTCGCGACGACAGACTTTGGACAGAATGAACAGCAGCCGTCGCCAAGCTACAGCTCGCCAAGAAATTTTCAGAATCCGCACTCTGTTCGATTATGTGAATTCTGTCTAAAATCATTCGCCCCGCCACGGCGGGATTAGTGTTGATTCGTGGTTGCTGAAACTAGTTGAATCAAGCTGTGGAAGCGATCCGGCTTTTCAAACTGCTCGACCGCAATCAGCGCAACACATTCCTCGCCTGTTTCCTTGGCTGGTCGCTGGACGCGTTCGATTTTTTTCTGCTCACATTCGTGATCGTGCCGATGGCGCATGATTTCGGCACGAGCGTTGCCGAGCTCAGCTACGCCATCACGATCACCTTGGCGATGCGCCCGGTGGGCGCGTTCATCTTCGGTTTGCTCGGCGATCGGTTCGGACGGCGCATCCCGCTCATGATCGACATTATTTTTTATTCGGTGATGGAACTGCTTACCGCGTTTTCACCGAATTATACTTGGTTGCTGATCTTTCGGGCGCTTTATGGGATCGGCATGGGCGGGGAATGGGGACTTGGCGCATCGCTGGCGATGGAAACCCTGCCAACTGAAGCGCGCGGATTGTTCTCGGGAATTTTACAGCAAGGTTACGCGTTCGGCTATCTGCTGGCGGCGGTCGTTTACTGGATTGTATTTCCGTTCTTCGGCTGGCGCGGCCTATTCGTGGCGGGAGCGCTCCCCGCCTTCCTCGTACTTTACATCCGAGTGCATGTGCCTGAGTCCCCGGTGTGGCAACGCCGGCAGGATAGGATTACAAATTTTTGGAGCGACGTCCTGGTCGTCCTCAAACGGCACTGGGGACTCTTTCTTTACGTCATTTTGCTAATGACGGCTTTCAACGCCATGTCGCACGGCACCCAGGACATGTATCAAACTTTTCTCGGCGAACAACGCCACTACGGTGTCACACAAAAGGCGGCGACCGGGATCATCTACGCTTTTGGCGCAATTTGCGGCGGGACGGTGGTCGGCCATCTCTCGCAAAAATGGGGACGCCGTCGCTTGATTATTTTGACTGCGGGACTGGGAATTGTGCTAATTCCTTTGTGGGTTTTTTCGCCGGGCTACGCCCTTTTGGTGATCGGCGGCTTTGCGATGCAATTCATGGTGCAAGGCGCGTGGGGGATCGTGCCGGTGCATCTCAATGAGCTTTCACCCGACGCTGTGCGCGGAACTTTCCCGGGGTTCGCCTATCAATTGGGAAATTTGTTCGCCGCCAACACAGCCGTGGTGGAAGCGCGATTGGCGAATCATTTCCGTGGCGCAAGCGGGCATCCGGATTATGCAAAGGCGCTGGCGCTCTTTTCGTTGGTGATCTTTTTGGCGCTGATTGTGCTCGCCGCAGTCGGGCCAGAAAAACGCGGGAAGGAATTCTAGTTGGCCCGCGAATTTGCGTGAATCAAACGAATAGATTGCTGCTGATTCCCGTTTATTCGCGGGGTTTCGCGGGCTTACCGGTGCGGAGTGCCCGGAGCAATGCCGGTGCCGCCGCTGGGAGATTCCGCCTGCGGCTGCGATTGTGCAGCTACTTGAGAGGAAGCGCGGTACACGCCAGGTCCGTAGCGCTGCTCGACAACTGCTTCCGCAATTCTGTCTGCGAGCAATTCACGATATTCCCAGTCGCGCGCCTGACCGCCCTCGGCGCGGTTGCTCAGGAATCCGCATTCCACGAGCACCGCTGGACAGGTCGCGAGGCGCAGCACCCGAAAATTTGCCGTGTGAACTCCGCGATTCGCGGAATGTGGAATCGTCATCAACTTTTCCTGAATCCGGTTGGCCAGGTCAGCCGACGGGCCCGAATGATAGTACGTCTCGAATCCGCGGATCCCGCGCCGGCGCGAATCGTTAAAATGGATACTGACAAAGATTGCCTTTTTCTGCGCGTTCTCGATCGCGACGCGATCATTGAGTGGGATAAAGACGTCTGAAGAACGGGTCATGACCGTTTTAAGCTGCGATTCGCGCAGCTTGCGGTCGAGACGCTGAGCGACATCCAGTGCGACGATTTTTTCCGGTGGCCCATACCGGCGATACGCGCCGGTGTCTTTGCCGCCATGTCCGGCGTCCACCACTACGGTGGTAAAGGTTTTGCTTGTGTTTTTGACCGCAGGCGCCCGAAGTGTGCTGCACGCGCCGAGCGACGCGACGCAGCCAACTATAATAAGGCGAATTATCGAGCGCGGCATTGTGATCTAATAGCAAAAAACACGCAATCTACAAAAAAGTTTCTTTATCCGAGCTGGCGCGATGCAACGTAATTGACCGGTGCACTGTCTATTTCTCCCGATTGCAAAACGCACTTGTGTTTTGCGTCACCGCGCTTAATGCCTTTACTCCTTTTATGATGATCCGATTCGTAATTGTTTCACTCCTGCTGGCCCTGAATTTTTCAATGTGCAAATAGCAGGAGAGCCTGTCCCAGAACCCGCGGCCGGCGGGGGCTTCATCGCCGGCGCAGTCTGCCGCGACAGCCGGAGCCAGCCCGGGCGCCGGGCCAGCCACGGCGGCTTCTCGCAAGATCACGAGGCCAGTGGTCGATCAAACCGCGCAAACGATCATTCTCGGTTACCACCGTTTCGTAGATAAGGTGCGGCATCCCGACACTGAGATCACTCCGCAGGATTTCGAGAAACAGATGGAGGAGCTAAAAACTCACGGCATCACGGTGATCGGCATGCAGGATCTGCTGGCTTGGAAACGCAGCGAAAAAAATATCCCGCCCCGCTGCGCGGTAATCACATTAGATGATGGCTGGAAATCGCAATATGACGTGGCCTGGCCGATCCTGAAAAAATACGGATATCCGCTGACGATGTTCATTTACACCGAAGGCGTGCAGGGCGGGCACTTTGGCGGCGGACAGGCGATCACGTGGGAGCAACTTGCCGACATGCGCGACAACGGCGTGGACATTCAAGCGCATTCCAAAACGCACCAGGACTTGCGCAAGCCTTACAACAAAGTCACCAAGAAACATTTAAGCCCGCCGGAATATGAGCAATGGCTCCAGGACGAGATTGCCGGATCGAAGGAATTGCTTGAGCAGCGGCTTGGGATCAAAGTCAATTGCTTCGCTGTGCCGTACGGATTTTACAACGAGCACATCAAGCAAATCGCGCGCAATGCTGGCTACGAAGCGCTATTCACCGTGTACGGCCAGCCGATCACTTACACCTCGGCACTCGATTCGTTAGGCCGTTACATGATCGAGGCAAATAAGCCGAAGGTGTTTGCCGATGCGGTGAAAATGATTGGCGCACCGACCAGCGGTGGCGTGGCGGTGGCTGAAGTTGGCGCCAAAGATCTGGCGACCCAGCCGGCTGACGGCGAAACGGTGCGCACCGCGCTGCCTCTGATCAAAGCGAACCTCGGCGGTGTCGGCCAGATCGATCCCGGCAGTGTGCAAATGCGCGTGAGCGGGCTCGGCGCTGTGCCGGCCAGCTACGATCCCAAGACCGCCACCGTATCGTATCAGGTCACGCAAAGGCTGCGGGACAAATCATGCACCGTAATTGTCAGCGCAAAATCGGCGGGCAAAAAGGTTGAAGCGCATTGGACTTTTGGAATCGAAGAAGGCGCAGCCGTTGGAGCAACTTCACCGACGGCAGCTCCGAAGAAATAACGTCTTCCCAAGGAACGGCGGTTTCTAAACCGCCTTGGGCGATCTGGAAATCGCTCCTCCTTGAGTGACCCAGCGCTTACAAGGTTATGTTTCCACAACTCAGCGACAAGCTTCAGGAGGTCTTCAAGGAACTCCGTGGGCACGGCGTTATTAACGAATCGAACGTTGATACCGTGCTGCGACAGGTGCGCCTGGCGCTGCTTGAAGCGGATGTCGATTTTCAGGTCGCTCGAAAATTCATCGCCCGTGTGAAAGAGAAAGCGCTAGGGGAAACAGTTCTGCGCAGCATTACACCCGGCCAGCAGATCGTTAAAATTTTTTATGACGAATTGACTGCCCTGCTCGGCGGCGATGCGGAGCCGCTTCGTCTGGAAGACGAAACGCGGATTTTGATTGTGGGCCTCAACGGCTCTGGCAAAACAACTTCGGCTGCGAAGCTTGCACTTCGCTTGAAGAAACAGGGTCATATACCGTCCCTGGTCGCGTGCGATTTACAGCGCCCCGCGGCAATCGAACAACTCGCAACGCTCGGGAAGCAGATCGAGGTTCCTGTTTTCACCGGCGAGCCGGGCGAGAAAAATGCGCAACGCGTCGCCGCTGTCGCGCTGACCCGCGCACTCGGACTCGCCCGAGCTCGCCCCTCCATTTCCATCTTCGACACCGCAGGTCGGCAGGAAATCGATGAAGCGCTGATGCGCGAGCTCAAGGACTTAAAAGAATTCTTGCAGCCACAGGAAACTTTGCTCGTCGTGGATGCGGCGACCGGCCAGCAAGCAGTCAGCGTGGCGACTCATTTCAACAATGCGTTATCACTCACAGGAATCATTTTGACCAAGCTCGATGGCGACGCGCGTGGCGGCGCAGCTTTGTCGATGCGCGAAGTCACGCAGCGGCCAATCAAATTTGCCGGAACCGGGGAAAAGCTCGATCAGTTCGAACCCTTTATTCCAGAGCGACTGGCGGGCCGGATTCTGGGAATGGGCGATGTGGTCGGTCTCGTCGAGAAAGCGGCCGAAGCGGTGGAAGTTGAAGATGCTGCCCGGCTCGAGCGCAAATTGCGCACCGCGTCATTCGATTTCAACGATTTCCTGGCGCAGTTCAGGATGATGCGACGGATGGGGCCGCTGGAGAATATTCTTGGCATGTTGCCTGGGATGGGTAATATGCAAGGCCTCTCAGTTGACGAGAAGCAGCTTAAGCGCACGGAAGCCATCGTGCTTTCGATGACGAAGTACGAGCGGGCGCGCCCCGACATTTTGAATGCGCGGCGGCGGCAGCGCATCGCGCGCGGTAGCGGCTGCACCGTCACGGAGGTGAACAATTTGCTGCGGCGCTTCGATCAAATGCGCAAGGTGATGAAAAGCGCGGGCAAAATGAAGAGAGCATTAAAAGAGTTACAAAGGTTCCAACGTTAAAGAGATCGGCTGCTGACGTGTTTTACGTTTTAACTTTTGTAACTGATTAACGCCTATAACCTTAACTATTTAACCATCGCAACTTTCCCAATCATGGCAGTTTCAATCAGATTACGCAGGGAAGGCGCGAAGAATCGCCCATACTACAAGGTAGTCGTGGCTGACAGCCGCAGCCCACGCGACGGGAAATTCATCGAGATCATCGGCACGTATGATCCAAAAAAACCCGGTCACAATAGCTCGTTGAACGTTGACCGCGCAGATTACTGGATCAGCAAAGGCGCGCAACCGTCCGACACGGTCCGCAGCTTGATTGAGAAAAACAAGAAAATCTCAGGTGCCGGGCTGTCACCGGGAGCAGAGCGCGGGGCAGAGGAATCGAGTCAAGAGCAGCTTTCGCCTCCGCCGGCACCGAGTGAGACGTCAACCTGACGCCCGTTCCATTACTCTTCGCGCTGTGGAGTGTGCTGTCTCCAGCGCATCGGGTTTTGCAAACACCGGCGTGATCCGCTGAGGACAGCGGACGCTACAGGATGCATATCGACAGAGAAAATTCGTGTTTATTCGTGTCCATTCGTGGTTAGTCTTCTGGCACATGAGGGAATTTTTGGAGTTTGTAATTCGGCAATTGATTGAATCTCCTGACGACATCGTGCTGACGGAAATTCCAAACGGCAAAACGACTATCTTTAAATTGCAACTTCGACGAGGAGACGTAGGCCGCGTCATTGGCCGCGGTGGCCAAACCATTCATGCTATTCGCGTGCTACTGGCCAGCTCGGCTGCACGCCACGGACAGCGCGCCGTGCTTGAGATTGTCGAGTAGCCGAGTTAGCCGCCGCGACCGGTACTTTCGAGTCGATACCAGCGCTGGCCATTCTGGTCTAGGTAAAAGAGATCTTCGTCAGTCCGTATTTGCCAAAGCGGATAAAGCGGAGACCGCGAAGCGTCACACGGCCGCCACACGAGCTTGATCTCTACGTCTGTTCTCAAGTCTCCACCCAATAATTCTTGTGGCGTTTTCAGATGTGCTTCGCCCCGCAGCCGCGCGGAATGAGTGACCTCGCCCGAAACGCGATCCACCGTTGCGACAGCGCCGGTCATATTTTTTTCGCCGAGTTCTACGAGAAAATAAGAACCGGTTGGCCGATCCAGCCTGCGAACCGCCCAAGCGCGTGACATGATCGTCTCGTCAAAGCCAAGAACGCGCTGCGCTCGCATGATGGCCTCTCTCTCGCCGATCATAGGTGGTCGCACCTTCGTCGGCGGCAACGTCCCAACTTAAATTCCGCGCTGATCGTCGTGCAGCTTGGTGAAGATAGCGCCATCGATCCGCACATACACCCGATAGTCGCCGATTGTGAACATGTGAAATGGCCAGAACGGGGAAAGTGATTCACGGCATGGTTTCCAAACCAGCGTCGGATAAAGACAAAAGGCTTCTGGGCGAAAAAGCAACCGGCCCAGTGGTTCTTCCAAATCAAACTTTTTATCTGAAACTTTGGCGACCAACTGCTTGCGATCCATTCTAGCAACGAGATGGGAACGGTTCTGCGCGGGTAAGCATACGGCCTCACGATAGTCGCCGTAGCGTGCATCCACGCTTACCAGAATGGGGGTGCGCTTTGCGGTCTTGCCCATTGGCACGATGTAATAAAAGCGGTCGGGATAATCGAGCCGTTGTACCAATAGCGGGTTTGCCGGCGTCGTATCGACGAGCGCTTTCTGCCAGTTCTTTCTTTTTGCGACATTGTAAGCTTTCAAACCGGTAACGGCATTGCGCGCTGCGGTTTGCGGCGTGATTAATTTTTCGCCTGACAAACGTCTCCGCACACGGCGCCGGATACCAGCACCGATTGGTGGAGGTTCCGGATCGCAAACCCCGACAAATTTTCCTCCCCAATAACCTCCGGAAACACCAGTCATGTAATCGGATTGCCACGTCGAGTAGCTAATGTGCTCGTCTGCAACGCCCCGATCTCCGCCCGAACCACAAGCGTCGCCTGCCTTATGAGGTGGCGGCGGCGCGGGAGCGGGCGTTGGCGGCCACGGGTTATTTACGTCAAAGGCGATGATCGAATACGAATTATCGGCCGAGCTGGTTGGGGCCGCGCTGGCTTCGTAGCCGCGAATAACAATCCAGTGCGCCGATCCGAACACGAGCGCGACTGGCGCCACGTCGTAGTGCTCGATGGTCCAGCAAAGCTTGCGCGAAATCAGATCTTCACTCGTTAGGGCAAAATCGACGAAATAATGTGTCCCCGGGTCACGATCATTCAGCGTCCACGTCAACCCATCGGGCGCAGTGTACCATCCACCTTCGGCTATGCTGTGACTGTGGTTGTCAGCGTAAAGGCTGTCTTGGTCTAACAAGCCGGCTCCGATTTGGGCGAGCACCATTTGCGCGCAAGCCGCTCCGCAATAGTAATCGGTGTCCTGTTGATGATATTGGACGTCCAGATGATTGTGAACAGACATCTCAGACTCCTCTCGTTGCTCTAATTCCTGCGCGACCTCTTGGTGCCTTCACTCTTTTTACTCGTTTGACCCATGCGGTCAATCTCGCTTTTCGAAGTCTTGCTAATGGGGTTGGAGCGTCGGAGTTTTCCAACGATGAAAATCGACATAGTTACCTTGTTTCCTGAAATCTGCCGGGCGCCTCTGAGCGAGAGCATGATGAAACGCGCACAGGAAAAAGGAGTCGTTGACCTGCACATTCATAACCTGCGGGATTGGGCGATGGACAAACATCACATTGTCGATGACGCGCCGTTTGGCGGAGGGCAGGGAATGGTGATGAAGCCGGAACCGATTTTCGCAGCCGTGGAAGATCTGAAACGGCAAACGCCCAACGCTCAACGTTCAACGCTCAACGTCCAACTAGGGAACCCGAAAGCGCTCCTGATGTCACCAGCGGGTCGGCGCTTTGATCAGCAAATGGCGCGAGAGCTATCGCACGAACCGCACCTCATCATCGTTTGCGGTCACTACGAGGGAGTCGATCACCGTGTGATCGAACATCTTGTCGATATGGAGATTTCGATTGGGGATTACGTGCTGACTAAACGAACAATCTGCGGCCGATGATTCGTTCAGCGCAGGCCTGCTCGAAGCGCCGCAATACACGCGGCCTGCCGAATTTCGCGGCTGGAGAGTCCCGGAAGTTTTGCTTTCTGGAAATCACACACAGATCGCAAAGTGGCGTAAAGAACAAGCAATCAAGCGCACACGCGAGAATCGCCCGGATTTGTTGTAACATAGGCATCCGTGCCTGTCTCGTCGCGCGGGCATCCTGCCTGCGCAGGCTGGAAGCCTGGCCGACTAATCAGGCAAGATGCCTGAGTTACACGCGGCCCAGCACCACGCAAGCGTTAATTCCGCCGAAGCCGAATGAATTGCTCATGACGTAATTCAACTCGGCGCTGCGCCCATGGTTCGGCACAATGTCGAGATCACACGCCGGATCGGGATTTCGATAATTGATTGTTGGCGGAATCCATTGCCGGTCCAGCGCCAGAGCGCAAAGCGCGGCTTCGATCGCGCCGGTCGCGCCCAGCGGATGGGCGTAATAACCCTTTGTTCCGCTAACAGGGATCCGCCGCGCATGCTCGCCAAACACTTGTTTGATCGACGCGGTCTCCGCGCTGTCGTTGAGCTGGGTCGAACTGGCGTGGGCGTTGATGTAATCGATCTGTTCGGGCGCCAGTTGCGCGTCCGCGAGCGCTTCGCGCATTGCGCGAATGGACGATTCGCCGTTGGGCAGAGGCGAGGTCATGTGAAAAGCGTCGTTGTTTAAACTGTATCCCAGCACTTCCGCATAGATGCGGGCGCCACGCGCTCGCGCGTGGTCGAGTTCCTCGACGATGAGAGAAGCGCCGCCTTCGCCCATGACAAATCCATCACGCGAGAGATCGAATGGCCGACACGCCAGCGCCGGATCGCCCGACCATCTGCTCATCGTTTTGATGATGTCGAATGCGCCGATGGTAATGGCCGTGAGTGGCGCCTCCGCTCCGCCAGCGACCACGGCGTCGGCAAAGTCGTCCCGTATGTAACGCAGCGCTTCGCCCACCGATACCGTGCCGCTTGCGCAACTGTTAGAATTCGTTGTGCCGACGCCGCGAAACCCGAATTCAATCGCAATATTTGAATGGGCCGAACCGCCAAAGACCTGCACGGCGAGCGTGGGTTGAACGCCGCGTGCGCCTTTCTTCAAATATCTGATGTACTGTTCTTCGGCTTTACAGACGCCGCCCAGCGCGGTGCCAAAGCTGACGCCGATGCGCTCCTGCGGTTTTTCGCGCGAATACTCGATGCGCGCGTCGGCCAGCGCGAGCCTTGCAGATACGACTGCGAACTGCGCGTAACGATCGAGACGTTTCAGACGATGCGGCAAGAAAAATTCTTCCGGATTCCAATCGCGAATCTCGCCTGCGCATCGCACGTGAAACACGCTGGGGTCGAAGCTTGTGATGCTATCAATACCACTTTTTTCCGACAGGATTCCATTCCAAAAATTATCCACGCCGGTGCCAACGCATGTGATGGGACCAATCCCGGTGATGACCGTGCGTCGCCGGGCGTGCCGCGCCGTAGCCTTTGGCGGGGCCGGGCTCATGCGGTCACCTTGTTTGCTCTCGCTTCCACATAAGCTTTCATGCAGCGCAAGGTTCTGTTGGCAACATTATAAATAAAAAAATCGCCGATGATCGCATCGGCAATCCGCGCGAGTGCGGGAATGCGGAATCGCAAATCGTGTGAAATCGTTACCAGCACGCCATTGGGTGTATCTGAGAAATTCCAGACCACGCGCATTCCTTTCGTCCACGCTTTGAGATGACGAAAATGAATTTCGAACTTGTTGCGGTCGATGATTTGCTCAGATGTCCACGAGATCGGAATCCCGGAACGCCTTGCCGCCATCACCACAATATTGCGATCAGGTCCGCGCTCCAGAAATTGAATGTAGCGATAATGCGGGAGAATTTTCGGCCACAGTTCCAAGTTAGCCGCTGTCTCGAAGATGTCCATCTTCGGCGCGTGCATGAGGAGGGAATTGGTCTTATGCATTCCGGTTTCCGTTTTACTATAAAATTCAAACCGCGCAGCTTACTGACGTTGAGCAATTTCTACGGAATCTGGAATCCTCCTCGAAAACCGTGTCCCTGAAAAGGGAAATCGTCGCGTGGAAGATGAGAGCTCAGTTGGATCCTGATAATTACTGAATCCTGCTGTAAGGCGCCCGCCACCCTGAATCCCGAACGGTCGCTCTTTGGAGCAACCGTTCGGGATGTTCTACCGATTTGACCGCTCAACCACAATCACGCGTGGCGCGGTCTGCGTCTTGTGCGAGTTGGGTCATGTACGCAAAGAACGCCTGCGATTGGCCGATGAAGAGCCCCATGTTGGTCAGGAATGTGAGAACACCCATGGCGATGCCTTCCGTGTTCGTTGGCCGAATGATCGAAACAATGGGAAGGCTTCGATCCAGGAACGGACATGGCTCGGGCATGATCAAGTTCTTCTTGAAAAGCTCGTTGTTCACGTCCAGATCCGGAAACCTCACCCTAACGCCCGTTACCGGATCAACGGCACTCAGAGGAGGCGCATTACCCGCCTTGTCCGACCAGGTTTGGAAGTGCATGGTCTCGGTCGGGCCAATGCTCATCAGTATCCGCAAGACTTCCACACTGGTCGCCCTTTGCGCCTCCGCCGGATAGAGGCTGGTCCCACCTTGTTCAATGGTTGGGAAGTGGAAGCCCGCCGTGTTCGCGATCGCCTGTAGGAAACGGGGATTGGTTGTATCCGCATCCGTTCGAGGAATTGCCGTGTGCTGGTTTACGGCCAAAGTCGGGACGGCCTGCGGAAAGACAAAGTTCGGATCAAGATCCGGGTTATGCCTGTCGTCCCGATAGCGGGTCCACCAGCTGGTGTCGATGGTCAGCTGGGTCAGGTTGGTCAGCCGCTTCCCGATTAGGTCTGGGTTCACTCCGGTCGCGGTGCTGCCCATCAACGTGCGAAACGCATCGAGATTTGCGGGCGCCGCTCCCTTGGAGACCAGGTAGGCGTTGAGGAACTGGTGATGAGTGATCTCATCATCGGTGTTATCGTGGATGTACTGATCCATGTCTTCGTCCAGCACCGCGAGCGCCTCGGTATAGGCTGGGTTGCCAGTTCCGCCCGGGACTTCCGAGTCCTGGATGCCGCCAAGTTCGTTGTATTGGATCCAAAAGTCGGCCTCGAGTAGCTCCACCGCCGCTGGGAAGCGAAGTAGTGCCGCGTCTCCTTCTGAAAGACCGCCACTTGCCTTTGCGGTTCGGATGCTGCCCAAGAGTCCCGCGCCGACGGTTCCTGCTCCCAGGGCGATCGTTTTACCCAGGAAAGAACGGCGGCTGATGAATCGTTTCCGGCGTTTATTTTTCTTCTCCAAGTTATCCTCTAGAGAGCGACTCTCGCTCCTGCTAGAGCCATTTGCTGTAGGATCGTTTATTGTTTTCATGCCTCAAGAATCAGCACTGTTTTGCAGCGTACGCTACTTTGGAAAGGTTACGCGCTTGTTACCTTTGCGCGCTCCGGTAAGCATTGTGGGTGTCCAGATCGAGTGTGAGATCGCCGACGTTCAGAGACATTAGCGATTGCTCCGGATAGCGACGCCCGCGCGCCACCAGTTCACGCATGGCAAATGGCTTGGGCAGATAATCGTCAGCCCCAAGCCGCAGCCCGGTTACTCGATCATTGACAGCGCTGCGCGCGGTGAGCAGCAATACACGGCTGACGACGTGTTGCGCGCGCAGGCGTCGCAAGACTTGGAAGCCATCGATTCCGGGCAGTCCGATATCAAGCACGATGAGGTCGAAACGCCGCCTTGCTCACTTCATCCAAACTGGCCTCACCATTGTGAACCAGTTTCGGATCATGGCCGGCTTCGATCAATGCCGAAGCGATTTGCCGTGCCACTAGAGCTTCATCTTCAACAATCAGGATGTGCACGACTAGTCGAAAGTGTAAATGACGCGGTGAGTTGGCGATGTCGGTGCTCAGCGTTAAGTTAGATCAGGACTTGATGGCCTATCATGGCATTTCTGCTGATCCTCGGTGCGTGTTCAGAAATTTAATGGCCTGATCTTTAATCAAAGGCCAAAGATCCCATGAATGCCCCTGTCCAGACACTAACTCCGACCTGTTAGGCGTTCCGAGAGACGCCAACTTAGCCACTCCTAGATTATATTGCGGTGCGGGCATGCTGTCATGTTGGAAAGCCGTGATGAATATCGCGGACTCATTGGTTACAAGAATGTTGTTGGGACTCGCTGCCGCTAGATTGCCAGGAGCGTAATTAATCACATCATTTCGAAAATTGCTATTCTGCAAACTAACAATGTCATCAAACTGCATCGCGGGCGACATCAGCACAGCCGCTTTCACCAAACTCTTTCCAGCAAGCCACGCAGCATGAGTAGCTCCGGCGCTCCCACCTACGGCGAATACTTCGCCATTGCAACGACTATCGGTTTTGGCTTTCGCAGCAGCTAATTCGACATCATTAGTCTGATCGGGAAAACGACCGTCTGAAACTTGTCCAGCCAATTTGTTCGGGGGAGCAAGACGATACTCGGTAAAATTGAACACACAATATCCAGCATCTCGGAGGTCCGAACTAACAGCGGCGGGGATGGAATAAAGATGCTTGAATCCACCACCAGGCAACAACAATACCGCAGGATGTTTTTGACCATCCATCGGGGCAACTACTTGCCAATGCAACGGAGTACCGTCATCCGCTGTGGCGTACTGTTCTGTAGCGGATTGTTTGGTAATTATAGGCTTTCCGGTATGATTAAGATCCGTCGTCACCATGCCGCCCGTTCCGAACGTAGGATCGAGGTCTCCGACTGCCGCTTGCGCCGTCTGCACACTGCTGAACAAAGTCAGGATTATTACCGTGGCGCCGATCACGCCGTAGTGAATGGTGAGTCGGCAAAGCTCCAGCGCCGCTGGGAAGCGAAGTAGTGCCGCGTCTCCCGGTATTAGACTACCGCTAGCTCTTGCCGTTCGGATGCTAGACAATAGTCCCGCACCGATGGTTCTTGCTCCAACGGCAAGTGATTTGCCCAGGAAAGAACGAGGACTGATAGAACTTCCGCGAGGTTTAACTCTTTTCTCCAAGTTATCTTCTAGAGGCCGATTCTCGGTCACACTAGAACCATTTGCTGTAGGATCGCTTGTTATTTTCATGCCTGTAGAATCAGCACCGCTTTGTAGCGTACGCTACTTTGGAAGGGTTACGCGCTTGTTACCCTTGCATGCCGTTCGACAACGTCTTATCAATCGCTTTGCTTTCACGCGTCTAAACCTGCCGCCGTTTAAGTTCGGGGCGGGCTAAACTGGCCAGAGCGATTGGAGCAATCCAAGCACCCACATCTGCATGTAGAAATCAGACTGAAAGTTAGCGATCCGCCCGCTGGTTTACTCTGGCGGGCGGATTTGTTTTGCTCCGTTGGCGAAAACGACTGCGTCCGCTTCGAGCGGCTATAAGCGTTCGACTAAGCGAGACCCAGTGTTGCCACAAGCCGCCGATCGATTAAGCCGTAGGCGCGCATATTGTGGTGACGCTCGTAAGCGCGAATTGCTCGGCGCGTTTGCGGTCCCATAATCCCGTCGATGCGTCCATGATAGTAGCCAGTGCGAGCAAGTCGGCGCTGGACCTCCACCACGGTGGATGTACTGCCATACCCGTAGGCGCCGTACCCGTAGTAACCGTACGGGGTGTATCCATAATAAGGATACGGATAGAACGGATACGGAAAGAAGAACGGGAACCCGAACGTGTCCACGAAGACGAACGTTTCATTATGGAAACGATGAAAGCGACGAAACCGATCATCCCGATCGAAATCCCCGTCATTGAAACGATGGAAACGATGGAAACGATCGTTAAAGAACCGATGCGTGCCCATCATCGTGTTGCCTGGCGTAAAACGTGGCGTCGGCTGCGCCATCGCAGGCCGCCCCATGTGCGCCATTGCGGGTCGCCCCATCATTGGTGAGCCACGCATAGCCGCAGACGCACCAAGCGCAGCCATGCTCGCTGCTGCGACGCAGAGTAACAAGAGTATGCGGTTTGTTTTCATAGGTTATTTAAGATTTCTGGTGATTGAACGCCGCGACGGCGGCTACAGTTGCTCACCGAAAACAACTGCAAAAGTTACACGGTTGTTACCTAAGGATTCACGGTGTCGCGCATGCTCCGCGAGCTGTGTAACCGACGTGCCGGACGGTGTGAATCACTGGCGGATCGCCGATTTTTCTTCGCAACCGGCAAATGAACACCTCGACCAGCTTTGTATCGTACTCATGCGCGTGTTCCCAAACCCGTTCGCACAGCTCGGTGCGCGTAAAGACGCGGCCGGGCTCCCGCAGCAGCACCTTTAGTATCGCCAGTTCCCGTGGAGAAAGGTCGATGCGTTCCGCGCCGCGGCGAACGTCGTAGGTGTCCAGGTCGAGTGTGAGATCGCCGAGGTTCAGGGACATTAGCGATTGCTCCGGATAGCGACGCCCGAGCGCACGCACGCGCGCCACCAGTTCACGCATGGCAAATGGCTTAGGCAGATAATCGTCAGCCCCAAGTTGAAACCCCGTTACTCGATCATCGACAGCACTGCGTGCGGTGAGCAACAGCACACGGCCGGCGAGGTCTTGTGCGCGCACGCGTCGCAAGACTTGGAAGCCATCGAGTCGGGGCAAGCCGATATCAAGCACAATGAGGTCAAACGCCGTTTTGCGCACTTCGTTCAAAGCGGCTTCGCCGTCGTAAACTGCTTTCGGATTATGACCAGCCTCGATCAATGCCGAAACGATTTGCCGCGCGACTGGGACTTCATCTTCAACAATCAGGATGTGCACGAGTGACTCAAACTGATTCCCAAACTTTAAGAAATTGACGCTGTGAATGTCCTAAATTTCATAAGGGTAGAGTTAGATTGCCAGCGTCGCGCGCTCAACACCGGAAGGGTTACGCATTTGTTACCGGGCGCTGACTGGAACAACGCGTCTTCGATTGCGTGCGTCGCGCTAGAGCATCTTCAGCAACACAACGAAGTGGAGCCTACGGGATTCGAACCCGTGACCTCCTCAATGCCATTGAGGCGCTCTACCAACTGAGCTAAGACCCCGGCCGAGGTCTTCATTGTAAATTTCGAATTGCAGATTGCAAACGCCTCGGGAGACTCACTTGCCGCACGGACTGTTTTGGGCGAAAAGCTTGCAACTCACAGGTGTTTGTGATGTTGAATGATCGGAGCCGGCGAATGAATCGATTTGAATTTTCGGCAGTTTGCGTCATCGCGGCGCTTGCGGGAAGTCTTCACACTGCGACCGGCCAAATGATCAATGCAAACATGCAAAATGCGCCGCGCGTCGTGACGAGCCGCGGCGCGCCAGCGGTCGCACCCAGACCGGTTGCGAGCGCGCCGGTAATGCCGCACATGATTGCTCGGGCAACGGGGTTCAATCCTCAAAGATTCAGCTCGAATGTGCCGCGTACCATTGCCCAGCCAACAACGAATCTGCAGCGGAATTATTCACCGGTCGTGTGGAGCTTGAATCCCGCTTTTGCAGCTCTAAGGACGCAGGGGCGTGCATCGGGGCAACAAGCGATTACACTTGATCCAGCGACGCGCGAAACTGAGTTGCGCACCTTGGCAGCAATGCGCGAGCGGCACAGCTTTGGAACTCAGCAACCGATCAGGGTTGATCCGGCGACACGTCAAAGTGAGTTGCGCACGTTGGCGGCAATGCGTGAACGACGCGGATTGGGAACTGACAATCAAACGCTCGCGGCGATAAGTGCTCGACCGCATGTCACGACTCATGAGCCGGCGGCGGAATCTCAGCCAGAGACGCGCGAATCACCAAAAGACACGTCCGGAAAAAAGTGGCACAACAAAAACGATCACATGAGCTTTAATGATGCGTTCCGTCGTCATTGGCACGAGTGGCATGACCGAAACTGGTGGCACGACCATTGTGACACGATCGTTTTTGTTACCACAGGATACTATTTTCTGGACGGAAGTTATTGGTATCCCGCGTGGGGTTACGATCCACTGCAGAGCTACTACGATTACGATGGGCCAATCTACACTTACAGTGACCTGCTCCCGGACGAGGTGATCGCGAACGTCCAGACCGCCTTGCAAGATGCAGGCTACTATTCTGGAGAAATAACAGGGTCGCTAGGCATCGACACGCGAGCATCTCTCGCGAACTTCCAGCGCGATTACGGCTTGCCCATTACGGGAGCAATTGACGAAGCGACAGTCGAAGCGCTGGGATTATATTAAAAGCGTCCCGCGCACTTTGTAGCTCTCGCTCTGACAGGCGCGCTCCAACGCACGACACGTCCATTCTCTGTAACACTGCGACGAATGACGCGCCGTGGTGACCGGGTTTTCAGCATCACCGACTGGATAGGACATGCGCCAAAGCTCGCTGCGAGCGGTCATGGTAAGGGCCCCGACTTTTCGTGGTTGCTGCGAAGTTGTCAGGCGGAATAG
>QHQA01000100.1:31495-33364 GCA_003219695.1 Verrucomicrobiota bacterium
CTGCCGGGCGAATCCACACCAACCACACCGGCGCGTCAAGAAATTGGGGAGACGTTTACATCCGTCGAAAATGGCTACAGCCATCGTATTCCGAAAGGCTGGGAAAGCAAACCGGCGCCTCCATCCGCAGCGGCCATGATTGCGCCGGCCAAATCGAGCGGATTGTCGAGCAAAATGGTGACAACAGTCGAACCCTACACCGGATCGCTTCGCGATTACGTGGACACCGATGTCCAGGCACTCAGGAACGGCGCGCTGAAGGGGAAGGTGGCGAACGCAGAATTTGCCGCCGACTCCAAGACGCCTGCTTACAAGGTCAAATTGCAAACCGGACCAAAAGATGTCGATCTAACAGAGACAATGTATATTTTCCAAGGCACGGGAGACAAAAAAATCGTTATAACCTGCACTGCCCCGGCCAAGTTCGAAGCGCAGCTTGAACCGCTCTTCGATGCCTGCATGAAGACCTTTGCATTGTCCACGCACTGATTTTTTGCATCTCGCCGAATCAACAACGAATTTCAATCGACAAATTGCAATGACCGACGCTTCGCAGAAGTTTTTCAGCGGGAAAATTGTGCGCGAGGAAAGTCCTCTCAACCTCGAGATGCCATTCTCGACCCTCGACGATTTCCTCACGCCCACCGAATCGTTTTATGTTCGCACGCATTTTCCAATTCCTAAGATCGACCGCGACGCGTGGTGGTTGCGTGTGGAGGGCGAAGTGGAAAAACCGTTCGCGATTAATTACGAAGAGTTGATCGGGTTGCCGTCAGTCGCCGTTCCCGTGACGTTAGAATGCGCAGGGAACAGTCGCAATTTTCTCGAACCAAAAGTGAAGGGCGTGCAATGGCGACTCGGCGCAGTTGGCACGGTTGAATGGACGGGCGTGCCGTTATCGGCCTTGCTTCATCGAGCCGCTGTAAAAGCAAGCGGGTGTGAAGTAATTTTGGAAGGCTCTGATTGCGGCATGCTCGACGAACCGAAGAGTCCGCCTGGCGAATCAACATTTGCGCGCAGCATTCCGCTCAGCAAAGCCCGCACAGACGTGTTGCTCGCCTATAAAATGAACGGTGTTGATCTTCCGCCACAACATGGTTTCCCCCTGCGAGCTGTCGTGCCAGGCTGGTACGCTATGGCTTCCGTCAAATGGCTACAGCGTGTCGTCGTCACTGACCGGCCGTTTAACGGTTATTATCAAACGATCGATTACGCCTACTGGAGAAGACGAGGGGAGATTGCCGAACGCACGCCGCTAACTGAATTGCTAGTCAAAGCGCAAATCGCCAGGCCAGCGGAGGGCGAAACCGTTCCAACGACTTCGAGCGTGCGCGTTCATGGCGCCGCGTGGACCAGTGGCGGCGAAATCACAAAAGTGGAACTCAGCACCGATGGCGGCGCCAGTTGGAATGAGACGAAGCTGATCGACAACCCTGTTCCAAGCGCATGGCGTCGCTGGGAATTTCAATGGCGAACACCGTCGCAACCAGGAAAACAAATTCTCATCGCCCGCGCCACCGATTCCCAGGGCCGCACGCAACCAGTCCAGCACGATCCCGATCGTGGCACTTACATGATTAACCACATTCTGCCGATCGAAGTAGAGGTGCGGTGATCGATTCCGGGTAGCGCACGCGTCCCGCGTGCTGGTGAAGCCTGCCCTGAGCGAAGCCGAAGGGGTGTCGCGCCGAAATGTACTTTTCTTTTGATTCCGAACGCGCGGCGAGGATCTCCAAGCGGAGTGATTGTCGATCTTATTGAAGTTTACAGCTGCTTCGCGTTAGATTGTCCGCGATGTCACTCGTTTTTAAAACAATTCAGACCGACGGAATCGCCGAGCTTTCATATCTGCTCGGTGACGATGACGAA